>JAFAPR010000069.1 GCA_019247075.1 Solirubrobacterales bacterium
GCGCGGCCTGCCGTGTGTAGCCGACCGCCGTCAGCGCGCCCACCAGCGTCTCCTGCCAAACAGAGCTCTCGCGCGGCAGGAGGTATTCGCCAAGGATCGTCAGCAGCAGGGAGCGCGCAGCCGGCGCGCCGACCGAGCGCCGACGCAGTTGGTCATCCATCGGGCTCCGACGGCCTCGGTGCCTGGAAGCTCTCCTTGACCGCGCCGAAGCCCTCCCCGACCGCGTCAAACGCCCCGACCGCCTCGAAGTCCTCCCTGACCGCCTCGAAGTAGGTGTTGCACGAGCGGCAACGGAACTGGCTGGTGATGATCTGGCCGCCGAATGGGGAGACGAGCTCCACGTCAGCCGAGTGGCAGAACGGGCAGGGCGGCGGGGCGGGAGTCATCTACCGGCGCTCTTCTTCGCCCCAGCCAGTCGGCTCGCCCAGCCTGACCTTCACCCCTTCGGCGTCGAGCAGGTCCGTGAGCCAGCTCCGTACCCGGCCTCGAATCGCGGCCGGGCCCTCGCTCACCATTCCCTGATCGATCGCCTCGCCGTAGCCGGGGTGGTCGTCGGGGCCGGGCCAGCGCGCGGCGTCAGTCCACATCTGCGCGATGCGTGTCGCCAGCAGGTCACGGTCCGAGCCGCCGGCCCGCGCCAGCCGGCGCGTCCAGGCCTCCGCGTGGCGCCTGTGCGCGCCCTCCTCCTGAAGGATCTTCCGCGCGCGCTGCGCCAGCGGCTCGATGGAGCTCTCCCGGGCGCTCGCCACGAACGTGGTGAGGATCCCATCGACGACCAGGTTGGCGGCGATGACCGACGCCCAATCGGGCAGCTCGTGCGCGATCGCGTGCAGCGGATGCCCGGGGTCCAGCGTCTCTTCATCGCGCGTGACGCCTAGCTTCGCCAGTACCGGGTACGTGGAGCGCGCGTGGCCGAGCTCGTCCTGTGCCATCGCGGCGGCAGCCACGGCGGACTCGATCGTCGGGGCGCTGACAGCCCACTCCCCGTAGCGGCGGCCGAGCGCGCTCTTGTTGTCGGCAAGCGAGCCGACCAAGCTGATCATCGTGGTCGTGGCGGCGTCGGTGCAGCGGCCGGTGGTCACGCGCGGATTGCCTCCCTGATCTCAGGCCGGGGGACGAGCACCATCTCGATCCAGGGCTGCTCGTCATAGATCGCGCGTGCGCAGACGATCGCGAGGTCTTCGTCGTCCTCGGTCAGGGTGCCCACGTGATGGAGCGGCTCCTCATACTCCTTGCGCGCGAACACCTCCCAGACGGTCTCGTCGGCGCGGCTCATACCGCGATGCCGAGCTCCAGCATCCGCTGCCGCGTCTCCGCCCGGATGCGGTCCTTGGTCCACACCGGGTCCCAGACGACCTCGATCTCCACCCGGTCCACGTCGGGGTCGGCCTCGAGCGCGGCGCGAACGTCGTCCCGGATGAAATCCATGGCCGGACACCCCATCGCCGTGAACGTCAGCTCCACGGTCGCGGCGCGCGCCGGGGGGTCGTACGCGAGCGAGACGATCAGGCCCATGCCCACGACCGACACCGGGATTTCAGGGTCCTCGACTTGGCGCAGCGCCTCCCAGAGCCTGGCTTCGACCGCGGCTCGCGGGCTCGCGAGCGCCATCACGCCGCCTTTCGCAGTGATGTGGTCTGATAGCCGCGCTGAAGCGTGCGCACGTAATCCCTGTTCATGGGCCCCCGCTCGCGCCACCGCGCTAGCACGTCGTCCCAGTCGATCGGGCTCTGGTGAAGCAGCCACTCCCGCTTCTCCTCGTCGAAGCGCGCGGGGAAGGGGCAGTCGATCACGTACTCATCCGCCTCGGCGTCGAAGTGGGCCGGAACTTCGATCTCGATCTCCTCCATGAATGGCACCACCTCGGCCATCCAGGCCTGCCGGAGCTCGTCGTTGCTCTTGCCCTTGAAGCCGTAGGAGAGCTGCTCGGAATGCTTCTTGAGTTCGTCTGGCAGGCCGAACCACTCGAGCGTGAGGATGAACATCCAGTCGAGGGCGCGCTGGACCTCGTCCTTGCCCCCAGGATCCTTGACCAGCTTTCGCAACCAGGTCCTCCCATGCCGCAGGTGGAAGGTCTCTTCTTTGTCCACCTTGGCGAGCGCCCGCTTCCACGGCCCAAACGTCGACGTCTGATACACGTCTGACAGCAGCACGAATCCCGCCTGGTCGTACAGCGCGTTGGCGCACACGAGCTCGACCCACGAGTTCAAGGGGACGTCGAAGGCGTAGGGGTACTTGAACTGCTCCGGCGGCCGCTCGTAGATCAGCCAATCCATGTCTACGCCGAGGTCGCCGAGCAGTCGGTATCCGATGTGCGCGTGCGCCAGCTCGTCCTGGATGATCGACATCGCGGAGCCGAAGTTGTTGAGCGCGGGAGCGTGCTGTGCAGCTCGCAGATAGGACGGGGCGCTCACCAGCTCCGTGTCGGCCGAGACGGTCAGGATCCGCCTCATCCCCTCGAGGTACTTGGGCGACATGTGTTGCAGGCCCTCCACGAGCTTCCCCGCCGAAAGGTGGGCCTGTACCTCCTCTTCAGTCCTCGGCGCGAGTAGTTCAACCGGAGTGGCTACCATGGGCTGCCCAACGTATGACACTTGACTTACGCTCGCTAGCGTATAGTCTCTTCGCCGTGAGGTCAAGCGAGTCGAATTCGACTCCGCGGATCGGCTGATGGCGACGATCATCGAGCTCGACGGCGTCGCCCCGATCATCGGGGAGGACGTGTTCCTCGCTCCAACGGCCGTCCTGATCGGCGACGTGCGGGTTGGCGACCGCGCGAACGTGTGGTTCGGCGCGGTGCTGCGCGGCGACGACGCCCACATCGAGATCGGCGAGGAGGCCTCGATCCAGGACAATGCGGTGATCCATTGCGCGCACGAGCTGCCCACGGTGGTAGGCCGGCGCGTGATCGTCGGCCACGGCGCATTGCTCGAGGGCTGCGTGGTCGCAGACGACGCGGTCCTGGGGATGGGGTGCATCATGCTGCAGCGGGCCTTTGTGGGAGCCGGAGCGATGCTGGCGGCGGGAGCCGTCGTCGCCGAGGGGTCCGAGATCGGCGCGGGCATGATGGCCGCCGGCGTGCCCGCGCGCGAGAAGAAGGAGCTGTCGGGAGCGGCGGCTCG
>JAFAPR010000074.1 GCA_019247075.1 Solirubrobacterales bacterium
TCGCCCACCGCTCAAGCACCGCCCGATCCTCACCACTCAAAACAACCTCGGCACGCTCAGCCATCACCCCTCCATCGTCGTAGATAACGACGATGGATTCGACCCCCAGCACCCAACGCCTGCGAACTAACGACTCAGGACACTAGCCGCTTTGGGCCATGCCGAGGAGACGCCGGCGCCCGGGCGGCGGCGCGTGCGCCCTGCGCGGAGCGACCTCCGACAGGCTGTCCCGACAGACCAAGCGATCCGCGCCGCCGTCGCCGCGGAGCAGGTCGCGATCGAGCGCTTGCTGTCGCGGTTGGTCGCCGCGCCGACCGTCCTCGGGCAGGAGACCAGGGGCCAGCAGGTGATGCGCCGCGCGTTTGTGGCATCCGGTCTGGAGGCTCGCGAGGTGAGGCTCGATGCCGCCGCCCTGCGGGCTCACCCCGGGGCCTCGCCGTTCAGTTGGGAGGTAGCTGGCAAAGCGAACATCGTCGCCGACTGGGGGACTCACCGGTCACGGAACCCTCGATCGCACGGCGAGCGCAGCGGCGGACACTCGCTGGTTCTAAACGGCCATATCGACGTCGTCAGCCCCGAGCCGCTCTCTCTGTGGTCTTCGCCGCCGTTCGCTGCGCGCCGCGATGGCGAATGGCTGTATGGCCGCGGCGCTGGCGACATGAAGGCCGGCCTAGCGGCGATGGTGGGCGCGGTGCGCGGGTGCAAGCGGCTTGGCCTCGAGCCTCTCGCGCGCATCCAACTGCAGTCGGTTGTCGAGGAGGAGTGCACCGGCAACGGGGCGCTCCAGTGCGTGATGGCCGAGCCTGGCGCCGACGGGGCGATCCTTCTCGAGCCGACGAGCCTCGAGGTCCAAACCGCGCAGGTAGGTGTGCTGTGGTTCCAGGTCAGGGTCACGGGCCAGCCATCCCATGCCGGAGAGGCGCAACCCGGTGGCAACGCGATCGAGGCCGCTTACCCCATCATCCGCGCGCTTCGCGAACTCGAGGCGAAGCTGAACTTGCGCCCGCCGGAGCCGTTTGACCGCTACCCACACCCGATCAACCTCAACGTCGGCGTGATGCGGGCCGGCGACTGGCCCTCCACCGTTGCGGCGGAGGCCACAGTGCACTGCCGCCTGGCGCTGTACCCGGAACAGCGAGTCGCGGAGCTACGCCGACTCGTCGAAGACGCCATCAAGCTGGCGACTTCCGCGCCGGAGCTCCAGCCCTTTGAGGTGGCTGTCGACTATGACGGCTTCGGCTGCCGGGGCTATGCGTTGCCAGATACAGCGCCGCTGGTGCTGGCGGTCAGCCGCGCCCGCGAGCACGCGACCGGCACGGCCGCCGAGCCCTTCCCTTCGACCGCGACCACCGATGCGCGCAGTTTCGGGTTGTACGGCGACACGCCCGCGGTCTGCTTCGGGCCGCACGCGGAGGGGGTCCACGGAGCGGACGAGCGCGTCCACCTGCCCTCGGTGCTCGAGACCGCACAGGTGCTCGCGCTCCTGATCAGGGACTGGTGCGGACTCGGCGCTTGCTGACTGTCCGGCCGGGTAGCGTTCTGTTCATGAACGATCTCACGGAGCTCCCCGAGTGGGTGAAGTCGCTCGGCCTGCCACAGGCGGCGATCCACGCGATCGACCGCTACTGGAAGCCCGTGTGGGACCAGATCCGGCCGCAGCTGGAGTTGCTGCCCGACCACGACCGCACGGCGCCCGGGGGCCTGGTAGCGCCCGCCGGCGACTGGATCGAGTTCGAGGCCATAGCTGAGCGACAGCCTGGGGACAGCTGGCAGACGGCGTTCGAACGGATGTGGCCTGCCTACCGACGCTGGTATCTGAAAGACGGCGAGGCCGCCCGTCCCGACCTCGAGACCTGCCGACGGAAGCTGGCCGCACACATGCCCGAGCTCGTGCCCACCTACGAGCGACTGTTGGAGCTCGCGGCCGGCGACGAGCTCGCCGGGCGGTTTCTGTCGATGTACTGCCCGCCGGCGTTTGTCGTGGGCTGCTCGCAGGGAGCCTGGGCGCGCGAGCCGGGTCCGGCGCTCGTTCGCAACTATGACTATCCCGCCTCAAAGGCCGAGGGGATCGTGTACCTGACCGCGTGGACGGGCAGGCGCATCATCGGCGTATCAGATTGTCTCTGGGGACTGGTGGACGGCGTAAACGACGCGGGACTCGCCGCCTCGCTGACGTTCGGGGGCCGGCGCGCCGTCGGCAATGGGTTCGGGATCCCACTCGTGGTTCGCTACCTGCTCGAGACCTGTGAGACCGTCGCAGACGCGCGCGGCGTGCTCGCCCGGGTGCCGGTCCACGCCGCCCAGAACGTCACGCTGCTGGACCGCTCCGGCGAGTACCTGACCGCCTACCTGGGCCCGGACCGCGAGCCCGACTTCCGCCCGCTGCCGGCGGCGACCAACCACCAAGCTGCCGACGATTGGCCTGAATACGCTCGCGCCGTGCGGACGTTTGAGCGCGAGCGAGTGATCCTCGAGCTGCTCGCTTCGGCTGACATGACGCGCGAGCGATTCATCGACGCGTTCGTGGAGCGGCCCCTGTACAGCACGGCATTCGCCTCGGGGTTCGGCACTCTGTACACGGCCGCGTACTTCCCGGCTGAGGGCCGAGCCGAATACCGCTGGCCCGGCCGCGCCTGGACCCAGTCGTTTGACCACTTCACCGAGCGACGCCACACGCAGACCTACGGGGAGGAGCGCCGGGCCGCGTAACCGCGCTCGGATGCAGGAGCGTGTCGAGTTCGCCGGCACTCAACGCTTACGCGCGCCGCAACCGCGGGTTCCAGAGGATCTCCCAGAGGTGCCCGTCGGGGTCGCGGAAGTAGCCCGAGTAGATTCCCCATGGACGATCGTGCGGGCGGTCGGTGAGTGTCGCGCCGGCGGCCTCGGCGCGGGCGAGCACGGCATCGACGTCCTCCCTGCTCGGGACCGCGTGGCCGATGCTGAACTCGCCGCTTTGGGCCGAGCCGAGCGGAACCCCGGCGTCCTTCGCAAGCTCGGTGCGCGGATACAAGGCGAGGATCAGGCCGCCCTGGAGCTCGAACAGCACGATCGCTCCCGCGGGCGTGACCTCGTCGCCGACGTACTCGGTCGCGATCACCCCCGATGACTCCAAGCCGAGGCCTTCGCGGTAGAACTGAAGCGACCGCTCCAGATCGGCGACCGCGAGTGTGACTACGTCGATGCGCGGATCCATTTGTGGCTTTCGGGTCCTACGGAGCGTTCAGGCCGTGCTCGAGTGCACCCAGAGGTTGACGCCGCTTTCCACGGCGTAGCGGTCGATCTCCGTAAGTTCGTCCGCCTCGAATCCCAGCTGGTCGACTGCCGCGACGTTCTGCTCGAGCTGCGCGACGCTGCTTGCGCCCAAAAGGGCTGAGGTCACGCGGGGATCTCTGAGCACCCATGCGATCGCGAGCTGAGCCAGGGTCTGGCCACGGCGCCGGGCGATCTCGTTCAGCGCCCTCGTCCGCCCCATGTTGTCGTCCGTGAGCAGCTCGTCGGAAAAATAGTTGCCGCGACTGACCCGGGAGTCCTCGGGCACCCCGTCGAGGTACCGATCGGTCAGCAGCCCCTGAGCGAGCGGTGAAAATACGATGCAGCCGACGCCCTCCCGCTCGAGCACGTCGAGCAGTCCACCCTCGACCCAGCGGTTCAACATCGAGTACGAAGGCTGGTGGATCAAAAGCGGCGTGCGGAGCTCGCGCAGGATCCGGACGGCTGCGGTTGTGCGGTCGGGTCCGTAGGAGGAGATGCCGACATAGCGGGCCTTTCCCTGGCGGACGGCCGAGTCCAGCGCGCCCATCGTCTCTTCGAGCGGCGTCTCGGGATCGAACCGGTGCGAGTAGAAGATGTCGACGTACTCGAGCCCCATCCGCTGCAGACTCGCGTCGAGGCTGGCCAGTAGATACTTGCGCGAACCCCACTCTCCGTACGGTCCGGGCAACATGTCGTAGCCCGCCTTGGTCGAGATCACCATTTCGTCGCGGTAGGGCCGGAAGTCCTCGGCGAGGATCCGTCCGAAGTTGGTCTCGGCGCTGCCGTAGGGCGGGCCGTAGTTATTGGCGAGGTCAAAATGCGTGACCCCCAGATCGAACGCGCGTCTCAGGATCGCGCGGCTGGTGGCCAGTGGCCGGTCGTCGCCGAAGTTTTGCCACAGGCCCAGCGAGATCGCGGGAAGCAGAAGTCCGCTGCGCCCGCACCGGCGGTAGGCGAGGCGCTCGTAACGATCGCCGGCCGCCAGGTAGCGGGTCGGGCCCAGTCTTTCGATGTAGGTCACGGACCGAGCCGGGCGCAGTACCTCACGGACCGAGTATCTCACGGTGCGCCGCCCAAGCCAGCTAGCGTCCCCGGTTGTGTTGGTGCTCGGTCGAGTTGATATCGAGGAACTGCTCGATCTCGACGAGCTGATCGACGCGCTGGCGCGCGCGATGGCTGACCTGAGCGCCGGCCGGGCGTCAGTGCCCGATCGCGTGGCCGCGCTGGTGCAGGAAAGCGATGGGTTGCTTGCCGCGATGCCCGGCTATACGCCCTCGGCCGGCGCGCTGGCGAGCAAGCTTGTCACGCTGTTTCCGCGCAACGCCGGGACCGACATCCCCACGCACCAGGCGGTGATCGTGGTCTTCGATGACGAGAACGGACGGCCCACGGCGCTCCTTGACGGCACCGCGATCACGGCCGCGCGCACTGGTGCCGTCTCGGCGCTCGC
>JAFAPR010000289.1 GCA_019247075.1 Solirubrobacterales bacterium
GTGTCGAGGCCCGACCCGAGCTCGGTGCGGACCACTACCGGCATCACGACGGTAACGCCGATCCCGAGGCCGCGCACCTCGGCGCGGATCGACTCGCTGAGGCCCACCACCGCGTGCTTGGTCGCGCAGTACGTGGCGCCGCCGGGGAAACCGGCCTTGCCGGCCGCGGAGGCGATGTTGACGAGGTGACCGCTGCCGCGTTCCACGAACCGCTTCAGCGCGAGCTTGCAGCCAAAGATCACCCCATGGACGTTGATGTCGAGGAGCGCCCGCGCCGTGTCGTCGCCCTCTTGAAGGAACGGGCCGATGGGCATGATGCCGGCGTTGTTGATTAGCACGTCGAGCGGCCCAAGCTCGCGCTCCACCTCGATCAGGAAGGTCTCGAAGCGCAGCGGATCGGTGACGTCCAGCGCCAGCCCCAGCGTGCCATGACCGAGTTCCTCGGCGGTCCGCCCAGCGAGCACGGAGTCGATGTCGCCGATCGCCACTTTCGCCCCCCGGGCGATCAGCGCCGCGGCGGTCGCCCTCCCGATTCCGCGCGCGCCGCCGGTGATCGCGACCACCTTGTCGACCAGCGACCGTGGAGCCTTTGCCATCTGAACAGTCCTCCTCGTAGTGCGTCTGTGCGCAAGACGGTACCGGGCGTGGGCCGGCGGCGTGTGGGAGTTGTCCGGCGCTGACCAGGATATGTTTAGGCGGTGGACTACTTCCGCCACGACGGCCATCGTCTGGCCTACACCGTCCGCGGCGAGGGCCCGAGGACAACCGTGCTGCTCCCGGCGCTGCTGCTCTCGCAGAAGATGCAGGCGCCGCTCGCGCGCGAGCTTCAACGGCGCGGCAACCGCGTAGTGACCTTCGATCCGCTCGGCCATGGCGCGTCGGATCGCCCTCGGAACATGTGGCGCTACTCGATGCCCGCTTTTGCGGCGCAGACGGTGGCCCTGCTGGATCACCTCGAGCTCGACCAGGCCGTCGTCGGTGGAACGTCGCTCGGCGCCAACATCACCCTCGAGCTGGCGGCCTCGGCGCCCGAGCGGGTATGCGGCATGATCATCGAGATGCCGGTGCTCGATAACGCGATTCCGGCCTGCGCGGGTTTCTTCACGCCGCTGCTGTTTGCGCTGACGTTCGGGGAGCCGGTGGCTGCGGCACTCGCTCGCACCACGCGCCGCTTGCACCGAAGGCGCTTGCCCTTGCTGCTCGAGCTCACGCTCGACGCGATCGCCCAGGACCCGGGCCCGAGCGCCGCCGTGCTCCAGGGGATCATCTTCGGGCGCACGGCGCCCCAGCGCAGCGAGCGGCGGACGTTTCAGGCGCCGGCACTGGTGATCGGGCATCCGCGCGACCCGGTCCACCCCTTCTCAGACGCCGACATGCTCGCTGGCGAGCTCCCGAACGCCCGCCTGATCGCGGCCAACTCGGTCATCGAGCTGCGCACGCGCCCTGAGCGCCTCACGGCCCAGATCGCGCGGTTCGTGGCCGACTGCTGGAAGAGCAGATCGCTCATCTCGGCGACGGCGGCCCAGGGGGCGTGACGATGTCTCTGCCCGTCGGCTCCATCCGCTCGTCGAGCTCGAGCTGCCAGAAGTAGCGCGTGAAGGTCACGCCCGCCCGGTACTGGCCCACGTGCGGCTCGATCTCCTCGCCGCGGGCCATGCGCACGATCAGCTCCGGGTAGGTATGCCCCGGCAGCGCGGCATACACGGGGGCGGGGAAGGCGCCACCGAACCGCGGGTTGACATCGGTTATGCGCAGGCCGATCTCGCGATCACGGAAGACCTGAATCGTGCTCGGGCCCCGCAGTGAAAGCAGCTCGACCACGCGCCGACCAAGCTCGGCCAACTCGGGATCGGCGATCACCGTCCCCTTTATCGACTCGCCCCCGCGCGACTCGATCATCGTCCGCGGAATCGCGTTTAGACACCGCCCCTGGAGATCCGACAGCGCGTCGATCGAGAACTCCGGGCCGTCCATGAGCCGCTGCACCATCGTCTCCTCGGGGATGTAGCGAGCGAAGAACTCGGCCGCTCTGCGATTGTCGGCGCGGTGGATCGATCTGGCTCCGGAACCGCGGCGCGGCTTCACCATCACGGGGTAGGCGTCCACGCGTTCACCCGGGAGAACCGTCGGGGGCGAGGGTAGGCCTGCGCGGGACAGCAGCAGGTGGGCCTCGTACTTGTCGTACATCGCACGGGCTACGTCGGGATCCGGGACGAGCGCGGGCAGCTCGCCAGCGAGGCGCGCACCAGCGAGTATCTCGATGTCGAGGTCGGTGAGCGGCACGACCGCGCGCACCCCGAACTCCTCGCACAGCTCCCGCAGCGCGGGCACATAGCCGGGATCGCCGATCCGCGGCACGGCGCGCCGGTGGTGGGCGGCGTACTGGGCGGGCGCCAGCGGGTTCGGATCGACTGCCACGACCTCGGCGTGCTGTGAGAAGGCCGCGACGATGTCGTAGCGCTTTCCGACGCCGGTGAGCAGGATCCCGACCTCGTTCAAGGCGATTGCGGCGGCGGGTGCCACCCACCTCTTTCGCCCTTGTAGAGGCCCTTGCCCGAGCCCACCATCTGCATGGTTCGCGCGAGGATCCGCAAATCGAGCGCCAGACACTGATGCTCGACGTACCAGAGATCGAGCTCGATGCGCTCCGTCCAAGGAAGCGCCGCCCGGCCGTTGACCTGGGCCCAGCCGGTGATGCCCGGCTTGACCTTCAGCCGCCCTGACTGGCGCTCGGTGTACTGGCTGACCTGGACGGGGATCGTGGGACGTGGCCCTACGATCGACATCTCTCCTCCGAGCACGTTCCACAGGTTTGGCAGCTCATCCAGCGAGTACCGGCGCAGCAGCGCGCCCACGCGGGTGATGCGCTCATCGCCCTGCTGGATCGCCAGACCGGCGCCGACGAACTCCGCGCCGCGGACCATGGTGCGGAGCTTGTAGATCGAGAACTCGTTCCCGTCCTTGCCCACCCGGATCTGCGTGTAGATGGGGTACCCCGGGCTCTCGAGCCGGATCAACAGGGCCAACAGGCCGATCACGGGCGCCGTAAGTAGCGTCCCAGGCACCGCGATGAGGAGGTCGAGCAGCCGTTTGACCATCTCTCACCGCGTTCCCTCGGCGGGCTCCCAACCCACAGGCGTGCCGTGGCGCAGCCAATCCCACAGGCCGGCGAGCAGGGAGGCCGTCGTCAGGACGTAGTAGCGGGCGACCAGCAGAGGTCGGAGTGGTAGCGCGCGGGCCGCGATCGCTGCAAGCAGCACCCCGCCCTGGACCCCGACCGCAACCCCGTAAATCGCGCCCTGTCCGCTCACGAGCAGGGCGATGCTCGACCCGAGCGCGATCACGTGCAGGAACGGAGACGCGTACCGCAATACGCGATGCGACATGATCATGGCCGCATAGGCGGGGTCATATCCGCGCGGGGAAAGCAGCCCGCCTCGCATCACGATCGGCCAGGTATGACTCATCATCCGGCGCTTGCGCCGAAACTCGCCCTCGATCGTGGGCACCATCTTCTCGGTCGCGCGCGCGCCGGGCGCATAAACCGCAAGCCACCCGCGCTTGACCATGTTGAACGGGAACGAGAGGTCGTGTCCCATGATCGGCTCGACCACGAGATAGGACTCGCGCCGCGTCGCGTAGATCGCTCCGTTGCCTGCGGTCACCGAGCGCAGACGTGACTCCAGGTCACGCACGAACATCTCGTAGCGCCAGTAGAGTCCCTCCTGGTTGGTCCCTCGCTCGGTCAGCAGCCGGACCTCACCGCAGACGTATCCGACCCGCGGGTCCGCAAAGGGTGCCACCAGCGCCTCGAGCGCGCCGGACTCCCAGCGGACGTTGGCGTCGGAGAAGGCCACGATCTCGCCGTGCGCCCTGGTTACCGCCGTGTCTTGGGCGTGGATCTTGCCACCCCGCGGCAGTTCCAGCACGAGATCGGCGCCCGCTTCGCGGGCCCGTTGCGCCGTCAGGTCCGGCGAGCCGTCGCAGGCGACGATGATCTCCAGCAGGTCTCTCGGATATGAAAGCGCGCGCAGATTGCGCACCCTTTCGGCGATCACTGCCTCCTCCGCGTAGGCCGGGACGATCAGCGACACCGTCGGCCATTCCCGCTGCCCGTCCTCTGGAAGCCTTGCCTCCGAGCCCCGTCGTGACCGCGCGATCAGGGCGAGGATCGCGGGGTAGCCGAGGTGGCTGTAGCAGAGCAGGCTGACCGGCAGCCAGAAGGCGATCTTGAGCGCGCTCATCGCGGGCGAGATTGTCGCGGATCTTCTGGCGGTGCCGGGCCCGTGCCCATCAGCTGGGCGTAGAGGCGAACTGTCTTCGCGGCCCCTTCGCGCCACGAGTAGGAGCGCCGGGCCGCCAGGAGAGCGCCCGACTCGAGCTCCCTGCGCGCGTCGGGGTCGCCGAGCAGGACGACGAGGGCGTCCGCCAGTGAGCCCGGGTCGTCGGGCGCAACCAAACGCGCCGCCGCGTGATCTGCAACCTCCCGGAAGCCGCCGACGTCAGTCAGGACGATGGCCTTGCCGAAAGCGAGGGCCGTAGCCAGGACCCCCGATTGGTCGAACCGCCCGGTGCGCGAGTACGGCAGTACGACCACGTCGGCGCGACGAAAGACCGCTTGGAGCTCGCCGTGCGAGACGAACCGCGGCACGAAGCGCACGGATGCGGGCGCGTTGCGCCGCAGCGACTCGAGCGACATCCGCGGTCGACCCACCACCCATAGCTCGCCTGGTCCCAGATCGCCCCAGAAAGGCTCACGATCGAGCCGTGCCCAGGATTCCAGCAACACGTGAAGGCCCTTGTAGGGCCGCAGCAGCCCGAAGAACAGCACCACCGGCCCGCCCACATCGTGAAGCTCTGGCGGCAGCGCCGCCGGTCCCGCGGGCGCCGCCAGGTGGTCGAAGGCGCCATGGTGGATGACATGGACCTTGGCCGCGTCGACTCCGAGCGAGGTCAGCGTGCGGCGACCGTACTCGGAGTGGACGACCACCGCGTCGGCCGCGGCGTACAGACGGCGCTGGGAACGGGCTTGGCCGGGCCGGGCCTCGCGCGGAAGCAGGTCGTGTGCCGTCAGCACCAATGGACCTGGGGGCAGCATGAGAGCGTCGAGCCACTGGACGGGCAGCCACTGAAAATGGACGAGATCGGCCTCGCGGGCGATCCGGCGAAGCCTGACCATCCCCGCCGGGTGAGCCGCGAGCTTGCTCAGCGTGCGGATCGCGGAACCCGGGGGACCGAAGGTGCGGCGGTAGAACAGGTCGCGCACGCGGTAGCCGTCGGGCACCAAAGGATCGCCATGGAGAAAGCGGCTGGTGACGAGCTCCACGTCCAGGCCGAGGCGAGCCAGCTCGGTGCACAGCGCGTGGTCATAGGGAGGGGTGTAGGCCGACGGGTCGACGACCGCAACTCGCATCAGCCGGACCGCCGGCCAGCCAGCGCCGCGAGACGACGAGCTATCGCCGGAGCCTCGCCACCGCCGAGCGGCTGCACACGGGCTCCGGGATCTCGGTGCAGTCGCCTGACCGCCGGCGCCAGCGACATCAACGATGC
>JAFAPR010000327.1 GCA_019247075.1 Solirubrobacterales bacterium
CGGGAGTCCTCCGGCGGCCGCCTGCGGATCCGAGCCGCCAGGTTCCCCGCCCACAAGACGCTGGAGGAGTTCGACTTCACCTTCCAGCGCTCGGTGCGAAAGCAGGTGATCGAGCATCTCGGGCAGCTCGACTTCCTGCACGCCAAGGAGAACGTGATCCTGCTCGGGCCCCCGGGGACCGGGAAGACGCATCTGAGCATCGCGTTGGGGATCCGCGCATGCCTGGCCGGTCAGCGCGTCCTGTTCCGGACCGCGACCGAGTGGGTCGCGCTCTTGGCCGACGCGCAGCGACAGGGCAAGCTCGACGACGAGCTCGCTCGCCTGGAGCGGATCCCGCTGCTGGTCTGTGACGTGTGCCGATACCGCGACTATGCCGACATTGATTCCGCTCGTTGGTCGAAAAGCTTGCGCTGACGGCCTTTTGGGCCTTCCGGCTGGCATGCCTGTCGGCATAGTTCCGCGTCCCGACTAGCCATTTCGATCGTCGGGGGTCGCCTCCGACAAGGAGGCGGTGACGGTGTCGGGTACTCGCAGAAGGCCGGGGCGGCTTGGGCCGTTCGTGGGGGGCTACCGGGTGTGGTTGCTGGAGGCCGGCTATACGCCGGAGACGGTGCGGTTGATGCTGAAGGACCTGGGGCGGCTGGGTCGATGGATGGATGCCGAGGGGATCGAGATCGGTGCCGTGACCGTCGCCTCGATCGAGTCATGCCTTGTGGAGTGGCGTGCGGCTGGTGCTCGTCGGGTGCCGACCCTCCGTGCGTTGCGGTCGATGCTTAGTTATCTCCGCGAGGTCGGTGTGATGGGGGCGGAGGAGCCGCCGGCGCTATCACCGGTTGAGGGGTTGGTCGGCGAGTACCGGGAGTGGCTGGTGGCTGATCGTGGGTTGGCGGCGATGACGGTGCTTCGGTATGAGACGCTCGCGCGCCGGTTCCTGACCGCGCGCGTGACACAGACGGACGCGCTCGGTGTGACCGACCTCGACGGCGCGGTCGTGTCTCGGTTCCTGCTGGGCGAGTGCGAGCGGGTATGCCTCGGGTCGGCGAAGGGGAAGGTCGCGGAGCTGCGCTGCCTGCTGCGGTTCCTGCACGTCCGCGGGTTCACACCCAGGTCGTTGGCGGAATCCGTTCCGGGTGTCGCGGGGTGGCGGGAGACGACGATCCCGCCGACGATGCCGCAGTCGCACATCGAGGCGCTGTTGGCCAGCTGCGACTGTTTGACGCTTGACGGTGCGCGGGACCGGGCGATCCTGATGCTGCTCGCCAGGCTAGGGTTGCGGTCGATCGAGATCGCACGCCTGCAGTTGCACGACCTCGATTGGCGGGCTGGTGAGGTGCTGGTGCGCGGCAAGGCGCGCCGCGACGACCGGCTCCCGCTGCCTGATGATGTCGGCGAGGCGCTCGCCGGGTATCTGGCGCTCCGCGGCCACCACGACTCCCGGAGCGTGTTTCTCACGTTGCGGGCGCCGACCCGTCCGATCCGCGCCGACTTGGTGGGCGATGTCTGCAGCGCCATTGCCGCCAGGCGGGTGTGCCGCACGTCGGGCCGCACCGGCTCAGGCACACGCTTGCGACCCGGATGCCCGCGCCTGGAGCGGCGCTGGCGGAGATCAGCCAGGTGTTGCGTCACAGCGATCTGGCGACCACCGCGATCTACGCGAAGGTCGATTTCGGCCGGCTGCGGCAGGTCGCGCGTCCGTGGCCAGGAGCAGCGCGATGACCACGCTCGCGCAGCACCTCGACGCCTACCTGCAGCTGCGTCGGACGCTCGGGCATAAGCTCGCTGACGCGCACCGGCTGCTGCCCCGGTTCGTGGCCTATCTCGACGCGCGCGATGCCGAGTTCGTCACGATCGACGCGGCGCTCGGATGGGCGCTGGAGCGTGAGATGCCAGTTGGCAGCGTCGTTCCAGCAGATCGGATGATGCTTGTCCGCGGGTTCGCTCGCTACCCGTCCGGGATCGATCCGCGGACCGAGGTACCGCCCGCCGGGACGATCCGCCACCCACGACAGTGGCGGCGACCGTTCATCTACTCCGACGACGACGTGCTCGAGATGATCGAGCAGGCACGGACGGTGATCCCGCAGTCGTTGCGCTCAGCGACATACCAGACGCTGATCGGGCTGCTCGCCACCGCGGGGCTGCGGGTCGGGGAAGCGCTGCGCCTCGACCGCGGTGACCTGGACCGAGCCGAGGGTGTGCTGCGGATCCGCGAGTCGAAGTTCGGAAAGTCGCGGCTCGTGCCGCTACAGGACAGCACTGTCGATGCGCTCGAGCGCTACGTCCACACCCGCCAAAGGCTGCTGCCGAACCCGAGCACCGACAGCCTGTTCGTGTCGC
>JAFAPR010000027.1 GCA_019247075.1 Solirubrobacterales bacterium
CTCCGTTTGGGCGAGGGCCAGCGGCGGATGCGGACCTTGATAGGGAAGCGCTCCGGGTCGGCCCGGCCCGGCAGGGGGCAGACTCTCGCCCGGCGAAACCGGAAGCTGGAGACGCTCGACGGCGGGAGCGTGAGGGACCTGCGGTAGGGGTGGGGTCCTGAATTCGGTCGCGCGCTCAAACAGCCCATAGGTGATGGCGACCAACGCGACGCCGGAGAGGAGGAACAGGCCGCCGCAGAGAGCGGTGAGCCGGAGACGGGCAGTGCGGCGGGGCAATCGCAACCAGGGGCGTGTTGCGGGCCGGGGGTCCGCGACGCGCATCAGGCGTCTCCGATGCGGTAGCCGCGCTCGCGGACGGTCTCAATCATCGGCGGCTCACCGAGCTTGGCGCGCAGCCGGTTGATCGTGGCCTTGACGGTTGTGGTGAAAGGATCGGTCGCGTCATCCCATACACGTTCGAGAAGTTCCTCCGCAGACACCGGCCGTCCCTCAGCAGTGAGCAAGCATTGCAAAACGGCGAACTCCTTCGGGCTGAGCGCCAGGCGTCGTCCGGCGCGGGTTGCGAGACGTCTTTCGGGGTCCAATGTCAGGTCGCGGTAGCCCAAGCGTTCCGGCTTGGGAGCACCCGGCCGACGTCCCAGCGCCTGAACCCGGGCGACCATCTCCGTGAAGTTGAACGGCTTCGGGAGGTAGTCGTCGGCGCCCAAGCCAAGGCCTTCGACCCGCTCTCGCACCGAGCTCGCCGCAGTGAGCATCAGTATCCGGCTCTCGCATCGCTCGGCCGCGAGGGTGCGGCAGATCTCGTCGCCGTGGGTCCCGGGGAGGTCGCGGTCCAGCACCACCACGTCGTAGCGGTTGGTGACCAGTCGAGCGATGGCATCGTCGCCGTCTAACGCCACGTCGACAACCATTCCGTAGCGGCGGAGCCCGGCCGCGACCGTCCTGGCCAACCGCTCGTGGTCCTCAGCTACCAGCACTCTCATCGCTTCTCCTAGTCACAGGCTGGCAAGCGGTCGTGGCTATCTGGCAGCGCCCCGCTGGCGGTCCTGTCGGATTACAAGATGTCAGGTCCAGGTCACAGGCAGGTCACGACTATGACCGAGTTGTGACCCGGCACTTCGTACAACTGCCCAGAAGGCCGCTTCGACCGTGAAGAGAGCAGATGAAAGTCCGCGAGAAACGCTTTGACAGTCTTGGTGGCAGGACAACGAAGTACCGGCGATCGCCCGGGCTCGCGGCCCTCGTGGCGACGGCTGCCATCGGGCTAGTCGGGTGCGGTGGTTCCAGCACGCCGCGCGTCACCAGCTTGGCGGAAAGCACCGCGAGCACGGGGAGCTCCACGGCTACTGGCGGTGCCTCGGCTCCGAAGCTGGCAAAGGGTGACCCGACCCGGCTGCTGGACGAGTGGGCTACCTGCATGCACAGCTATGGCGATCCCAACCAGGCCGACCCGATCATCGACGCCCACGGGGTGATCAACATCACCGTGCCGCCTATCGGAGAGGGCGGGCCGGTGAGGGATCCGCACGCTGTCTCAGGTCAGTGCAGCAAGTACCTGGCCGCGGCCCAGCGCGCCTTGCGGGCCGCCATGCCGGTTCGGGACCCGGGAGGAGATACGAACCCGGCCGACCATTTGCGGTACGTCAACTGCATGCGGGCGAGCGGAGTCTCGAACTACCCCTACCCCACCGGGAACACAATCAACTTCAACGGCACCAGCGTCGATGCGACGAGCCCGTCAGTCGTAGGAATCAGCATCAGGTGCGGCAACAAGCTCGGCTTGCCGGTCTGGTTGAGCGCCGGGTGGGGTCCTCCGGGAGACGTCTTAGTTAGCACAGCGATCCCGCCCGGCGGACCTGCACCGGGTCCGCTTGTACCGATGACCGGCGGGCCCCGTGGCGGCGGGCCACCGGGGCCTCCCGTGTCGGGCGGCATCGGAGGGTCGGGTGCCAATGGCTGAGCTCTCCGCCCAACGCCTAGCCGTCCTCATGACAGCGGCGGCCATCGGGCTGGCCGCGTGCGGCGGCTCTAGCTCGCCACACGTCGCCAGCCTGGGGACGAGCAGCTCCGGTAGGGGGACATCCAGCGACAGCGGGAGCAGCGGCACCACGCCGGCGGCCGCGCAGGGCAGCCCGACCCAGTTGCTGGATGAGTGGGCCTCCTGCATGCGGCGCCACGGTGACCCCAACCAGCTCGATCCGACCATCGACGCGAACAAGCTGATCCACGTCAAGTGGAATCCGGCTATCCCGGGCGGGTTAAGCGGGACCAACAAGGGCGGGCAGGGCAACTCCGGGCCTGGCCAGTACTGCCGGTCGTACCTGGACCGCGCCCAAACCGCGTTGAGCGGCGGCCCGCCCAAACAGCCGGATCCCGGCGAGCTGCTGAAGTTCTCTGCGTGCATGCAAGCCAACGGGATCCCCGACTTTCCCGACCCCACCGGCACCAACTTGTCGATCCCCATGAACGGCGGGGGAGACTTGAACCCGACCAATCCGGTCTTCCGCAAAGCCTCCATCCTGTGCGCGCACAAGACCGGCTTACTAGGACTCAGCGGCAGTCCCCAGCCAGGAACGATCGAGCTCAACGGCGGCCTCCCGGTCGTTGCCGGTGGCTGAGTTCGCCGCCGGGCGGGTCGTAGCCGTCGCCGCTGCCGTCGGCGCCCTGGTCGGCGGAGCAGTGGGCGTAGTGGTGGCAGCGGCGTCCGCAAGCGGCAACGGCGCCAGCCCGGGCTTTTCGTCGAGCAGCAAACGCTCGGTCGCCACCGCCGCGGTGGTGCGGACGACCATCACTAATACGGT
>JAFAPR010000150.1 GCA_019247075.1 Solirubrobacterales bacterium
CCAGCCGCATCGGTAGTGGGCGGGGGGTCTCGCGGAACAGGCGCTTGCCGGTGCCGAGCACCAGCGGGTGCACGAACAGCCGGTAGTTATCGATCAGCGCGTGCTGGATCAGCGTCTGCGCTAGCTCGCCGCTGCCTAGCACCGTGATGAAGCCATCGCCCTGGGACTTGAGGTCATTCACCGACTCGACGACATCGCCGTCCAGGATCTGCGATCCGGCCCAATCGAGATCGGTCAGGGTTCTGGTGACGACGTATTTCGGCGTCGAATTGAGATGTCGTGCGATCGGGTTCTCGTCGGGCTCGTTTGGCCAGTGCGCCGCCATGTGCTCGTAGGTCTTGCGGCCGAACAGGTACGCGGTAGTGGCGCCTATTCCCTGGCCCGCGCGTTGCCCAATCTCCTCACTCGCGTACGGGGCACCCCAGCCGCCATGCTCAAAGCCGCCCTCGCGATCCTCGTCAGGACCGCCGAAGCCCTGCATGACCCCATCGAGGGTCAGGAACTCGACTACCGCCAGCCTTCTCATCGCGTCGCTCCTCTCGTTGGTCGTGTTCCAGATTCTCAGAAGACTCCACGGAGGCTCTCACGAGCGGGGACGCCTGCGTTCCATAGGTGATCCCGCCTCTCACCCCGAGCTCCCAACGCCGGCGATGAACGCCGGATAGGATCTTCGCCTCGTGAGCGGGGCCGAGGGCGCAGCGCCAATCGTCGCCGAGGCGGCGCGTGAAGCTGAACAGCAGCGCACGGTCGCCGACGTGGTCGGCGCAACGATCGCGGCGCAGGGGGTGCACGACGCGTTCGGCGTGCTCGGAAGCGGCAACCTTATCGTCACGAACGCCCTCCGCGACGGCGGGGCACGCTTTCACCACGCCCGCCACGAATGCAGCGCCGTGTGCATGGTGGACGGGTACGCGCGCGTCAGCGGCCGGGTCGGCGTGGCCAGCGTGCACCAGGGACCGGGGCTGACTAACGCGATGACCGGCATCGCCGAGGCGGCGAAGAGCCGCACGCCCCTCCTGGTCCTTGCGGGCGAGACGCCGCCGGCGGCGCTGACCTCGAACCTCCGGATCGATCAGCACGACCTGGTCGAGTCGGTGGGCGCGATCGCCGACCGGGTGTATGGCGTCACCACCGCGGCTGATGACGCACAGCGCGCGTACGAGCGGGCGTTGATGGAGTCACGCCCGATCGTGTTGATGCTGCCGATCGACGTTCAGTCCCAGGGGGCGCCGACGACCAGACCAAGCAAACCCCCACGCCCGCCGCTATCGCCGCCGCAGCCCGCACCCGACGCTATCGCGCGCGTCGCGGACCTGCTCGCCACCGCGGAGCGGCCCGCGATCATCGCTGGCCGGGGTGCCGTCCTCGCCGACGCGGGGCCGGAGCTCGAGACCCTTGGCCAGAGCATGGGGGCGTTGCTGGCGACCTCCGCCCCCGCGAACGGCCTGTTCTCAGGCCTGCCCTTCGCTCTCGGAATCGCGGGCGGGTTCGCCTCGCCGCTGGCGACCGAACTGCTTCCGCAAGCCGACGTCCATCTCGTCATCGGCGCGTCGCTGAACCACTGGACGACGAAGCACGGCGCAATGATCGGGCGGCACACCCGGATCGCCCAGATCGACGTCGACCGGCGCGCGATCGGCCGCAATCAGCCCGTCGACGCGGCGGTGATCGCGGACGCCGACGCGGCTGCCAGGGCGCTCACGCGCGAGCTCGAGCAGCGCCGCCACTCGAACATCGGCTTTCGCTCGCCCGAGCTCGCCGAGCAGATCGCGACCCGCCGCTGGCGCGACGAGCCCTACGAGGACGCTGGCACCGAACAATGGATCGACCCGCGTACGCTCAGCATCCGTCTTGACGATCTCCTCCCGAAGAACCGTGCCGTGGCTGTCGACTCCGGCCACTTCCTCGGCTACCCATCGATGTACCTGAGCGTTCCCGATGCACACGCGTGGGTGTTCCCCAACGGCTTCCAGGCGGTCGGCCTCGGGCTTGGGAACGCGATCGGGGCGGCGATCGCCCACCCCGAACGGATCACGGTCGCGGCGATTGGCGACGGTGGCGCGTTCATGGCGCTGGCCGAGCTCGAGACCGCGGCGCGGCTTCAGATCGGGAACCTGCTGGTCGTGATCTACGACGACGCCGCGCTGAGGTTCACCACTTTGAGCCGATGGGACGCGACGTCTCACTGGTCCGCTTCCAGGATGCGGATCTTGCGGGGATCGCCCGCGCCGCGGGCGCCAACGCCGCGACCGTCCGCAGCGCCGAGGAGCTCTACGTGCTCGAGGAGTGGCTGAGCGGATCGCACGGGCCGCTCGTCCTCGACGCGAAGGTCAACCCCACGATCTGCGCGGAGTGGCTGGAGGAAGCGTTCCGCGCGGGCTGAAGACAGAGCCAAGGCTGAAAAGGAGTCAACGATGTCGAGCACGCGAACCACTCAAGTCGGCGCCCTGCTCGAGGGGCTCGCGGACGGATCGGTTGAGATCGTCGACCTGACGCAACCGCTCAGCGAGTCGACGCCGGTGATCAAGCTGCCACCGCCATTCGCCAACACTCCCCGCCTCAGCCGTGAGGAGATCAGCCGTTACGACAATCGCGGTCCCGCGTGGGCGTGGTACACGCTTACGATCGGCGAGCACGCCGGCACCCATCTCGACGCGCCGATTCACTGGATCACCGGGAAGGACGGCGCGGACGTAGCGTCGATCCCGCCGTCAATGCTGATCGGCCCGGCGTGCGTCGTCGACAAGACCGCCGAGACCGAGGCGAACCCGGGTTACCTGCTGACGGTCGACGACTTGGAGGCTTGGGAGGCCGAGAACGGGCGGCTCCCTGAGCGCGCTTGGGTGCTGATGAGGACCGGCTGGCAGTCGCGGGCTCAGGACGAGGCCGCGTTTCTGAACGTCGGCCAGAACGGACCGGAGACCCCCGGTCCGGACGTGGACGCCTCGCGGTGGCTGGCGCACGAGCGACCAATCTCGGGGTTCGGGACCGAGACGGTCGGGATCGACGCCGGTGCCGGCGGCGGATTCGACCCACCCTTCCCGCTGCACAACCTGCTGCTCGGCGCGGGTCGCCTCGGCCTCACTCAGCTCGCCAACCTCGACAGACTGCCAATCACGGGCGCGTTGATTGTGGTTTCGCCGCTGCGGCTGGTCGGAGGTACCGGTAGCCCGAGTCGCGCGTTCGCGCTCGTCCCGAAGGGATAGTCGCCTACCGCACTCGAGCCCGGCAATGCGCCCACCCGGCTCATCGCCCAATTGATCCCCGGGTCTGCTGGATCGTCGCCTGGACCGGGGGCGGTGTGAGCGCCGCGGCGAGTATTACCAACGCGAACGCCAGCAGCCTCACGACGAGCGCGGCCTGTCCGGCGGGCAGCGGCTCGCCGAACACGAGCGGTCCGGCGGCGATCGTGGTCAGGTTCGCGGCAGCGCTGGTCAGCGCGATCATCGGCACGGCCTCGCCGAGCTGAAGGCTGCGCGCCGAGATCAACAGCCCCACCATCGATGCGAGGAAGATGACCAGCGCCAGCGGCTGTACCAACACTCCCGCGCCAAGCGCGCCGAGGTGCCCGCTGAGGGCCTTGATCGAGGTGTCCGCTGCCGCCCACTCAAACCCAGCCGCCACCGCGAGAGCGCTCGCCCGGCGCGAGAACAGCGCCGTCACGAGCAGCCCACCGCCAGCGGTCGCGAGCAGGAACACGGTGAGCGTGCCGACCGCGTAGTGGGAGTGGGCGCTGCGGGCATCGCCATCAAGCGTGGCGGCCAGCGCTGCGAGCCCGGCCGCCATCAACGTCACGCCGATCCACTCCCGGCGCGTAACCTCGATCCCGAATAGCTGATCGGCCACCACCGTGAGCAGCACCAGGCCCCCGGCCACGGTCGCCTGCGCGAGCGAGATCGGCGCCAATGCGAGCGCGCCGACGTGCACCAGCCACGAGCTCAGGCCGATCGCTATCCCCAGCGAGTAGACCGGCGAGCGGAACAGCAGGATCGTGCTACGAACAGGCCTGCGTAACTCGACCTGCGGCGCGCTCCGCGCCCCCCGGAACTTATACAAAAAGCCGGCCACCGAGCCAAACGCGGTCAGCAGCGCCAGGATCAGCCCGACAGCGACGGACACCGACATACCGTGCTCGAGCCTAGCGGCCGAAGTGTCTGGCTCCCCCTCGATGAACGGATCAGAGCTGGGGATCGGGTATCCGGCCCGTGAAATCAGCGGGCGACGCGCCTGCTCCTTGCGTGGGAACGCTTGCGCGTAGTAGCGTCGGCACGGCAGGTGGGCGCCAACGAGCTAAGGAGGTCCGATGCCGGGAGTGCAAGCGCTGAACTTCGATTCGCCCGAGGAGACACGGGCCCCGGAGAAGACGCGGGTGGATGTGGTGAGGACCGGTGGCACGACTGCCGCGCGGATGGTGTTGGAGCCGGGGTGGAGCTGGTCGCAGTGCATCAAACCTGTGGTGGGAACTGACAGCTGTCAGGCTCGACACGTCGGGTTTGTGCAGGCCGGGGCTCTGCACGTAACCCATGACGACGGGTCGGAGGCCGAACTCCGCGCCGGGGATGCGTACGTCATCGAGCCGGGCCATGATGCACACGTCGTCGGTGAAGAGCAATTCATCGCATATGAGTTCGAACCGCGTGCGGCTGAGGAGTACGCCCGGGGCTAGCTTCAGCCGTCATGGCGCAGAAACGCGCAAGCGAGACTCCATCAAACTGGAGGCTCTGGACTCGCTGACGGTGATGCACCCGCCCCCGCGGGGAAGCACACTGGGGTCATGCCGCAGGCGCTTATCGTGATCGACATGCTCAATCGCTACGAGCACGAGGACGCCGAGCCGCTGATGCGGTCCGTGCGGGAGGTACTCCCTGCGATCGAGGGGCTGATCGGCGAGGCGCGCGAGCGCGACGTCCTCACGGTGTGGGTCAACGACAACCACGGCGACTGGACGGCGGGCCGTGATGAGCTAGTCGGCTGGGCGCGCGGTGGTCGCGACGGATCGCTGATCGAGCCAATAGCGCCCTCTGACGACCAGCCGTTCGTTGTCAAGGCGCGCCACTCGATCTTTTACGGCACCCAACTCGAGTACCTGCTGCGCACCAGCGACATTGACCGCATCGTGCTCGCCGGCCAGGTCACCGAGCAGTGCATCCTCTACTCGGCCCTCGACGGCTACGTTCGCCACTTCGACGTCTCGATCCCGCGCGACGCCGTGGCCCACATCGTCCCCGAACTAGCCGACGCCGCCCTTCACATGATGGAGCGCAACATGCGCGCACACGTGATCGAGGCCGCCGGCGTACTCGATCCCCCACAGCAGGACGGCTGACGCGGTCACCTCAGGGCCTTCCCCTCATGCGTGTTGGCGCTGGTGATTCGAGTTGGTTACCTCTCGCTTAGCACTGCCGCTCGGCGGCATCCGCCTTTACGGCAAGTTCCATGGCGGCGTCGAAGAATGCGTCTGACTGGCCCTTGAACAGGTTGTCGGCGGTGAACGCCTTGATTGTGGCGACCGCCCCCGAGTTCTTGGTCGAGGAAGGGCGAATAATCGACACCAGCGGCAGGCTGTCGCTGATGAACCTCGTCGGCTCGGGGAGGATCAGGTTGGTCTGCTTGAGCTCCTCGTGGTTGTTGCTGAGATTAGGGAAGGTCAAATGCGTCTCGGGGTCGGTGACCGGTGCGACCGGCGGCGCCAAGGCGTTGGAGACCTTGTCGTGCCAGAGTGAGAAGTGGTCGACCTCGACCCCGCCGATGCTGGCCACAATTCGCAGCACCTCGACGTTTGAGACCTGCTGCAGCAGCGTGGTGTAAAGGCTCGATCCGCCCTGCTCGATAAACGCGAAGTGGAACGAGGCCGTGTTGGCGATCGCCTGAATCCTGTTCGGGTTGGCGGTGTCGTCGTTATCGCGGGGGATCGCGGGCTGGTGCCTGATCCTCAGAAGCTGTGCAAACGAGCCGCCGCCGAAATCCGGGTTCCTGGTGCTCCGGTAGCGCGTGTACCAGCTAGTGTCGACATTCAAGTCCATCAGGTTGGTCAGGCGCTTGACGTCGCGCGCACCGGTCGCCGTGCTGCCCTGCAGCGTGCGGAACTTGTCCAGATTGACTTGAGGCGCTCCGTGGGCCGCCAGGTAGGCGTTGATAAAGGCGGCGTGGCTGAACTCGTCGTCGGTGTTGTCCGTGATGTATTGCGGCATGTCCGAATCGATCCGCTGCAACGCCATCACATACGGCTTGTTTCCCCCGCCCGAAGGCACGCCCGGCGACTGCGCGTCGTCGGGAACTCCGCCGAGCTCTGTGTACTGCCCCCACAGGTCGCGCTCGATGAGCTCGGCTGCTGCGAGGAAGCGCAAGATCGCGACGTCACCGTCTGTCAACCCAGCGGTGCGCCTGGCCGCGGCGGTCGGGGCCAGCACGGCGCCCGTCCCCGCGGCGGTGACACCAGCCACCCCTACCCCCTTGAGAAACGAGCGGCGCGCGATGACACGTCGCCACAGACCGTCCAACCCCTCGTCGCTCGATGAAGAGATCGCCGCGGGATGATCAGCGGTAGACATAGTGGTTCCTTTCGACGGTGGAACTGGGGCGAGCGGTTGGCCCTCCAACTCAAACGCCGGCCGCCAGAGTACTCTGGTCACGGCGTCAGGTGTAATTTTTTCCCCTCTGCTGCGGCCGGCGGTGCAGGCCAAACACGAGGATCTCGAGGTTGGCTTGGCGTGGGTCAGTTGGCGGGGGCGGGGACGGGGTGCCGCTCGCCGATCGTGGTCTTGGCCACGGCGTCGGAGATCTCGTTGCGCCGGACGAGCGTGAAGATCGCCGGCAGGGCTAGCAGCGCGATCCCGCCGAGCAGCCACAGCGCCCGCTGGAACCCCCCGGTGAGCGCCGTCGGTACGGCGTCGCCGCTGCGCAGCAGCGCATGGGTGTGGCTGGCGGCGATGCTCGAGGCGATCGCGATCCCGATCGCTCCGCCGAGCTGCTGGGAGGTGTTCAGCAGGCCGGAGGCGAGCCCGGCCCGATGCTCCGCGACGCCCGCGAGCGCCCCGATCGAGATCGGGATGAACGCGAACGCGGTTCCCGCGCCGGCGATAACGAAGGGCCCGGCAAGGTTCGCCAGGAACTGGCCGTGGACGGGCACCCGGGTCGCCCAGATCACGCCCGCGCCGATCAGCGTCATCCCGATCGCCATCACGATCTTCGCCCCGCCGCGGGTGACCAGCCACTGCGAGAGTCCAGCGAATGCGATCGAGGTCAGCGAAGCGGCTACCGCGCGCTAGCGTCCGGCCGGGACTCCGAACCGCGGCAGCAGGGTCGGGTCAAGAAACGCGTCGATCCCAGCGATCTGACCCTCCTCGATCTCGAGCACGCTGATCCCGTGCGGGATCCAAGTGTCGTCTTGCGCTCGCACTTCGATTGTCACGGCGGGCCGGCCGTTCGCCCACGTCGGTCTGTGTCGTATCCGTGTCAGATCGCCGCGGGCGACGGTCTCGAGGAAGAAGTGCGCGATCCGCAGACCACCGGCCAGCGACGGCTGCGGTGGCATCCGTAGGATCGCGTCCTCGCGCAGCAGGGCCACCAGCCCGTCCATGTCGGCGTGCTCGAACGCGGCCACATAACGGCTGAGCAGTTCGCGCTCGTCCGGATCCGCTGCCGGCCGCGTCGTCTCGGGCAGATGCTGATCGATCGTCGCGCGAGCGCGCTGCAGCGCGCTGTTTACCGACGCGACCGTCGACTCCAAGACTTCGGCGACCTCAGGCGCGGTCCAGCCGAGCACGTCGCGGAAGATCAACACCGCCCGCTGGCGGCCCGGCAGCTCTTGGATCGCGCGCAGCAGCGCCAGCTCCATCCCTTCCCGGATCGCGTAACGCGCAGCAGGGTCATACGTCGGCGAAGCCGTCTGGTCCGACGGCCGGTCGGGGAACGGATCGACCGGCTCCGGTCGACGCGGCTGGCGCTCGAGCTCATCCAGGCACGCGTTCGTCGCGATCCGATAAAGCCAGGTTTGAAACTGCGCTCTGGGCTCAAAGCGTTCCAGGGCCCGCCATGCCCGCAACAGCGTCTCCTGCGCCAAGTCCTCGGCGTCGTGGGCGGACCCCAGCATCCGGTAGCAGTGAACCTCAAGCGCGTGCCGGTAGGGCTCGACGAGCCGACGAAACGCCCGCTCATCCCCGGCCTGCGCGCAAGCCAGAAGGAAACGCTGATCCATATCGTGGCCTCGAACGCTCATTAGCTTTCAGCACGTCAAACGGCCGCAGGCCCCCAAACTCATCGCAGTGACGTGACTCACTCGGTGTCGTACTCGTCGTGGCGGCGGATCCAGAGCTGCCATCCCTCGTCCTCATCGCGGCCCCTCGGCGCGCGGTCGAGGAACCCGTAATACGACATCAGGAACTCGACCCCGCGACCGGTCGTCGAGTACGTCTGATAAACGGCCCCGTCCTGGAGCGTGAAGGCGGTGAAGCCGAACAACTCGGTCAGGTAACCGTAGATGTCCGAGCCGGCCTCCCTGGCGTTGCGGAAGGCGACCGCAGGCAGCTGCTCGAGAATCGGCTCGATCGCCTCCCGCGTCTGCTCGGGGCTGCTCGAGAAACCGAGGTCGGCGTTGAAATCGCTCTTGTAGCTCGACGCCCAGTTGAAGCTCCACCCCATCCGCTCGCGATAGGCCAGCAGCTTCTCGACCGGCGCGCCCGAGACGGCGATCAACGTCACGTCCCGAGCGTTCAGGTGCGGGATGAGACCGTCGAACGAGTCGGCGATCGAGCTGTTCACCGGGCAGCCGGCCTCGTAGCTCGGGCCGAACATGAAATGGTAGATCAGCAGCTGGGAGCGGCCGTCGAACAGCTCCGCGAGCGTCTTCGGACCGTTCCCCGACTGGAGCGTGTACCGCTTCTCGACCGCTAGCCAGGGAAGCTCCCGGCGCTGCTGTGCCAGTTCGTCGCCCATCCGGGTGTGTTCTTTTTCGCGCTCCAGCAGCGCGGTACGCGCCGCCAGCCACTCCTTACGCGAGGAGGTCTTGCGGTTGGTGATCGTCGTGTCCATGGTCCTGGCTCCTCCTTCACGCCGCGATCGGCTCGGCCGCCACCAGCGCCGCGTTCTGGCGCTCGAGCTCCTTGGCCACGCCCGCGCGCCAGCCGTCTGCCAGCAGCGCAGACATGGAATCGGGGAAGATCTCCTCCTCCCCCCGCTCCACGCCGTCCAGCGTGGCTCGCGCCACGTCCTCGGGCGGCGTCTTGGGGATGTCGAGATCGCGCACCATGTCGGTATCGATCGGACCGGGCATGACCGCGTAAACACTCACGCCCCGGCCAGCCAGCAGCGCACGCAGCGACTGGGTGAGCGACAGCGACGCTGCCTTGGACACCGAATAGGCCGGGAGCACCGAGACCGCCGCGACCGCACCGAGCGAGACGATGTTCACAACGGCGCCGCGGCTGCGGGTCAGCGACGGCAGGAACGCCCGTGTGGCATCCAGGGTCCGGTACAGGTTGACCGCCAGGTGCCTCTCGAACGCGGAACGATCGCTCAAGTCGTCGGGGACCGACACGCCCGCGTTGTTGATCAGGATGTCCAGATATTCGACACTCTCAACGGCCTGCCGGATCTTGCCCGGGTCGGTCACGTCCAACATCAAGGGTGTGACTTGCGCGTCCGGGACGACCATCGGTTGGCGCGAGGCGGCGTACACCCGCTCCGCGCCTCTCCTCAGGGCTTCGTCGACCAGCGCCCTGCCCAGGCCGCGATTGGCTCCTGTGACCAGCACCGTCTTGCCTGCGATTGCCAAGGACATCGTTGCTTCTCCTGTGTTGAGGTTCGTGCTTCGGCATCACGTCAAACGGTCAACCGCACGCAAACTCATCGCCCGGCGGCAGCCGAGATGCACGCGCTCGAAGCGAGAGCGCGGTTCGCGCGGTCCTACTTCCCTAGGCCGAGGGTCGAGCGACGGCGGCGCGAGCGAAGAATCTCGGCGCCGTTAGGCCACTATTTCGGCCAGGAGGGACGCGGGGTCGACGGCAGCCCCCGATAAACCAAGCGGTTTGCAGGACTTCTCCGCAGTACCCCCAGCCGGATTCGAACCGGCGATCTCCGGCGTGAAAGGCCGCGCAGACGGTAGCCACCCTAGGCGACGAAGGGCCTCGATCGCCTTGAAATACGGCACTTCGCTGTCTCGGTCTCACGTTGTCAAAAATCGGGCGCTGGGAACTCGCCTCGGACGTTTGGGCCAGGATTGGGCCACGGCTGCTTTCCGCGCTTACCAGGTCTCGGGCGGGGCTGGCCGGAGCTCCGCCCAGGTGGCGAAAGGAGGTCCGGGCTCCGGCCGCCGCGTGGCAGGCCCTTTCGTACCGTCCGGATGCCGAGCCATGGCTCCTGCCGTGGGGGTTATTGGCCAGTCTTTGGCCGGGCTCCGATGACAGCAAATTGAGTGAGCGCAGCGCAGAAGCCGCTCTCGGGAGTGGCCTCGCTCAGGGCCGCCAGCCATTTCTGGGCGGCATCGGTCCCGACGCGGTTGGCAGCGTCATCGAGCAGAAACAGTCTTGCGGCGGTCGCAGGGTCGCGGATGACCAGCGTCTGCGCCCGGACCGTTTCCACAACGATCCCGGCGTCCGCGAAGCATTGGCCGAGGTTGCGTCCGATGGTCGGGCTGACGGTCCTCCCGAGGAGGTCGTCGCGGATTGCTCTCGTCGTGCGGTCGTTCCGCGAGGAGACAACGAGCGTCTCCCAATCTGGCTCCAGCGCGACGACACGTCCACCCGAACGCACGACCCGCGCCATTTCCGCGATCGCACTATTGGGGTCGGCCATGTGTTGAAGAGCCCGCTCGACCCGGGCAGCGGCGAACTCCCCATCGGCGAACGGCAGCGCGTGAGCGTCGGCCAGCAGGAAGGTGACCTCTAGCCCGCCGGGCGTGCGATCTCGTGCGGTAGCCAGTAATCCTTCGTTGACGTCGACGCCAACAGCCCGCCCCGATGGTCC
>JAFAPR010000292.1 GCA_019247075.1 Solirubrobacterales bacterium
CGTCACTCTTGCTCTTCGCGCCGAGGAAGTCGTTCATGTGAACGAGCCAGCCGTCATTTATGCCCCGCGTCATCGTCCCGTTCTTGAGCGTGGTCGAGCCGCGGAAGCCGAACTCGATCGCCTTCGTGGTGGACGCGGCCGCCGGCAACGTCGCGGGCTTGGCGGCCGGGCTGACGGTGAACTGTGTGAGGCGCGGCTTCCCCTTGCCGCCTACGTCGAGCGCGAGATAGCGTTTAGCCGGCTGAAGGACCGTCTGCACGTCCGTGGGATGGCCCTTCGGGGTCCTGGAGTTGAACGCGATCGCGCCCACCAACTGAGCCGCGTTCGGATCCTTGGAGGCGGCCGCGAGGGCCTTGATGATCTGCGCTTGCGTTACACCCTGGTTCAAGCGGACCAGGACGACATTTCCCTGCTTCTCCCCGCTTACGACCGAGTGCACGTCGACCGCGCCGGAGGCGACGTTGCCGCTGACCGTGATCGACTTACCGTTCATCGTCACGGTCAGCACGGGCAGGGCGCCGGCGGAACTGGTCGAAGCAAGCGCCAACGCGCCTGCGGAAGCCAGCGGCGCGCCCGCTGCCAACAGGCCGCAGGCGAACTTCTTGGATACGGACATGGACGAACCCCCCGTCTGTGTGTGTTTGATGGGTCTGTTTGATCTAGGGCTCCCGGCCCACCCTCAGCCGAAGACCTCGACCCCGGCGGGCATCATAGTCGGTCCCTGCGCGGTGCGCTGGCGGTTGTCTGCACCCAGACTAGGTGTGCTCCTAACCTCTTCGAGCAGATGAGCCGGCTCGTGGTCAAGCTTGGGTCGAGCATCGTCGCCGACGACCGCGGCGAGGTACGGCTGGCCGTTCTCGAGCGCGTATGCGATCAGCTGGCGCAGCTTCATCGCGCAGGCGCCGAGGTGGTGGTCGTGACCAGCGGGGCGATCGCACGCGGCATGGGGGCCATGGGAATCGAGATCCGGCCCCGGGGGGTGGACGAGCTCCAAGCGGCGAGCGCGGTCGGACAGGGGAAGCTCTACCAGGTCTACGACGAGCTGCTCCACGCCCGCGAGGTGCCGACTGCCCAGGTACTGCTGACGTTCTTCGACATGAGCGCGCGCACGCATTACCTCAACGCCCGCCACACCCTTAGCCGGCTGCTCCAGTGGCGCGTGGTGCCGATCATCAACGAGAACGACACCACCGCTACCGACGAGATCTCCTTCGGCAACAACGACTTCCTCGCCGCTCAGGTCGCGATCCTGGTCGGCGCGGAGCTGCTGCTGCTGCTGACCGACGCCGCCGGGGTATTCACCGCCGACCCACGGCTGGCGCCGGACGCCGCCTTGATCGATCGGGTGGCCGACCCACAGGCGCTGGAGGGCTACCAGATCGGACACAACACTTCGCCGCTCGGCTCGGGTGGCATGCGTTCGAAGGTGCTGGCCGCGGAGATGGCGACCGCGGCCGGGATCCCCGCCTTGATCGCCAGCGGCCTCGAGCCCGAGACCATCGTCAGAGCCGTCGCGGGCGAGGCCGTCGGCACCCGTTTCCCGGCACGTGAGGGACGCTATTCGAGCTTCAAGCTGTGGCTGAAGTACGCCAAGCCTGCCCGCGGCCGCCTGGTGGTCGACGCAGGAGCGGCACGCGCGCTGCGGGAGGGGGGAACGAGCCTGCTGCCGGTTGGAATCGTCGACGTCGTGGGCACCTTTGATGCCGGCGATGCGGTGGACGTGGCGCACGATTCCGAGCCAATCGGCAAAGGGATCTGCAACTACTCATCGGCAGAGCTGCACCGTGTGCTCGGCTTGAAGTCCGCCGCCGTGCGCGAGCTCATGCCCCGCGCCTCAGACGAGGCGGTGCACCGCGACTACTTCGTGCTGGCGTAGTCGCGAGCACCCAGCCGGTCGGCGCGCGAGGGCACCTCGCGCTCGCGTAACTGCGCCCGGCGTCGATCACCGGCGAGGACCCGTAACGTTAAGGCGGATGACGACCGTGACTCCATCCGTTGCCGCGGCGTGCGCGGCGGCCAAGCGCGCCTCGCGCGTGCTGCAGGCGCAACCCTCCGCCGTCAAGAACCACGCGCTGGAGGCCATTGCGGATGCCCTGAGCGACCGCCTCGAGTACGTGCTCGAGGCCAACGAGTCCGACCTCCTGGAGGCGAGCGAGAACGATTACGGCGGCGCCTTCCTCGACAAGCTTGCGCTCGATCGGGCGCGCCTGGATGCCATGGTCGACGGCGTGCGCGAGATCGTCGCGCTGCCCGACCCGGTGGGCGAGGTGATCGAAGGTTTCAGGCTGCCCAACGGTCTCGACGTGCGCAAGGTGCGTGTCCCCCTGGGCGTCATAGCGCTCGTCTACGAGGCCCGTCCGAATGTGACCATCGATGCCACGGCGCTGTGCCTGAAGTCCGGCAACGCCGTGGTACTCCGGGGCTCCTCGGCGGCCCGGCGTTCGAACGCCGCGCTCGCGGAGATCGCGATCACCGCCGCATGCACGGCCGGCTTGCCCGAAGACGCGGTGACGTTGCTCGGAGGCGGACGCGAGGAGATCGCCGAGCTCGCCACGCAGGCTGGACTAGTCGACCTGATCGTGCCGCGCGGCGGCGAAGGGTTGAAGGCTTCGCTGAAAGGTGTCGCGACAGTCCCCGTGATCTACGCCGCGTCGGGTAACTGCCACGTGTACGTCGACCGCAGCGCAGATCTCGACCAGGCCCGCGCGATCGTGCTCAACGCCAAGCTGCAGCGGCCCGGGGTGTGCAACGCTGCCGAGAGCCTGCTCGTCCACGCGGACGTGGCGGAACGGTTTCTGCCGGACGCGCTGTCGGCGCTGAGCGAGGCCGGCGTCGTGCTCCACGGAGACGGCCGCGCCCGCGCGGCGGCGCCCGCAGTTCCGGTGGAGGTGGCGAGCGAAGCAGACTGGTCCACCGAGTACCTGGCGCTGGAGCTGGCGGTGCGGGTGGTGGATTCCGTAGCGGAGGCGATCGCCCACATCAACGCCCACGGCTCCGGCCACTCCGAGGCGATCGTGACCCGCGACACCGACGCGGCGCGCGCCTTTCAGCTGGCTGTCGACGCCGCCTGCGTCTACGTCAATGCCTCGACGCGGTTCACCGACGGCGGGGAGTTCGGGATGGGCGCGGAGATCGGCAACTCCACTCAGAAGCTCCACGCCCGCGGCCCGATCGGCATCAGAGAGCTCTGCACCTACAAGTACCTGGTCGACGGCGCAGGCCAGATCAGGGCGTGAGAACCGACCACTAGTGCGGCTCGGCGTTCTGGGCGGCACCTTCAACCCGCCTCACCTGGGCCACCTCGCCTGCGCACAAGAGGCCTACCTGCAACTGGAGCTCGACCTCGTTGCGCTGATCCCCACGCGTACGCCGCCGCACAAGGTTCTGCAAGACGATCCCGGCCCCCGCCACCGGCTGGAGCTCTGCCGTCTGGCGGCCCGGGGTGACGAGCGCTTCGAGGTCTCCGATCTCGAGCTCTGCCGGAGCGATCCGTCGTACACGGTCGATACTCTTGAGGAGCTGCACGCCACCGTCCAAGACAGCGAGTTGTTTCTGATCGTAGGAGGCGATATCGCCACCGGGCTACCGGAGTGGCACGATCCGGAGCGGGTGCTATCGCTGGCTACCCTTGCGGTGGCCAACCGTGAAGGCACGCCCCGCTCCTCTGTCGAGGCGGCACTGCGCCGCGTTCCCGGCGGCGAACTGGCGCGTTTTTTCCCGATGCCGCACGTCGCGATCTCCTCGACGCTCGTGCGCCAGCGGCTGCGCCGCGGTCAGGCGGTGCGCTACTTCGTCCCCGACGCGGTCATCGAATACATCGAGCGCCACCGGCTGTACGGGGCAGGCACAAGCGGTAACCGGGTGGCGGCCCCGGCGTGACCGGCTCAGCCTTGCTCTCACCCCAGGAAATCGTGCGGGCCATCGCCGGCTACGCCTCCGACCGCAAGGCGCTTGAGATCGTGCAGCTGGACCTGCGCGAGCTAATCGGCTACACGGACTTTTTCCTGATCGGCAGCGGCCGCACCGCCCGCCAGGTGAAGGCAATCCACGACGCCATCCATCAGGGTATGAAGACCAACCATCAGCTGCTGCCCGAACGGGTCGAGGGTCTGAGCCAGGCCAGCTGGGTGCTGATGGACTACCTCGATGTGGTTGTGCACATATTCACCCCGGAGGCGCGCAGCTACTACCGGCTCGAGCAGCTGTGGGCCGAGGCGCCACAGCAGCAAATCGAGGAAACGGTCACGGCGGCTTCATAGGACGCAGAACCGGCTCTTGCCGTCATGAGTCGGGGGCCAGAAAGCTGGCCATAATGGCGTCAGATGAGTCCCGCAACGGAGACGCCATCAGCGGCGCGGCAAAGCGACTGTGAGCGGCGCGGCAAAGCGACTATGAGCGCCTGGGCAGAGCGACTATGAGCGGCGCGGAGCTGGGCCTCGCGGTCTCGGTTTTCCTCGCCTGCGCGGTCGAGTCCGTTGAGGCTCTGACGATCGTGCTCGCGGTGGGCACGACGCGCAGCTGGCGGGCCGCGCTGGTAGGCGTCGGCGCCGCCGTGGTCGTGCTGGCGGGGGTGACGGCAGCGCTGGGTCCGGCGCTCACCGCGCTCCCGCTGGGGACCCTGAGGCTCGTGGTGGGAGGCCTCCTCCTGATCTTCGGACTCCAGTGGCTGAGAAAAGCGGTGCTTCGGGCCGGAGGCTCGAAGGCTCTGCGAGACGAGTTGGAGGCCTACGAACGTGAGCTCTCCGCCGCGCGGCGGGCCGGCGCGGTCGGTGGCGGCCTCGACCCATACGCGTTCACGATCGCCTTCAAGGGGGTGCTCCTCGAGGGGCTCGAGGTCGTGTTCATCGTGCTGACCTTCGGGGCCAACCAACACCGCATTGGTCTTGCGGCCGCGGCGGCCGGCCTCGCCGTCCTGCTCGTAACAGGCGCCGGCGTGGCGGTCCACCGGCCCCTTCAGCGCGTCCCCGAGAACACCTTGAAGTTTGCGGTGGGCGTGATGCTGACCTCGTTCGGGACCTTCTGGGGAGCGGAGGGAGCGGGAGCGCACTGGCCCGGCGGCGATGCTGCTCTGCTCGCGATCGTGCCCGCGACGCTCCTACTCGCGTTCGGGCTGGTCGCCGCGCTCCGGCGCCGGACGCGAGCCGCTCACCGGATCGCCGGCGAAGCGACGGCGCGGCCATGAGCCGCACGGCGCTAGCGAGGAGGATCCGGGCGGCGGCCATGTTCGTGTGGGACTTCATCGTGGGCGACGACTGGCGGCTCGCTCTGGGGGTCGTCGCGGGCCTCGGCGCCACCGCCCTGCTGGCCGGCTCGGGCATCGTAGCCTGGTGGGTTTTGCCCGTATGTGCCGGCGTGCTGCTGATGGTGTCGGTGTGGCGCGCCTCGGAACCGAACGGCTAGCGATGACTCAGGTGCGCGGCGGCGCCGCGCACGCTCGATGAAACCCGTTTAGCGGTAGCGCGTGCCGCGCATCGGTGGCGAGCCCACTCGCCCGCCACGCGCGCGCCGGATCAGCCACACGATGCCGGTGCTCACGAGCAGCGCGATCAAAAAGCTCCATCCGACGCGGTGAAACGCCAAGCGCACGATCAACCCCGAGATCAGCGAGCCGGCGAGGCCCACTCCCGCGGTCGCGAGCAGGCCCATCGGGTCGGGTCCCGGCAGCACAAGGCGCGCGAGGCCGCCGATCACGAGTCCAATCAGGATCAAAACGATGATCTCCAGAACCATGCATCCATCGTACCGATCGGCGCGGACTAGGCGGGCTCAACCGGTCCTCGCAACAGTGTGTAGGTGAGATGACTGTACGGGGTTGCACCATCGACTCGGGATCGAGTGGCGCGGCTGTCGTCGCGAAGGCCCGAGCGCGAGGGGCGACCGGCGATAGCCGCGCGCGCGTCATTTGCAC
>JAFAPR010000308.1 GCA_019247075.1 Solirubrobacterales bacterium
GTCGTGCCGTCGGGAAGCAGGCTGACGTCGAGGTCAGCCATCGCCACCCGAAGCCCGAGCCCCGAAGCCTTCAGGTACGCCTCCTTGGCCGTCCAGCATTGAAAGATCGCGCGGAGGCGTGGTTCGTAGGGCAGGCCGGCGAGTGCCGCCTGCTCCCGTTCGGACAGAAAGTGACGCTCTGCCCGATCCGCAAGGACATCCTCGCGTATGAGCTCGACGTCCACGCCGACCTCACGACCATGGGCGACGGCAAAGATGGCACTGCCCGCAGTATGGGAGACGTTGAAGCGCAGCCAGCGCGCAGGCGCGGCCAGCCGAGGCTTGCCGAAAGGATGCTGGTCGAAGCACAGCTCAGCGGGGGCGGCGTCAAGGTATCCGGCCAACAGCCGACGCAGCCATCCACGCCCCGTCATCCAGCGGATCCGGTCGCGCTCGAAGTGAAAGCGATGGCTGCGATCATGCTCAGCTGCGGACAGTGTCCGCGACAGCACAGCAAGAGTGTCAGCGTCCACGTTGAGGGAAGCCCGCCACAGATGGACCTCGCCCTCGCTCAGAGCGACCCACGGGCTGATCAGCTCATCTCCCAGGCGCGCCGGGCCTCCTTCACGTCGGTGCTCACGATCTCTGCCGCCCTCGCGTAGAGCGCGTTGAGCTGCGCAATGCGAGCGACGTGAGCGCCGGTGACCACCGCGGAGTGATCGACGGCGACACGGTGAACGCGGAGCACACCTCGGTGGACCTCCTCCCAGCCGAGAGAATCGCTGCTCGCAAGAGCGATCCGGGGCTCTGTGGCGAAGAGGTCCATGGGGGCGTCGTGCCCGACGCAGGCGTAGCGTGCGCCAAGCTTGACCGCACTCAAGTGGTCGAAGCGCGGCAGATTCAAACTACCCTTGACCCTGTACGCCGGCCAGGCGCGGTCGGGCTGGCGTAGATGCAGGCGGACCATTTGCGACGTCAACTTGCGTCGTGCGACCTCACCGATCTTGGCGAGTTCGCCGCGAGGCCCACGCTGCCACTGGCGCGGGACCCACTGGCGCAGGGAATAATGGCTGCGGAGCCAACGGGTGTCGACGGCCGGAGTGGCGGCGTCGAGGACGCCCAGCCACGCCACCGGCTCTCCGGCGGCCCTCAGCCGACCGGCGATCTCGTACGCGAGCAGGCCCCCCAACGAGAAGCCGGCGATGTAATACGGCCCCCGGGGCTGCATTCTGCGGATCGTGTCCAGCATCGGCCGGGCCATGCCCTCGACGCTCTCCGAGCGGTCGAACGGACCCCCAGCGCGCTCGGGCACCAGCCCCTCCAGGCGGACGTCGGGGCCGAGCCGGCTCACGAAGTGGCGCAGGGTGACCATGGTCGGCTCGTCGGCGTGAACGAAAAACAGAATCGGCGAACTGTCGCTCCTCTCCAAGGAAACGCCCGTCTTGCCACCTGCTTCTCGTTTGGGCGGGACCTCGATCTTGGCGGCTAGGCCGGCAACGGTGACGGTGCCGCTCTCGAAGAGCCGTTTGAGCGGAACCTCGACGCCAAGCACGCGCTCCACCTCGGCTAGCACGCTCAAGGCGAGCAGCGAATGGCCGCCGAGCTCGAAAAAGTCGTCGTGAATCCCAATCGTCTCGGCGCCGAGCAGCTCGCGCCAGATGCCCACCAGCGCCGCTTCGGTGGCGGTCCTGGGGGCCACGGCGGCGTCCTCGCTCGTTCGATCCGGGACCGGCGCGGGCAAGGCCTTGCGGTCGAGCTTCCCGTTGGCAGTGAGCGGAAGCTCGTCGAGCACGGTGAACGAGGACGGGATCATGTACTCGGGAAGCCGCTCCTGGAGCGCGGCTCGCAGCTCGCCGCGCAGTGAGGCGCTCTCGCGCCCGGATGATTTCAACACGACGTAAGCTGCGAGCCGCGTGTCGCCCTGGGGGCCCTGGTGCGCCAGAACCACGGCGTCCGCGACCACCTCGTGGTCGATCAGGGCCGCACGGATCTCGCCGAGCTCGATCCTAAACCCGCGCACCTTTACCTGGTCGTCGATGCGGCCCTCGAAGCTGAACCCCTGGTCGCGGCTCCAGCGGGCACGATCCCCGCTGCGGTACAGCCGGCCTGGCCCGAACGGGTTCTGGATGAACCGCTCGGCGGTCAGCTCGGGCCGGTTGAGATATCCGCGGGCCACCCCGGCGCCGCCGACGAACAGCTCGCCCGCGACGCCGGGCGCAACGGGGGACAGCGCCCCGTCGAGGAGGTACAGCGCGAGGTCGGGGATCGGAACGCCGATGGGGCTGCGATCCTGCTCGGCGTCGGCGCAACGCAGCGGCCGGTAGGTCACGTGGACGGTCGTCTCGGTGATGCCGTACATGTTCACGAGCCGGGGACTCTGATCGCCGCAGCGCTCAAACCAGCGGCGCAGCGTCCGCGGCGACAGCGCCTCGCCGCCGAACACGACCAGGCGCAGCGACAGTTCCTCGGCGCGATCCAGCAGTTCATCCATGGCGGCGGCAAACAGGCTCGGCGTGGCGCTCAGCACGGTGACCCGCTCGGATACCAACAGGTCCGCGAGCGCGGCGGGCGAACGCGTCACCGACCGGGGAACCACGACAAGCGTGCCGCCGTGCAGCAGAGCGCCCCACAGCTCCCACACCGAGAAGTCAAACGCGTAGGAATGGAACATAGTCCAGATGTCGGCGGCGCCGGGAGCAAACCAGGCGTCGGTGGCGGAGAACAGCCGCGCGACGTTGCGGTGCTCGACGAGCACCCCCTTGGGCTGCCCGGTGGAGCCCGAGGTATAGATCACATAGGCGAGATTCTCCGGACGCGTGACGCGGTCCAGGTTCCCGGCGCTTTCCGCGGCAAGCTCGGCGCGCTCACGGTCCAGGAGC
>JAFAPR010000003.1 GCA_019247075.1 Solirubrobacterales bacterium
GGATGCTCGCCGCAGAGCGCGGCCGCTACGAGCGGACGCTCACGCCAGCCCTCCGCGACACTGACGGGTACCGCGCCGGCGTCGAGGCCGCCGCTGGTCTCGACCCGCTCACCGCAGCCGCCGAGATCCTTCGCACCTGAGTGTGACCAACAGGAAACGCTTCGCCCTCCGAACCCTCGGGAAGCCAAATTGAGGACTAGTTGTAGTTCCTAAACGAGCAGCTGCCGGTCCTCTCATGGGTGTCACACGCGCGGCGGTCGTCTTGTCTCATCGGGTGACGCTGTTTCTTGATAGAGGAGTCCCCCGATGAGAGTTTTTGTGGCGGGTGCAACGGAAACGATTGGACGGCGGCATGAGCGAGCGCGAGCAGCTGCTTGACGAGCTGCGTCCGGTCGCGTTCTCGATCGCCTACCGGATGCTTGGCAGCGTCTCAGAGGCCGAGGACGTAGTGCAGGAAGCGCTCTTGCGGGTGCATCAGACCCTTGAGGGCGGTGAGCAGATTGTGGCGCCGCGGGCGTTCCTCGCGACGGTGACCACACGCCTCGCGATCAATCAGCTGCATTCGGCACGCGCCCGTCGTGAGAGCTACGCCGGCGAATGGCTGCCAGAGCCGATCCTGACCGATGGCGGGATGATCCCGCCCAACACGCCGAGATGGCCGACTCGCTGTCGCTGGCGATGCTGGTACTGCTCGAGACCCTCTCGCCCGAGCAGCGCGCGGTGCTGCTGCTTCACGACGTGTTCGACTACGGCTATGCCGAGATCTCCGCGATCGTCGGCAAGAGCGAGGCCAACGTGCGGCAGCTGGCGACCCGGGCCAGACGCCATGTCGAGCAGCGAAGGCCTCGCTTTCAGACGACACGCGAACAGCGCGACGAGCTGATACAGCGGTTCCTGGCGGCCGCCCAGCGAGGCGATTTAGCCGGCCTGGAGGCTTTGCTCGCTTCCGACGTAAAGCTGACCGCAGACGGCGGCGGCAAGGTACCGGCGCTTGCGCGGCCGCTGCAGGGGCGCAACCGCGTCGCACGCGCGGTCGTCGAGTACATCGGTGGCCTGGCGGACGTCTCGGTGCGCTCAGTCGAGGTCAACGACGGTCCGGGCGTGTTCCACCTCGACCAGCAGCAGCGGCTGCTCGGTGTGGTAGGGCTCGACATCGCCGACGGGCAGATCAGGGCCATCAGCTCGGTCGTAAATCCAGACAAGCTTGCGCACCTCGGGCCCATTGGCGATCTCGCCGCACTACGGCGGTCCGCGACTTGAACTTCACATCGACCCAGGGAGAGTGCAAATGTCAACCGATCAAGAGATAAGCAACAAGGCGATGGTCACACGCTTCGAGGACGCGCTGAGTAGTGTCGATTGGGAGGTCATCTCGAGGACGATCGATGAGTTTGTCGCGCCAGACGCGCTGATCCGCAGCCCACTGCCGACTGAGGCGATAGGAGCGCAAAAGCTGAAGGAGATCTTCGGGACGCTCCACCAGGCTTACCCCGACCTACGCGTCGCGGCGGAGGATGTGATCGCCGAAGGGGACAAGGTCGTCAGTCGCAACACGGTCACCGGTACCCACCGGGGGGAGTACATGGGCATTGCGCCGACCGGCAAGGCCGTTACGTATAGCGAGATCTTCATCTTCCGCGTGGCGGACGGGCGGATCGCCGAGACCTGGGGTGTCGTCGACGTCGCATCGCAGCTGCGGCAGCTCGGCGCGATCCCCGGAGGCGTCGTGACCGGATCGGACAGAAGGGTCCGCGACGTCCCCGAAGAGGAGATCGCCCGCGCCGCCGCTCGGGTCTTCTCCTAACGTCGTAACGCGACCGGCATGTGACGTGCGCCCGTGCCGGATGACTCGAACCGGATGCATGGCCGACGCGGCGGCGGGGTAGATCTTCCGGCACCCACAACGTCCGCTCTGAGGAGGGATCAAAGATGGCGACGACCGGCGCTCGTACCCCGCAGGTGAGCACCGCCGCGCCCGGCGAGGGGCGCCTGGCCCGAGGGGTGCTAAACGATTTCGACATCGCGTCCGCGACGCTTGCCGACATGGCGCCCGCGATGAGTTTCTACTTCGCCTTCGCGACGATTGTGGTCACCGCCGGGAT
>JAFAPR010000020.1 GCA_019247075.1 Solirubrobacterales bacterium
CTTGGAGTCGGACGCCTCTCCGATCAAACGCTTCACGCCGGCGGGTGCCGACCCCGACTCGGTGATCGACGTGCGCGCGATCTTCCAGCAGCCCCATCGCGACCTTGCCGTCGACAAGATGCCATCGGTCCTGCTGCCGCGCAAGGGCAAGTTCGGTCTCATCGACTACGAGAAGGTGTTTTGCCCCCACCCGGACGCTGGTGACATCTTCGAGCTGCGAGAGATAAACCGCGACACGGGGTGCATGGTCGTCGTTCGCCCTGACCAGTATGTGTCTCATGTTCTCCCACTCGAGGAGCACAAGGCACTGGCCGACTTTTTCGCGAACATCCTGGTCGACGCCGGTAGAGACCGGGAGGGCGTCTTGCGGGAGTGGAGCGCATCCCCATAGTTGCCGGTGCTGGCGCGCCGAATCCACGCCGTGGCGCGGCGGGTCAGATCGAGCAGGAGACAGACGCGAGCTGCCTCGGCGGCGGGGCTTTGGGTGATGCCGACGCTGGGTGCTCGACCCGGCCCCGCCGGAGCTCGGCGAGCCGAGCGGGACTTCGCGTGCCCGAGTGCCGGCCTCGATCTGTGGCCGAGTCCGATTTGTCTGCGAGTCAAGCCGTGGCTTTGGCGAGGATCGCTGCGATCAGATCGCTCTTGGCGTCCGCGTAGTCGTTCATGTCGCGCCACGGTCGCGACGCCAGATCTCGCTTCAAGCGTTCGTAGGCGGCCCGATCTTCGGACGATCGTTGAAGCTGGTCACGGAAGGTCAGGCAGCGGGCAACCTCCGGATCGGTATCTGCCCAGACGTGTACGTGAACATCCTTCTCCGGGGTGCGGAACATCCGGTGAGCAGGCTCCCGCACGCGCAACTCGTATCCAGCCAACTGCAGGGGCGACAGCACCGCGACATCATCATCGGGGTCGAAGACAGTGACCAAGACGTCGATGATCGGCTTGGCTGCAAGCCCCGGAACCGCCGTCGAGCCGATGTGCTCAATGCGCAACGCCTTGCTACCCAGCGCCCGCCGCACGCGGCCGCGCTCGACCTCGAACCGGAGCGGCCAGCCCGGGTCGTAGTCCCGGATCACGATCTCGCGCTGCTCGCGGCCGCCGATCAACACCTGATCGAGATACGCATCGCGCTCCCGAAGATCCACGCGCAGATTCTCGCAGCGCTCATCGCCGATCAGCGATGACGAGCGAGCGGACGGCCCCGAACTGAAGCGGCCGCGTCAGCCTAGGGCGAGGCGGCGGCGGCCCTGGAACCGCGTCCGCGCCGCAACAGCGAAATCGTGCCCTCCTCGGCGAACTGTTCGCCGGTCACGCCGGTGACGAAGTGCCCGCCACGGATCAGGCCGCGGGCCTCGAGGCGGCGGAGCGCCCACAGGATCTCGCGCCATGCAATCGCGAGGCGTTCCTTCTGATAGACGTCGCGGAATACCACGCCCCAGCGGAGCAGCAGCTGCCAAGCCACGGTCTCCGCGAGCTCTTCCACCTCCTCGACCGCTCCTGCAGCGGGAAGTAGGGTCCATCTGCCCTCGGCGGCATGGCGCCAGCTGCCCCGTCGGCCGCGCGAGCCAGGCCGGGCTGAGTAGAGTCGCTGGCGCCGCGCCCGGCGGGTGCGGGACCGCAGCAACGAGCGCACCGCGGTAAACCCGTCAGCCGTGACGAGCCCGCGGGCGACACCGTCCCACAAGCCTTCCTCGATCTCGCTCGGGGGGCGGCCGATGAGCGCTTGCAGGTCGCCGTGGAAAAGCGCGCCGCGCTTGCGCAGGGCTGCGAGCACTTGCTGGCCGGGGCCGACAGTCGGTTCGGCGGGGATCGCGCTGCCGCGGTGCGCTTGCAGGAGCCACGGCATGTCGTGGCGGAGCATGAACGCGATCGGAGTCCGGCGCGAGGGGGTCTTGCCGGTCGGGCGGTGTCGGTCCGCGCGCGGGTCCTCGTCTGTCCCTGCGGGCTCGAGAATCGACAGCCGTCCCCACGCCACCTCCCCCGACAGGCACAGCTCGTCGAGCCATTCCGGTCGGTAGAGCTCGACCCGTTGAGCGAGTAGCTCCTCCCATTCTCCAGCCGGCCACTCTGATCCCTGAAGTTGCTCGATCGCCTGCGCCAGCCCCGCCCGCCCGTGGAGTTGGGTGCCCGGC
>JAFAPR010000043.1 GCA_019247075.1 Solirubrobacterales bacterium
GCGCGCGTAAGCCGCATCCACGACGGCATAGGTTCCAGCCTGCAGTTCGGTGACCCGCGGATGGACGCCGGTCATGTCATAGGTGTTGGTTCCACCCGCAGAGACGATCGCGACCGCGTGCCCGTCGCGTTCCAGAGCTTCGACATAGCGACCGATGTGATCCATCGCCTCCCTCGCCAGCGCCGCGCGCCGCTCGCGGTCGGGCTCCAGGACGACATGGCCCTCGTAGCCCATCACGCCGCGGAAGTCCACTCCTTGAAGGCTTGCGAGCGAGCCGGCGAGGGCGCGAGCTTCTTCGATCGACCGCACCCCGCCGCGGTGCATGCCGACATCCACCTCCATGACCACTCCCAGCCGAGATCCCTGGCTGAGCGCAGCGTTCGAGATCCGCGCCGCTACGTCAGCGTGATCAACCGCTAGCGTGATGTGTGCTTCGCGGGCGAGGTCCACGAGGAGCGCGATCTTCGCCGGCGCGACCACTTCGTTTGCCATCAGGATCTCATCGATGCCGCCATCGACCAGCGCGGCCGCTTCCCATACCGTCGCCGCGGTCATGCCGATCGCCCCGGAGCCGACCTGCTCGCGCGCGATCTCGATGCACTTGTGCACCTTGAAGTGCGGACGGATTGCGGCATGGTCCTCGGCCCAGGAGGCCATCGTGGCGATGTTCTCGAGCATCGTGTCGATGTCGAGCACGAGCGCCGGCGTCGGCAACTCGACGCGCCCTCGACCGATGAACTGACTCGGCGTCATGTCAGCGCGACCTACGAAAGGGGAGTTCATCCCGGCATCGCCCTCACTACAGGCGCATCCTCACAGCGAGGTTGGTTGCGGTGTAGTCATGTCTCTCATCTCTGCGGTCCAGTCGCTGTGCAATGCGAGCGGATAGCGCTGGGTAACAATTACGCCCCGCGAGTACTCCACCACGCGGCCGTCGGCGTTATACGTCTTGGTCGCGATCTCCACGAGTGGCATCCCGGCCTTGATCTCGAGCTGCTGGGCTTCGAGCTCCGACGCAACGGTGGCGGCGATCTCGCCGGTCGCTCGAGCCAGCTCGATTCCGTGCTCGAACAGGGCGTGCTCGATCGAGAAGTCGGGATCTTCCAGGTCGAGGTCCATGAGGAACTTGCAAAGTCGGAACGGAAAGTAGTTATCGAGCACGACGACGGGAACGTCGTCCGCGAACCTCACCGACCTCAGGTGGAGGATTTCGCCCTCGGCAAGCTCGCCCGCGCGGTGGGCGATCTCGGCGCGTGCATCGAGCTTCTCCACACACAGGATTCGCTTCGATGGGCGGAGACCTCGCCGCTTGAGGTCAGCTGTCAGGCTGTGCCATTGCTCCATGCGCACCACCATCAGCGGCTGCCGCGCAAACGTGCCGCGGCCGGCCTTACGCACGACGAGTCCCTCGGCGGCCAGGTCGCTCATTGCCTGCCTGACCGTGGTGCGGCTTACGCCGAAGTGTGCGATCAGCTCCTCCTCGGTGGGCATCGGCGTGTCGGGGGCCCACTCCCCCAACCTGATCCTCTCCCGCAGTAGGTTGCGGATCTGGACATAGAGTGGGACTCCCGTCTCGTCGGTGAGCGCCGCATCGGTCCAACGCGATGGGTCGGCGCGAGCTCGCCGGCGTGTTCGGGCCTCTCCTACCGACACGTCTGTCCTCCGCCTCCTTGCCGTTCTCGGACTGAGCTCACGATCGCCCTGATGCCCGACGAGTCGGGGAGCCCGTCAGTTCGACTTGGCGCTGCGCCACGCCGTCACGCATCTCGGCCGCGCAGCTGTCGAGAAGCTCGTAGACCTGCTCCAGAGCCCTGCGGTTGCGGACCAGTTCGCTCAGGGCCCGTTGCATCGCATACGGCGCGTCGTGCTCGATCACGTTGCGACCGAACGCAGTTCCGCACGCGCCTCCTCGCAGTGCCTCATCGGCGATGCGCAGCGCTTCACGCGGATCGCGGCGGGTACCGCCCGCGACCACCACGGGGATCCCCGCAAGCTCACAGATCGTCGCGATGCCGTCGCCGGAGCCGGGGTAGGCCACCTTGACGAGGTCGGCGCCCAGCTCGCGTGCGGTTCGAGCCGCCCAGGCCAGTGCATCCGCCCGATTTGTGCCTCGGAGCGCCGCCGCATCGGGAACGTGTACCTCAGCCATCACCACGATGCCGAAGGCCTCGCCCTCCTCACATATCTGTGCGAGCGCACGCAGTGACTCGATCTCCCGCCCGTCGCCGAGCTCGAGGTCAACGCAGACGGCATCGGCACCAATGCCAACGCTGGCTCTTACCGTGTGCATGAGGACCTGGGGCGGGTTTCCGTCCCGCAGCCCGGTCGCGCCAGTGAGCCTCACGACCAAGCCGAGGGCCGCATCGAGGCGCTTCGCGTGGCGCTTGGCCTCGCCCCACCGCAGGATGACGGCGCTGACTCCGGCCTCGGCGGCCATATCGATGAGCTTCCCGGTGTCGCGCGCTCCGTCAGACGGACCGAGCGGAACGATCAGGTCGAGCGGCAGAATCACGGTACGGCCCGCCTCGTCGATGATGCGACGAAGTCTCCTGAGCTTGCCCCCGTTCATCGGCATCAGGCCCATTCGCCTCCACACTCACCAGCGATCTCAAGTGGCTCCACGCGGTCACTCCCTCGAAAGCCGCTCGGCGTCCACGCCTCGCGTTCGGCTGCTCTCATCGTAATGTTATGACAAAATTGGCCCGGTCTCAATTCCGCTGCCTGCGTCCCCTGCCCGGTTCTCAACTCCGGCGCCTGCGCCCCGGTCTGGCCGAGCCTCAGGCGTCGTGGCCTGCGAGGAGAATTCACCGCCGTTCGCGTCGACGGCGAAGTGGCAGGCAACCTTGCGGCCAGACGCGAAGGTCCGCATCTCGGGAACCACACTTCGGCAGATGTCGGCCGCATAGGGACAGCGAGTGTGAAAGCGGCAGCCGTCGGGAGGGCTGACCGGGCTCGGGATCTCTCCCCGCAGAGAGACCTTTTCTCCACTCCACCCCGCCCCTGGGTCTGGCGGCGGGACCGCTCGCAGAAGCGCTTGTGTGTATGGATGGGCGGGACGCGAGAACACCTCGTCGCGGCTTCCGACCTCGACCAACTGTCCGAGATACATCACCGCCACCCTCGACGCGATGTGGCGTACGACCGCGAGGTTGTGCGCGATGAACAGCATCGTCAACGACAGCTCCTCGCGCAGATCGGAGAGCAGATTGAGGACTTGTGCCTGAACGGAGACGTCCAGTGCGCTGACCGGCTCGTCCGCCACGACGAAATCGGGATGCAGTGCAAGGGCCCTGGCGATCCCCACACGTTGGCGCTGCCCACCCGAGAATGCGTAGGGGAAGCGGTTGGAGGCGTCCGGCGGCAGGCCGACGAGCCTGAGCATCTCCTGCACGCGCTCCCTGCGTTGGCGTTGCGATCCGGCGCCGTGCGCGCGGAGCGGCTCCGCGATGATCGCACCCACCTTCATGCGTGGGTTGAGCGAGGCGTACGGATCCTGGAAGATCATCTGCGCCCGGCCGCGGAAGCGCTTCAGCTCGGCGCCCTTCAGCTTGCTCACCTCCTCCCCATCGAACCGGACAGAGCCGCGCGCCGGGCGATATAGCCCGAGGAGCGCGCGACCTGTCGTCGTCTTCCCGGAGCCCGACTCGCCAACGAGCGCAAGTGACTCCCCTCGGCAAACCTCGAAGCTGACACCGTCGACCGCGTGCAAGACCTGTGGCTTCCATCTCCAGCTGTGCGCGGCGAGCTCGAACGTCACTGCCAGACCTTCGACCTGGATGAGCGGCGACGGGGCGTTCTCAGCGGGCATCGCCAGGGGCCTCCGTCCGCACGTCGACCAGGCACGCCGCCTCGTGGGTCGGCGCGGCTTCCGCGACCCGCTCCAGAGGCGGGTACTCAGCGCGACACGCGGGTCGCACCCACTCACAGCGCGGCGAGAACGGACATCCGGCTACCTCCTCGTAGCCAGTCGGGGGGAACCCTGGGATCGCCGCCGGGCGAACCCCTAGCGGTGAGTCGAGCCGCGGCATGGTCTTCATCAGCCCTAGGGTGTACGGGTGGCGAGGATCGCGGAAGATGTCCTCGGTGGTGCCGGACTCGACGACGCGGCCCGCGTACATGACCATCACTCGGTCGGTCACACTCGCGACGACGCCGAGATCGTGCGTGATCAAAATCAGCGCCATACCGCGGCGTTGACGCTCGCGCTCAAGCAGATCCAGGACCTGCGCCTGGATTGTCACGTCCAGCGCCGTGGTCGGCTCGTCAGCGACCAACACGTCGGGGTTCGCAGCGATCGCGACCGCGATCGCCACGCGCTGGCGAAGCCCACCGCTTAGCTGGTGGGGATATTGCGCCAGCCGCGTCGCGGGGTCGGGCACGCCAACATCCTCTAAGAGCTCAAGCGCTCGCCGACGCGCCTCATCCGCGCTTGTTCCGAGGTGGGCAACCATGCCCTCAGAGATCTGTTTGCCGATCGGCATGAGAGGGTCAAGGGACGTCATCGAGTCCTGAAAGACCATCGCGATCCGCCGCCCCCGAACCTCCTGTAGAAGCTTCTTGGGCGCGTTTACGAGCTCGACGCCGCCTAGTGAAATCTCGCCAGCGACGATGCGTCCGTTGCGCGGCAACAGCCCAACCAGTGCGAGCGCGATCGCCGTTTTCCCCGAGCCGGTTTCGCCCACGATGCCGACGGCTTCGCCAGCCTTAATCTGAAACGAGACATCGCGGACCGCCGTGATCCGGCCGTATGACGTTCCGTAAACCGTGGAAAGTCGCCGCACCACGAGCGCCGCCCCTTTGTCATGGTCGGGGAGCGTTGCCGGAGCGGTCCCGGTCATGGGGACCTCGAGGGCCGCGCCGCTTCCTCCCCTGTTGCGGGGATCATCCGAGCGCTCCGAGCTTCACTTGGACCGTGCGCTCTAGTGTCGGGTCGAGCGCATCCCGGAGGCCGTCGCCGACAAGTGAGAAGCCAAGCATGGCGATGATGATCGCGATCCCCGGGAGCAGAACGAGCCACACGTCGGTCGTCATGTAGTTCTGACCGTCGGCGATCATGTTTCCCCATGAGGCCGTCGGCGGATGGATCCCGAGTCCGACATAGCTGAGTGCCGCCTCGAGCTGGATCGCGGTGGCCACTCCGAGCGTGCTGAACACGATGACGCTCGGCAACACGTGCGGCAGGATGTGGCGCGCGAGGATGCGAGCGCGGCTGACTCCCGCCGTCCGGGCGGCCAGCACAAAGTCGCGTTCGCGCAGAGTCAGCGCCTGCGTGTACACGACGCGGCCCAGATACGCACCAAAGCCGACCCCGATGATGATGCTTATCGACCCGACCCCCGGCTGTGTCACCGCCAGGACCGCCGTGGCGAGTAACAGGATCGGGAAGCTGAGGATCACGTCCGCCAGGCGCATAAGCAGCTTATCGGCGAACCCCCCGAACAGGCCGGCCACGCCGCCAAGCACAAGCCCGAGGACCCCGCCGAGCGCAGCCGAGCCCAGTCCTACGACGAGCGAGATCCGGGCGCCGAACAGCAGCCGCGACAGCTCGTCACGCCCGAGTGGGTCGGTCCCGAGGAGGAAGTGGCTGCTCGGGGGACGAGGGTTCCCGGCCGCCGTGAGGCCAGTCGGAACTTGGTAGTTGGGCGAGTAGGGCGCGATCAGCGGCGCGAGAATCGCGGCCAGGATCAGCAGGACCACGAAAACGAGACCGACCATCCCCAGCCGGTCATGGCGAAATTCATACCAAGCGGTGCGCCAGTAGCCGCGCTCGGTGCCGAGGACAGCGGGCGCACCGGCCTCCTGACCGGGCGCTACCTCCTGACCGGGTGCGGTCTCGCCGACGACCGCGACGGCTACGCGCGTTGCGTCGGCCCCCGGCTTGAACGGCGAAAAGGCCCTACGCAAATCCCCACCGACGGCGCCGCCACGGCGAGTGTCGGCGTCGGCGGCCGTCGCTGTCACACCCTCATCGGGAGGGTGGTTCGGTGCCGGGCCCTCCGTCAAGATCCCACCTTATCGATCAATGTAGCGACGTTATGATATTTGGGATGAGCCTGGGGGTGTATCGCCGTCCGCCCAAGCGACAGGCTATGACCCACGCGATCGCCCTGACGCTGTGGCAGGCTCCACTGTCGCGGCGTGGAGGCCTCCCGTGACGCGCTACATCGCCGGCAGGCTCGGCTGGGCGCTCGTCGTCATCTTTGCGATGACGATCATCACGTTCGGTGTGACGTTTCTGTCCCCAGTCGATCCGGCGCGCCTGTACGCAGGCATTCGCGCATCGCACCATGAGTACGAGCTCGCGCGCCGCACTCTGGGCCTCGATCAACCTGTGATCGTGCAATATCTTCGCTACCTCGGCCGCCTTCTGCACGGCAACTTCGGGAACTCGTTCTCGACCGGAACGTCGGTCCGTTCCCTCGTACTCGGCCGCCTCCCCGCGACCATCGAGCTTGCCGCGGCGGGGCTGCTGGTCGAAGTCGTCATCGGGCTTCCACTCGGGTTTCTAGCGGCGACCAGATGGCACGGGCTGGCCGACCGCGTCGTGCTCACCGGCTCGCTGCTGGGCGTCGTGGTGCCGCAGTTCGTCCTCGGCTTCGTCCTTCTGTACCTGTTTGCCTACAAGATTCCGCTCTTCCCGCTGGGCGCGAGTGCGTCGCTGCCGGCGCTCGTGCTGCCGGCGCTCGCGCTGGGTCTTCCCGGTGCTGCGTGGTACGCGAGGATGGTTCGCTCGTCGGTGCTGAACGTGCTCGGCGAGGACTTCGTGCGCAGCAGCCGCGCGAAGGGCCTGTCCGAGTGGAGGGTGATGTCGCGGCACGTGTTCCGCAACTCGATCGGTCCGGCGATCACGATGATCGGCCTGGACTTCGGGATCTTCCTCGGCGGCGTATTGGTGGTCGAGCAGGTGTTCGGCTGGCCCGGGATCGGACAGCAGGCGTGGAACGCAATCACCGCCAACGACATCCCCGTCGTGCTCGGCACCGTCATCGTGGCGACCACTGCGGTCGTCCTGTTCAACCTCATCGCCGACCTCGCGAACGCATTTCTAGACCCGCGGATCCGGTATGCGTGAGGCGGCTGCGCGAAGCGCCCCCCGCGCGGGTATCGGCGCGATAACGGCAGGCGTCGCACTCGAGCGGCTGCTCCGGGTGGGCACCGCGTCCGAGTGGCTACGCCAGGTGGGCCCTGCGCGCTAATCCGAGCGCAAGTCGGGCCGTTGCACCCCCAACACAAAGATAGTATCGTTGCGACATTCTTGGCGGCGCGGCGCCGTCATCCTGGTTTGGCGTGCAGCGTCGACGTGGGTTCACGCCGAAAATTGGTTGCCGGCGTGGGCTTCCAGACGTGAGAGGAAGATCTGTATGACCGATCCGTTTGAGCCGGGCACCGCAGTCAATTCGTCATTCGGGGAGCTGACCCGCCGCGAGGTGCTCGGCCGGGGAGCCGGGTTTGGTCTCGGCCTGACAGGGCTGGGAGCTCTGTTGAGCGCCTGCGGCGGCGGGAGCTCCGCCAGCGCGCATCTCAACAAGAACGCTGTGCTGAAGTTCTCCATGAGCACCACGATCCCGGGACTTGACGCTCAGAAGTGGTGGAACGGCGCCGCGGCCTGCGGCCAGCACGCCATGTACGAGTCGCTGCTCACGCTTGATCCGTACAGCAACGGCAATCTCGTACCGCTCGTCGCCACGGGCCTCCCGAAGGTCGAGAACAACAGCATGCGTTACACGTTCACGCTGCGTCCGGGGGTCAAGTTCAGCAACGGCATGTCGCTCACCAGCGCGGACTACAAGTACGCATTCGAGCGCCTCGTCATCCCGTCGTTCGGATCAGAGATCGGACCACTTTTCACGTCGCTGCCGATCGTCGGCATGGCAGACGTCCTGAACCAGAAGGCGAAGACACTGAGCGGGATCACCACCCCTGATCCTCACACCATCGTGTTCGACTTCGACGTTCCTGACAGCGCCTTCATCTACGTCAACTCGCACTACATGGCGGGGGCGGTCCCCAAAGCGATGGTCGAGCAGGTGGGGTTCGGCAAGTTCAACTGGGCCCCTGTCGGCACCGGGCCGTTCACCGTCGACGTGATCAATCGACAGAGCTCGATCTCGCTCAAACGCAACAAGAACTATTGGAACTCGGCCGTCCCCCGATATGCCGGCGTCAGCTGGAAGCTGGGGATCGACGACACCCTGGGCATGATCCGGATCCAGAGTGGCCAGGACGACATGATGTACGACCCCGTTCCGTCGGGTTTCATCGCCAGCGTTCTGAACCCGAAGTATGTAAGCGACCACCAAACTGTCATCACGCCTCAGAACAACTGCTATTGGCTGTCCCTTAGCCTCAGAGATCCGGTGCTCAAGAACCTCAAGGTACGCCAGGCGATCGCCATGGCGGTCGACAAGCCACGGATACTCCGCGCGATGCATCAACTCGGAGAGGTGGCGAATGGCACGTTCTTCTCCCCTTTGAGCCCCTATTTCGATGACGGTGCCGCTTACTCGTACAACCCATCCGCGGCCAAGAGCCTGCTCGCGAGCGCCAAGCTGCCGAGCGGTTCGAGAGTCAAGATGTGGAGCTCCAACCGCTGGCCGTATGAATCAGTTGCGCAGGTGATCCTCGCGGACTTGACGGCAATTGGGCTCAACGTCGACTACATCCCGATGGAATACGACGCGTTCGTCACCCAAGCCGGGACCCTTCCCGCGGGAATGCTGCTGTGGGCGTACGAGCTGTTGTACCCGCATGGCTCCTACATCGTCGACACCTCGTTCACCACGGCTGGAATCGCAGGGTTCACCAACTACTCCTACGTCAAGTCGCCGACGATCGACAAGCTGGCGAAGGAAGGACACCGGGCCACCAACAAGTCGGACATCGCGTCGATCTACAAGCAGATCGGCAGGATCGTGGTGCGGGATCAGGTGCTCTGGGTCCCGCTGGTTTACCCGCACCGGCCGGACTTCGTCAGCACCCGGGTGCGGGACTTCCGGGCATCGGCCAGCTACGGCGAGGATCAGGAGAGGTTCTTCTACAAGTACGCGATGACGTAATGCGTCGCCTAGCGGTGGCGAGAGGTCGATCACAACACAACTGAAGGAAGGGAGAGGCCGTGACCGCGACGTCGAGTAATCTTCCGCGAGGCTTCGCGGGGCTTCAGTATCCGATCACGCAGGTTTCGTTGGCCGTGCGCGATCTCGAACAGACGATGGAGCGCTACTGGCGCACCTTTGGCTGGTCGGGGTGGGACGTGTTCGATCACAAACCGCCGGCGCATCACAACACCGAGCTGCGCGGTGAGCATGTCGATTACACGTTGAAGGGTGCCGAGGTGATGGTCGGGTCGCTCAACTTCGAACTGCTCGAGCCCGTCGACGGCCCGAGCCTGTGGAAGGAGTTCATCGACCAACGCGGTGAGGGCGTCGCGTCGATCGCCGTGATGTTCAAGACATCGGACGAGGGTGAGGCCGTCAAGCGCGAGTTCGCCGGCCGGGGGATGCCGGTGACGATGAAGGCCAACATCGGCGATCACATCGAGTACTACTACCTCGACACGCAGGAGCGGTTCGGCTGCCTGATCGAGTCCGGTAGCGGCCACGCCGCCGACTTTGTCAGCCCGGCGTACGTATACCCGACCTCGGACGCGCCGCCGAGCGACAAACCCGCCGGACTCTATTACGGGATCACGCAGGTCTCAGTCGTCGTACGCGATCTCGACGCGCGGATGCGCGCCTACCACGACGCGTTGGGCTGGGGCCCCTGGAAGGTCTTTGAATCCGATGGCGAGGTGATCATGCACGACTGCGAGCTCGACGGACGGCCGGTCGACTACTTCGACATCCGCTGGGCTGAGACCCAGGTAGGCGATCTCAACTTCGAGCTCATCGAGCCGCGCAGCGGGGACAACCCCTGGCAGCGCATGCTCGACACCAAGGGCGAGGGAATCGGCTCGATCGCGGTCATGTTCAAGACTCGCGAGCAGTCACAGCAGGTAACCGACCAGTTCGCGGCCATGGGCCGCGGGATCACCGCCAGGGCGGGGATCGGCGACCACATCGAGTGGTACTACCTCGACACCGAGCCCGACTTCAAGTGCGTGATCGAGTCGGGCAGCGGCCACGCGCTCGACTTCATGAAGCCGGCGGCGATTTATCCCGAGCCGGCCGCTTGAGCCGTTATTAGCGCGGCTCGGCGTCGGGCATGTCGGCGTTGACCGCCTCGTCGAGCGGCCGGATCACGAGCTCGCTGATCACCACGTGCGGCGGCTGCTGATAGGTGAACACCAGCGCTCGAGCGACATCCTCAGGCGCCAGCGGATGCATCTGCTCGAGCAGGGCTCTGACCGCGGGCGGCCTTCTCGTGAGCGGCGTGTCCACCGTCCCCGGCTCGACCACCGTAGCGCGCACGCCGTATTCGGCGCATTCCATCCTGAGCGCATACGCAAAGCCGACAACCCCGTATTTGCTGGCGAGGTACGAGGGCTCGCCGACGTAGGGCTCGCGTCCGGACGTGGACCCGACAATCAGGACGTGACCCTCCCCCTGCCGTCGCATCACCGGCAGCGCCGCCCGCACGCAGTGCATCGTGCCAAGCAGGTTGGTCTGTACGACCCTTGCCCACCGGGCCGGATCGCCGCTGGCGATCCGACTCTGCTCGGCGATGCCGGCGTTGGCGACGAGGAAGTCCAGGCGGCCCAGGTCCGCGGTCGTCCGTGCGACGAGCCGCTCGACGGCTGCGTAGTCGGTGACGTCACACTCGGCGACGGTGGCCGTCCCTCCGAGCTCCGCGGCTTTGGTGATCATTTCGTCACCTGACTGGGTCTCGATGTCGGCGAGTATGAGTGAGGCACCGAGGCGAGCGAACTCCAGCGCGGTCGCGGCGCCGATTCCAGAGAGGGCGCCGGTGATAATGCCAACGGGTCCCTTGCCCGTGCTCATGCGGTTGTCACTCTAGGTGAAGCTGTGCAGTGGGAGCCTCGGTCTCGCACAATTTCGCTTCAGCCCTCTCGTGGGCTGGCGAGGCTGACGACAGACGAACGCAGCCCTCTCCGGGCGGCCGCGGGGCGGCTTCGAGCAGCGTGCGAGTGTAACGGTGAGCGGGTGCGCGCAAAAGCGCGCTGGTCTCAGCGGTCTCACAGACTTGCCCGGCGTGTAAGACGATCACCCGGTCTGCGACTGTCGCGACGACCCCGAGATCATGTGAGATGAACAGCATCGCAAGCGCGAGCTCGCGTCGCAGCTCCGCTAAGAGATCGAGTACAGCCGCCTGAACCGATACATCGAGTGCGGAGGTGATCTCGTCGCAGACGAGAAGATCCGGATGTGCCGCCAGGGCCCGAGCGATCGCGACTCGCTGGCGCTCACCGCCCGAAAGTTCCCACGGGTATCGGCCACCCAAGCGGCGCGGCAATCGGACACGGTCAAGGAGTTCGTTGACCTCCGCTTGGGCGACCCGCCGTGATACCTCGCGCAGAAGAACCGCCGGACGCGCGATCTGATGGGCGATCGAGTGGCGCGGGTTGAGCGAGTCGTTGGGGTTTTGAAAGACAATCTGGATCCGTCGGCGTAGGTCACGTCTCCGACCGCGGGCAGGGGGAAGTGGCTCGCCTTCGAACCACATCCGCCCCCCACACGGGGTGTGTAGACCTGCGATGCAGCGCGCGATCGTGGTCTTGCCGCTACCGGACTCACCGACCAGGGCTACTGCCTCGGATGGCTTGAGGAAAAATGAAACCGATTGCACGGCTGCGACAACCTCGGCCTTGGAGCGGTATTCGGCGCAGAGCTCCTCGACATTGAGCAGCGGTGTGCGCGCATCGATGGAGCGCCGTGAGAGAGGTGGTTCGGTGACGAGCGGTGGTGTCGCCTCCCACGCGAAGCATCGAACTGCGTGGTCTGGGCCGATGAGCTCAAACTCAGGCAATTCCCGTCTGCAACGGTCGAATGCCTGCCCGCAGCGCGGATGGAATGGGCATCCAGGCGGCTGTTCGGCAACTCCGACCGCGACGCCCGGAATACCGTGAAGACGGCGCGGAACAACATGATCCGGCACCGACGCGAGCAGGCCCCGTGTATACGGATGTCGCGGTGAGTGCAGGACTGCACTGACCGGACCGCCTTCGACGACCCGCCCGCCGTACATCACGATTACGCGATCGGCGATCGTGCTAATAACGGCAAGATCGTGTGATACGTACACCGCGCTCAGCTCGAGATCGCGCCGCAGACGCTTGACCTCCTCAAGGATTACGGCCTGAGTTGTGACATCGAGCCCGGTCGTTGGCTCGTCGAACACGACGGCGGCAGGGCTTGCCGCCAAGGCCGCCGCGATTGCCACGCGTTGCTGCTGACCGCCAGATAGCTGGTGGGGAAATCTGCGTTGGAATAGACGATCTTCCGGAAGGCCGACGCGCATGAGCGCGTCCGCGACATCCGCTCGACTGGACCGCTCTGGCGCGTGGAAGCGGAGGATTTCCATGACGTGATCCCCGACGCGCAGGGAGGGGTTCAGCGCTTGGCCTGGCTCCTGCGGAACGTACGAGATCACCTTCCCACGTAGCCGTCGCCGATCATCGCTGGATAGTTCGAGCATGTCCGTGCCGGCGACCCTCACACGACCATTCGATAGCCGCGCGCCGCGGCGCGCATATCCGAGCAAAGCGAGTCCCGCGGTAGTCTTGCCGCTGCCCGACTCGCCGACGATCCCGAGGATCTCGCCACGCTGAACGCTGAAGCTCACCCCCTGGATGATCGGCGTCCCGCTTGCGGCCCGGACGTCGAGGCCGGTCACATCGATCACCGGCTCGCTCATCTTCGCAGTAGTGCCGCGTCGGTGGACTGGGACAGGCTGCGGGCCACTGCGTCGGCGAGTAGGTTTACGCCTACCGTGAGGACTGCGAGCATTAGCGCGGGAGCAATCACAGCCCACGGTTGGAAAGTCAACCCCGTGCGGTTCTCCGTCATCATCAACGCCCAGTCGGCGGTAGGAGGTTGCACGCCGACCCCGAGGAATGTCAGGCTGGCGATGGCGAGTATGGATACGGTGAGGCGAGGCCCGCCGTCTGCCACCACCGTGGCGGCGATGTTCGGCAGGATCTCGCGGCCGAGGATGTACGTCGTGGAGTCCCCGCGCGCGACGGCGGCCTCCACGTAGCCGCGCCCAGTGACCTCGAGGGTGGCAGCGCGGACGATTCGGGCGATTCCCGGCATCTGAATGATCGCAACGCCGATGACCGCAGATGTCTCGCCGCCACCGGAGCCTGTCGCCAGGATCAGCAGAAAGAGGAGG
>JAFAPR010000012.1 GCA_019247075.1 Solirubrobacterales bacterium
CCCGGGAGTCGGCACTCGCACGCCCGAGCAGGTGGCCGCCGCCCTTATCTCCGCGGTGCAGCGAAACCGCGCTGAGGTCGAGGTCGCCCCCGCCACTCTGCGAGTCGGCGCCACGATCGCCGGCGCCGCCCCCGGGTTGGCAGCCACCGCACAGCGGCTGCTCGGCGGCACGAAGATTGGCTCCGATTTCGCGAGGGTGCAACGCAGCAGGCAGTAGGCCACGGCCTCCTTGTCCGCCGCCATCTTGGCCGTATACGATCGGCCGATGCTGATCACGACAGGAAACGACCTGCCGGGATATCAGGTCACGGAGGTGCTCGGCGAGGTGTTCGGACTGACGGTTCGCTCCCGCAACCTCGGCTCGCAGATTGGCGCCTCGTTCAAGGCGCTCGTCGGTGGCGAGCTGAAGGGGATGACGAAGATGCTCGCGGATGGTCGCGTCCACGCCACCGAGCGCTTGGTGGAGGAGGCAGAAGCCAAGGGCGCCGACGCCGTGGTCGCGTTCCGCTTCGACACCTCTGAACTCGGCAGCACGTGGACCGAGATCTGCGCTTACGGCACCGCCGTCCGCGCTCGCCGGCAGTAGCAGACCTGGGCTGCAGCTATACGCCGCGGCGCCGCCGTTAGTCGCGGGCGAGCGCGTGCTCGCCGCTGACCGAGGTCAGCGCCGCGACGATCTCGTCGGCGAGCCGCGCGCCGTCGACAGCCCGCTCGGGGGTCGCCTGTATTCGGACGACGAGCTTGTCGCCGTCGATCTCCTCGAGCACCACGCGCGGGGCCGAGCGGGTGCGGGTGGCAACGCTCTCGTCGAGAATCGCCTGTACGCGGCTCGGCCTGATTCCCGAGTTCAGCCGGATGCGGACGTCTACAGCCTCTGGCTCGATCAGGGGTACGACCGCCGCCGATAGCACGACGTTGTTGGGGATCATGATCCGGTCCTCGCCGCGCGCGAGCGTCGTGTACAGCAGCCCCAGCGAGCTGACTACGCCCTCGATGACACCGCCAACCACGCCGGCCTGGAGCCTGATCCGCTCGCCAACGCGGAAGGGCCTGGCGCTCAGCAGCACCATGCCCGCGATCACGTTGCCCAGCGTCTGCTGGGCGGCGAGGCCGAAGATGATCGCGGTGAAGGCGCCGCCGGCGGCGATCGTGGCTGGATTGAGGCCCACGATGTGCAGCGCGAGCGCGATCGTGAGCGCGATCGTCGCGAGCCTGATCAGGAGGCCGACCGTCCCCGCGGTGGCGGGATCCATGCGTTTGAAGAAGGTGGGAGCGGCTGCTTGCCCCAGGTCACGCGAGAAAGCCCAGCCCAGCACCACGAGCGCAATGACGATCCCGGCCGCGTATCCCGTGCTCGAGGCGATCTCGCGGCCGAAGAGGTGGCGTCCGTTGAACCACAGGAACAGCACGCCGACGAGCAGCGGTAGCACGAGGATCGCCTGGCGCAGCGCGCGGCGAACCTTTCTGCGGTCGGCCTCCAACGATAGCCCCGCCCGCTCCCAGGCATGGCTGCGGGTCTCGAACATGCGATCGAGCCGCAGGTTGCGGTCGACCCGGACGCCCTTGGGGTGGTCTTTTCTGAACGGGTTACGCATGTTCTTTCAGTACGCCGTCGCGCACCGCCGGTTCCACCGCTCCCGCGCTCAGAATAATGATTCCTGGCGCGGCGGCGAGGCGGACTCCGCGGAGCTGCGTTGCTGCGCCGGATTGGCCTGGCCGCGCTGCAAGCGGCCGCGCATCGGCTGCTCGGAGCCCTGGCTGACCGCGTGCACGAGCGCCGACAGCCGGTCCCGCTCGGCGGGTCGGATGTAGGCCCCCCGTGCGTAGAGCCGCTCGTAGCGCGAAACCAGATCGGGGCGGTTCCCGCGCAGCCACTCGAACCAGAGGTCCCTCACCTCGCCGCGCAGGTGGAGCGCTATCCCGGTCACATACGCGGCTCCGGCTTCCGCGGCCAGCTCGACGATCGGCTCGACCTGCTCGGGCGCGTCGTTGATCCCGGGCATCAACGGCGCGACCAGCACGCCCGTGCGGATCCCGTTGCGGGTCAGCTCCGCCACCGCCTCGAGACGTGCGCGGGGGTTCGGCGTATGCGGCTCGGTCGCGCGCCACGCCTCCTCGTCCAGGGTCGGGACCGAGAGCGCGGCGCTGAACTCGGTGCGTTCGTTTAGCTCGCGCATCAGGTCGAGGTCGCGCAGCAGCAGCGGCGACTTCGTTAGCACCGAGCATGGGTTGGCGGCGTCGCGCATCGCCTCCCAGATGCCGCGCATGAGCTTGTAGCGGCCCTCGACCCACTGATACGGGTCGGTGTTAGTGCCGAGCGCCACGTGCTCGTGGTTCCAGGAGGCCTTGGCGAGCTCGACGCGCAGCCGCTCGGGCGCGTTGACCTTGACCACGATCTCGCGCTCGAAGTCGCGACCGGCGTCGAAGTCGAGGTAGCGGTGGGTGGGGCGGGCGAAGCAGTTGTGGCTGACGACGCCGTTGGCGATGAAGTCGCCGGTGCCGGTGGTGATGTCATAGAGGGGCAAGGCCCGCCCCAGCGGCTCGATTGCTGCGATCTTCAGATTCGCGAAGGTCTTCACCATCTGGCCCTCGATCGAGCGCTTGCGCGTGATCGCTGGGTCGGTCAGGTGGAAGAACCGTAGGTGCTCGGAAAGGCCGCCGGTGATGCGGATCGTGCACAAACCGTTGTCTCTGTTACTCCTCTCGCGCGCCACCGCGAAGCCGAGCCGCTTGGCGCAAATCTCAGTCGCCGCGAGGATCTGAGGGTCGGTGTTCGCGATTCGCAACGCAAAGTCACTTCTGCAGCCCTCGGCGTCGAAAATGCCTGCTAGGAAGCCGCGGCACCAGTTCAGCGTGGGCACCGCGGGCCAATCAATCAGTTCGCCGATCCGTTCAATCAGCGGGCGTGAGCCTGTTGAGATCGCCAGCATCTCCCGGCGAGCGCCCACTGCGTGCTGGAAGACGTGTTGAGAGGTTGTGACTTCTTCGGCGGAGAGAAACGCGCGGGCGCGCCGCAGGGCTTCGATGTCGGTCAACGCGAGACGGAACCTGTGTACGTTGCCATGGGTTCGGCCGACGCGCTGGTACTCAAATGAGCAGATGCGCCCGTCCCCGCGGACGATTCCGCACAAATACCCGCGGCGGTAGTCGGCGTGCTCTACCGGCTGGGAGGCAAAACGGCCCGTCCCGACGAGGTGGTTTTTGGTCGTCAGGTGAGCACGGCCCCACTGACCCGGCAGCGAGTTCAGGACGTGCTTCCATCCACGGTTGCTGAGAAAGCGATGGTCACCACTCGCGATCAGCTCTGTGCCATCTTCGAGGACCACTCGGTATGCGGGCTTGATGGTGATCCACTTGTCGAGCACGGTTGTCCGCGCGTACTTCCTGTATTTGCCATTGCGCACGGTTCCATAGATCTCATCGCCCACGTCGATCTCGTACATGGGCTTATGCGTGGCATCCGCCATCAGCACTGGTGTTTCAGACTCGACGCAGTAGGAACAGGAGTGTGTGCAGCCGCGAAAGGGGTTCGCCGTCCACCTGAACGGCATCCGCGACGCCGCGGGAACTCGGTTCAGGATCGACTTCGCGCGGACTTCGTAGAACCGGGTAGGGATCGAGCCGGGCGCCTCGAAATGGCGCGCCACTGCCTCATCCGCGTAACCGGGTAGGCGGGCGCGCTCTTCGGCGTGCGCGCTCAGGTTGCTCCATCGCATAGAACAAATGTTCGCATGCGGGACGGCGGAATGCCGCGAGCTCCTCCGACGCGAACGCCGCGAGCTCCTCCGACGCGAGCGTCGCTTTACGCCGCGCGGCTCAGAATCGATTCGTGGCCCGAGAGCGTCTGACTCGTGGCGCCAGTGATGTCGACTCCGACGAGCTCTCCCGGCGCTGCCAGGCCATCGAAGTTCACCACCTTGTTGTGGGTGGTGCGGCCGCGGAGGCGACCCGGGTCGGTACGCGACGGTCCTTCCACGAGCACGTCAAGCTCGCGCCCGACGAACCGCTGCGCCCGCTCATGGGCATGGCGTTGGATCACCTCGACGAGCAGCTCGAGCCGCTGCACCTTGACTTCGTGGGGTACCTGGTCGGGCAGCGAGGCCGCCTCGGTGCCCCGTCGCGGCGAGTAGGCAAACGTGAAGGCTCCGTCATATCCCACCTGCTCGGCCACGTAGAGCGTCTGCGCGAAGTCCTCCGCGGTCTCCCCCGGGAACCCCGCGATGATGTCGGTCGTGATCGCGCAGTCGGGGACGTGCTCCCGGATCAGCGAGACCCGGTCGAGGTAGCGCTCGCGGTTGTAGGTCCGCCGCATCCGCTTGAGCACTGCGCTCGAGCCCGACTGGAGCGGCAGGTGGATGTGCTGGCACAGCGAAGGCAGCTCGGCGTGGGCCCGGACGACGTCTTCGCGCATGTCCTTGGGGTGGGGGCTCGTGTAGCGGATACGCTCGATACCGTCCACGGCGTCGATCTGCCTCAGCAGCTCGGCGAACGTAATGCGCTCGGGACGATGGAGGTCGCGCCCGTAAGAGTTGACGTTCTGCCCCAGCAGCGTGACCTCGCGCACGCCGTCGTCGGCAAGCTGCCGGACCTCGGCAACGAGTTCGGCCGATGGCCGGCTGACCTCCCGACCCCGGGTCGACGGGACAATGCAGTACGAGCAGACGCAGTTGCATCCGACGCTGATTTGCACCCACGCCTGAAAGTCGCGCTCCCGCTTTCCCGGGAGTCGCCCGGTGAACTCCTCGAACTCGAAGTACCCCTGGGCGGTCAGCGAGTCGCTCGTCAGAAACTCCGCCAGCTTGTGCACTTGCCCGGGGCCGAAGGCGACGTCGACGAACGGGAAGCGGGCGAAGATCTCCCCCTTCACCGACTGGGCCCAGCAGCCGCCGATGCCCACGACCCGCTCGGGCTGCTCCCGCTTGAGCCGCGCGGCCTCGCCGAGATGGGCCAGAAACCGGTTATCGGCGCGCTCGCGGATCGAACAGGTGTTGAAGAGGATCAGGTCGGCCTGGTCGCGGCTGGCCGACTCCGCGTAGCCGAGCGACTCGAGCATGCCCTTCATCCGCTCGGAGTCGTGGGCGTTCATCTGGCAGCCGAACGTGGTCAGGTGGTATCGCTTGTGCATGTTGAGTGCTCCTGCTTTCAGCCATCATGCCATGCAGCGGCGATTCGCCATCGGCATCGTCCGCGTCAGCCAAGTCGACGGCCGGGAGGGCGAGCGCTTCGCCTCCCCCGCAGAGCAGCGGGATCGCATCGAGGCCGCATGCGAGCGTGACGGGTTCAAGCTGCTCGCGGTCCACCAGAGCTAGACGTGTCGGGCGGCAGGTCCCTCAGCGGCGAACAGAGCGCTTCGCAGCCTCGGTGTGACGACGCATCCGAGCTGGGATCCCGGGCCACGTATTCGAGCCACCCCGAGCGGCCCTTTATAGCATCACTTCTATAGGCTGAATGTGCACCAACGTTGTCGGGGGTCGGCTACCGGCCCGGTCTCCGGCCTTGGCCCGCTGTCGGCGGGCAAGATGACGAGGTGCGAACCGCGTTGGACTCAGTATGGCTGGTCCAAGTCGCGGCGTGGACCATGGTGCTCTCGTGGCTTACGAGCGGTAACGTGAAGGCTCCCGATTGCACGCCGGCCAGGTCGAGGGCGACGAACCGGAACCCCGCAGAGCTCACGGCACGCCATACGGCCTCCCGCAACGGGGTTGCGGCGGCCCGCGAAAGCTCGCCCACTGGCAGCTCGATCCTCGCGATGTCGCCGTGGTGGCGAACCCGCAGCTCCGTGAAGCCGAGCGCGCGCAGCGCCGCCTCGGCCGTCTCGATCTGTGCCAGCTTCTCGGGCACGACCTCGTGGAAATGCGGGATGCGCGAGGCAAGGCACGGCGCCGGCGGCTTCTCGGAGCACGGCAGTGCTAGCGCGCGGGCAATTCGCCGCACCCCAGCCTTGTCGATTCCGGCTTCGGCGAGCGGTCGCAGCACCCGGTGCGCGACCGCGGCGCGTGCCCCGGGGCGATCGGAGCGACGCGCGTCGTCGGCGTTCTCCCCATACGCGACCGCCGCGAGACGGTGCCGGCTCATGACTTCGTCGGAGATCCGCCCGAACAGCTCGTCCTTGCAGTAAAAGCAGCGGTTCGGCAGGTTGCGTCGGTACTCGGGGCGGTCGCACTCGAACGTCGCCACTTCAACGAGGTTGGCGCCGAGGAACGCCGCGATGCGGTGCGCCGTGGCACGCTCAGCGGCAGCGAGACTGGGCGAGACTCCCAGCACGGCTAGCACGTGGCCTCGGCCAAGCGCCCGTATGGCCAGCGCCAGCAGTGTCGAGGAGTCCACTCCTCCGGAGAAGGCCACTCCTAGCGGAGCGGTGCCGGACAGCAGAGCCGCCACGCGGTTAGCAGCAACGAGCTCGGCACCTTGGAGCGGCGTCTCGGCGTTCGGTGCCTCGGCGTGGTGCGTCATGCCGTCTGCTCGCCGATCGCCGTGTGCGCTGCCGCGACGAATACCGCGGCGGTTTCGCGCTCGAGCCCAGAGGCGCGGCGCTCGGCGCCATCGGCCACCAGCTTACGGAGCTGCTTCTCTCTCAGCGGGCAGACGATGAGGAACGAGAGGATCAGCAGGCTCGACACACGGAGCAGACTAGCCGGTTGTGGCATTCTACCGGGCTGTCTCGCGGAGGCCGACCTCCTCGTCGCCGTCCTTCGCTGAAACATGAAGCGCCAAGGACAGAGCGCGAAGCCGACGCTGCGAACACCACCGCGGTGCGCATACACTCCGGACCGATGTCTCGGGCAGACGTACGCGAGGCTGTCGAGCTCCTGGCACGTGGAGAGCTTTCGGCGCGGGAGGCCGAGGAGCTGTTGGCGCGGTCGCCCGTGCTGGACATTGGCTTCGCGCGCCTCGATACGGGGCGCCGTGGGCGCCAGGGCTTTCCCGAGGCGGTGCTTGCTGAGGGCAAGTCCCCGGATCAGGTCGTAGCGATCGTGGCCGCGCTGCTGGAGCGCGGCCACGAGACAATCCTGGTCACCCGAGTCGGACCGGAGGTGCGCGCCGCGGTGCGCGCGGCCGTCGGTGAGATCGAGGAAGACGCCGAGGCGCGACTGATGTGGGTCGCGCGCGACTCCCCTACGCCGGCGGGCACGGTCACCGTGGTTTCCGCCGGCACGTCGGACGGACCTGTTGTCCGCGAGGTGGCGGCCTGCGCGCGGCTGTTCGGCACCCATGTCCGGGTGCAGGAGGATGTCGGAGTCGCTGGGCTGCATCGCCTCGCGCTGGCCCTGGAAGACCTGCACGGGGCCGACTGCGTTGTGGTCATCGCCGGACAGGACGCGGCCCTGGCCTCGGTGGTGGGTGGACTGGTTGCGGCGCCGGTCATCGCCGTCCCGACGAGCACCGGCTATGGCGTCGCCGCGGGCGGGGTGCCAGCACTGCTGTCGATGCTCACCTCCTGCGCCGCCGGGGTCGCTGTAGTCAACATCGATGACGGGTTCGGCGCGGCGACGATCGCGGCGCGGATCGCCCGCGCTGCCGCGGGCGCAGCGTGAGCGCCGAGCGGCTGCTGTACATCGACGCGATCGGCGGCGCCGCCGGGGACATGCTGCTTGGCGCACTCCTGGATGCGGGCGCGCGGCTCGAGGACGTCCGCAGCGGTCTGCGCGGGCTCGGCGTGGCGGGGCTCGACGTCGCCGTGGAGCCCGCCGAACGTCAGGGCGTGGCTGCTACGTCGGTGCGGGTCATTGCTCCAGAGGAGCACATCCACCGTGACTGGGCGGCGGTGCGCGCTCTGGTCGATCGTGCCGGGCTCCCGCCTCGCGCGCACGCGCGTGTACGTAGCGCCTTCGAGCGCCTGGCGCGCGCCGAGGGTCGCGCCCACCACGTGCCGCCCGACCAGGTGCAGTTCCACGAGATCGGCGCGATCGACGCGCTCGCCGACGTCTGTGGCGTGGCGCTTGCGCTCGAGGCGCTCGACATCGACAGGGTCGCCTGCTCCCCGCTTCCCGCAGGGCGCGGGCTGGTCTTCGCGGCGCATGGCGTGTTGCCGCTCCCGGCGCCCGCCACGCTCGAGCTGCTGCGTGCCGTGCCGCTGTACGGTGTCGAGTGCGACGCGGAGCTCGTCACGCCCACCGGCGCGGCGCTCGTCGCAGCGTTGGCCGAGGACCGGTTCGGGCCGCTGCCGCCGCTGGTGCTCGAGTCGGTCGGCTACGGCGCTGGGGCCCGCGACCTGCACGACCGACCCAACGTGGTCCGCGTACTGCTCGGGCCCGCGGCGCCGAACGGACTGGCCGGGTATCGCCGGCCGGCCGTGCTCGTCGAATGCACGCTTGACGACCTCTCCGGTGAGCTAGTGGCCGACGCCGCGGCGGCGTGCGTGGCGGCGGGGGCGCTCGACACCTGGGTGACAGCTGTGCAGATGAAGAAGGGCCGGCCAGGGTTCGTCCTGACGGCCGTCGTCCGTCCCGAGCACGAGACGGCGGTCGCGAAGGCGATGCTCCGCCACACCTCGACGCTGGGCGTCCGGCTGCTGCCGGTGCTCCGCTGGGAGCTTGATCGCAAGAGGCACACCGTATTGGTGGACGACCAGCCGGTAGCGATCAAGGTCGGCCTTCTCGACGGTGGACTTGTCAACCTGGCGCCCGAGCACGAGGACGTCGTTCGCGCCGCGGACGCGCTGGGCCGGCCGGCCAAGATCGTGTGGGCGCAGGCGTGGGCGGCCGCCGAGCGAGAGCTCAATATGCCGACGGTTTAGATTCGGCCACTGAGGCGAGTAAAACCCGAATCCATGGCCAGGGGAGCTCAGCCGAGCGATGACCGAAAATCTGGCCATTGCGGCGCTTTTTGAGAGCCGACGTGGGGACTCGAACCCCGGACCCCTTCGTTACGAGTGAAGGCACGGCGAAATGCCGGCCAACGAAAGCGCACGAAACACCTGCATATCGCACCCAACGAGTAAGGGTTCAGTTCCTCGGCGCCGGCGGGTTAGATGAGCGCGGGAGCGGGGTCGCCGCGGGCGTGAGCAGCGAGCAGTTCGCTGAGGTATTCGAAGAGGGAGCGGCGTTGCAGGCGGCAGGTGGTGGAGGCTGAGAGGAGCCGTTCGATTCGTCGCTCGCCGGTTTCTGATTGGCTGCCGAGCGAGAGTTTTCGGTAGATGACTGCGCCTTGAGCGCCCGCTCGGCGTGGTTGTTGGTGGGGTGGATGCCTGGGCGCTCGGCGAAGGTCCATAGCGCGGGCCAGACTTTGAGCAGGTTGCGCGCTAGTCCGCGGGTGCGCTTATAGCGCGGCTTTTTGCCCGAGGCTTGGCGCAGGATCGGCTTGAGCTCCCGGCGCAGCCGCCGGACACGCCGTTTGAGCTCTTTGCGGCAGCCGGTGTGCTGGTAGATCTCCCACGCCCAGACCACCTCATCGCAGATCCGCAGCCCGTGCTCGCCCAGCTCGTGCTCCGCACCGTCGGTCTCGGCGTGGGCGGTGAAGTCGCGGCGCAGGTGCGACCAGCAGATCTGCCGGCGGCCAAGCGGCAGGTGGTTATATGCCCACCAGCGATCCGAGGTGACGATCGCCCTGCTTGCTGCCAAAAGCTCGCGGACTCGATCTTCGTGGCGATCGCAGGCGATCCGGTAGACGGCGAGCTTTTCGGTAAATGCGCCCCACAGCGTTCGTCTGACACCCTTCAGCCGCCACCCGGTCTCGTCCATGTTCAGGCGGCTCGCAGCCCCTCAACGCCGCAACGAGTTGCTGGTGGGGCAGCTCGAGCGCGTCCGCAGCGCGGGCGAGGATCTGGTCGACCGAGCCGACGGAGATCCTGGCACCGAACAGCTCACCCACCAGCTCGACCGTGTCGCGGCGCGAGATCCGATTGCGCACCGCCAACGTCGCGATCGCCGCTTGCAAGCGGGGACCGAACGCCGAGCCCGCCACCTCCTCCGGCACTTCGCCCGTCCCCCTGTGCGCCGCACTGCTGGCAACGCACCCGCTGGCAGCGGTGCTCTACCACCACAGTGGCGATCCGCGGCAGCTCCTCCACTTGCGGGTGCGGGCACGTGTTCGCCGAGAGCGAGCGCGTGGCGGCCCGTGAGCCGGCGCGCTACCAAGGTGGTCGAGCATTGGCCCGAGCCCAACGAGGTCGACGCCCGCACCAGTATGCGTCCGGAGTGACCCTGGTGGACGCCCAATGGAGGTCGCCGTCTAGCTCCCGTGTGGTGCGACAGGCACGCGCCGTCGCGATCCCGTTCCCACGACGCTCGGCGAGGCCTTTTGGGACGGGGCTGCCCGCGAGCAGCATCGGCGCAGCGTTAGGCCACGCGTGAGACGCCCGCGTCTTGCCGCGACCCGGTCGTGCAGCGTAGCCCACGTACTGAACCGCTCGCCGACGACACTCCTCGACGGCCACTCCCACCCTCAGTTAGTCGCCTGAGCGCACCGCCGCTCCCGGCGATTGGCGTGCGTGCGCGACCGGCCGTACTGAGACGGCAGCCCGCCGTACCTGTTACGCCAGTCGAGCATCGCGCCAGTCACCAGCTCCTGCGTCCACCGCCGCTAGATGCCGCCGGCATTGCTTGCAGGAGCGGTAGGCGTCGCCCTTGTCGTTGCGCGGCTGGGTGTGGGCGCCGCGGCCACGGCACACCCCGACATACCGCGACTTGACCGCTCGCCTTCTCCCCCGTCGGGTCATAAAAGTAGGGCTTGATCGTCGCCGAGCGGCCGAGACGCCCAGCGATCTGAGCGATCGATAGGCCCTCGGACTCGCGACGGTGAGGGGCCAGGGCGACGGCATGGCGCCACTCGCCCACGGAGTCATAGGCAGGCAACCGTCGACCGGAGGCCATGCCATCCAGGTATTGCCAAGTCGACGGCTTTCCCCGATCCGACCTCTCCGACCAAGGCAGCCGCTTGGGGGTTCTGCTCGGCGCATTGGATCAGCGACTCGGGAACCGCCACCAACTCAGGATCGAACGCGCGCCATCGGCATCGTCCGCGTCTCCGTCGCTAAGACCCCACGCTCCGCCTCTGAATCCGATGCGCGCGCCTCTGTTAGCGTGTCGCCGTCATGGATGCTCGGTTCGCGATACGCCGCGGCCAGTTCCAGCCGCGAGCGTCTCGGGTTATCCCAGCGGCCACGCTCGCATGGTGGAGTCGATAGCGCCTGGAGGTAGGCCCGCGGACCGTGGCGCGCCGCTCAGCGCACTGATGCCGCTGAAGATAACCGGCCGCCACTATGGCGACAATCTCGCTCGGCTGGACCTGCTCTTCTCCACCCTCGCTCATTTCGCGGAGCCCCGGTTGGTGGAGGAGGTCTTGATCATCGTCCGTGCCGACGAGGCCAACACGATCGAGCGGCACCTCTCCAGCTGGCCTGAGCTGCCGCTGCGAATGGTGATTGAAGATGAGCATTTCCCCGCCTTCAAGCGATTCACCCGCCCTTGGCAAGTTCGTCCGTGGCAACGGCAGCAAATCATCAAGCTGAATGCGCCCGCCTTCACGAACGCCCCGTTCGTGCTGTTGCTGGACCCCGACGTCCTTGCGGTCAAGCCGATCAGGTACGAGACCCTCATCTGCGACGGTCGGGCGCTGATGGAGCCTGAACCTCGGAGCGTGCAGCGCCGATGGTGGTTGGACTCGGCGAGTCTCCTGGGAGTAGATGCAGGGCTGGACCGACCCGGCATGCAGGTGACCCCGGCCATCCTGTCTACCGCGCTGTTGACCAAGGTGCACGAGCGCCTAGAGGAAGTCTGGGGCCAGCCGTGGATGGACGTGCTGCTAACTAGCTATTGCGAGTGGACGGAGTTCACCCTCTACTTGCTGACTGCCGAATGGACAGGCCTCCTTGCTCGGCACCACTTGTGGGCCAATGACCCTGCCGCGCGTGCCCACCTCCATGTCGACGCAGCCACAAGCGTATGGCACGCCCGGTCTGCGACCCGCGAACGCGTGGCGCGACTATTTGCAGCTGACGACGACCCGGGTCTCTTCGCCGTCGTGCAGAGCAACACTCGTTTCCCGGCGAGCGAGGTGGCGAGCGTGGTCGCCCAGCATATCCCGGTCCGAGCGACGACACCCATCGAGGTGCCGAATGCTTCCGGTCGCTCCAAACTATGGGAGTGGCTGTGCACCGCCTCTCGTCTGGGCGCTACGCAGCTCTATCGCGCCCGGAGGGGACTTCGGCGCCGCAGAATCGCCGTCTGACCGTGCTGGCGCGGGCATGCGGTCCGAGCGTCGTCAGCGCGCGTATTCCACCGCCCGCGACTCCCTGATCACGGTGACCTTGATCTGGCCCGGATACTCGAGCTCCTTTTCGATTTCTCGCGCAATCTCGTACGACAGAAGGGTCGCGGCGTCGTCATCGACGGCACCCGGGGTCACCATCACACGAATCTCACGCCCCGCCTGCATGGCGTAAACCTTCTCGACGCCCTCGTGGCGACACGCGATCTGCTCGAGGTCCCGCAACCGTTTGACGTACTGCTCGAGCGACTCGCCGCGCGCGCCTGGCCGCGCACCCGAGAGCGCGTCTGCGGCTTGCACGATGACCGCCTCGACCGTCTGCGGCTCGACCTCGTTGTGGTGCGCCTCCATCGCATGGGCGACCGCCTCGGACTCCCCGTACTTGCGTGCCAGCTCGCCGCCGACAAGGGCGTGGGGGCCTTCGATCTCATGCGTCACGGCCTTGCCGACGTCGTGCAGCAACGCTGCCCTGCGTGCGGTCTTGGCGCTCGCCGCCAGCTCCTCGGCCATCATCGCCGCCAGCCGCGCCACCTCGATCGAGTGAGCAAGC
>JAFAPR010000015.1 GCA_019247075.1 Solirubrobacterales bacterium
CACTGGGAATCCGTAACCCTGGTGGATATCGGGCATCGCGAGCGCCGTGCCGGTGATCCCCGGCAGCGCAGCCACGTTGGCGAGCTGCTCGAGCGAGCGGTCGCGCCGAAGCTCCTCCAGCAGGGTTTCGTCGGCGAAGACGCGGGCTGGAACGCGCATGGCGGGGCGCGCGCCGGCGGGTATCTGCCACAGCTCGTCGTCGATCCGCTCTAGCGGAAGCTCAGACTCGTGCTCAGACATCGAACACCACCCTGGCACGGTACCCGCCGTCGGTAGGCTCGAACTCGAGCCGGTGGTAGGTGACCGCCTTGACCAGCGCTCGAGGCGCTCCCATTCGCCCGACGACGGTTGCGTGCAGGCAATCGGCGTCGATCGAGAGGTCCGCGATCTGGAGCGGGATGAAGCCCTCCGACTCCGCGAGGAAGAGGAGCTCCTCGAGCCAGGCCGCGAGTAGTGCCGGCCGGTCCCGAGCGCCGGCCTGCAGCGCGCGGCGCTCGAGCGGAGCCAGGGCAGCGCCGGCGTGCAGCGCGCGGCGCTCGAGCGGAGCCGGGGCCGCATTGCAGCCAGGGCTCTGCTCCTCATCTTCGAGCAGCTCTCCGATCGCGCTGAGTGCATCGGCGAGTACTTCGCGCTCAGTGACAGCCTCCAGCTCGAGCTCGAGCTCGGCGGTGTGCTCAACCCAGCGGTACACCCTCGCCGGCTTCACCTGCCCTGGTCAACCGTCCGCCTTCGCCTCGTCATCCGCGCGATGCTCGCGACGCGTCTCTACGAACCGGCGCAAGAACTGGATCGCGACCAGCACCAGGAAGACCGCGAACAGGATCCTCAGGACGCGTGCCGACAGCACGTTCGCGAGCGCGACGCCGCCGGCGACCCCGAGCGCGGAGAGGAGGCCCAGGATCGCCCCATCGCGCAGCTGCACGTTGCCGTAGCGGTATTGCCGGATCGCCCCCACGACCGCCACGGGAATTATGGCCAGCAGCGAGGTCGCCTCCGCCTTGACCTCCGTCAGCCCCAACACCAATGCCAGCGCGGGCACGAAGAGGATGCCGCCGCCGACGCCGAGGAGTCCGCTCAGGACTCCCGCGCACCCACCCAGGACGGCGGCGGCGATCACGTCAGGACCAGATCGACGGCCGCGGCCACCAAGACGACCGCAAACAGCAACCCGATCACCTCGGTGGGCACGCGCTGTTGCAGCCAGGCGCCGATGAGCACACCGACAACCGCAGGAAGCCCCACCAGCAGCCCCTTGGCGAGATCCACGTTCCCGTAGGCGCCCTGCAGGATCGTGGCCATCGCCGCGATGACGGCGATCGCGCTCAGCGACGTGCCGGTCGCTTCGCGCTCGCCGTAGCCCAGCCACAGCACCAGCAGAGGCACGATCACGGTACCGCCGCCCACTCCCAAAAGTCCGCTGAACACGCCCGCCGCGGTACCGATCACCGCCAGCTTGAGCATGTAGCTCTTGTCCAGGCCCTCGGACACTGAGCGGGCATACTAGAACTGTGTCCGCAGCGCTCCTGCCCGAGGCTCTTGCACCGTTCCGCGAGGATCCAGCACACGCTGCAGTCCTGCTCGACATCGACGGAACACTGGCTCCGATTGTCGAGCGACCGGCGGAGGCACATGTGCCCGAGCCCACGCGTCAGCTCGTGATCGAGGCCGCCAAGAAGTATGGCTTGGTCGCGTGCGTGAGCGGACGCCGCGCCTCCGAGGCTCGAGCGATCGTCTCGTTGGGAACGATCACCTACCTGGGCTCGCACGGGGCCGAGATCCTGCGTCCCGGGTGGCCCGAGCCGGCCCTGGATCCGCAGGTCGCGGCGTGGGCCGCCCAGATGGAGGCATTCAGCCGCGAGGTGGACCTCGCCGACATGCGACGGCAACGGATCCGGCTCGAGGACAAGGGCCCGATCCTCGCCTTCCACTGGCGCGGCGCTCCCGAGGAAGCCGCAGCGCACGCCGCGATCGACGCGATCGCGACCAAGGCGCAGGAAGCCGGGCTGCGCACCCACTGGGGCCGGAAGGTGCTCGAGGTCCGGCCTCCGGTCAAGTTCGACAAGGGCTCCGGCATCACCTCGCTGATCACCGACGCCGGCGTCGACGCCGCCATGTACGTGGGCGACGACCGCACTGACGTGGACGCCTTCCGCGCGCTCACCCAGCTGGTGGATGCCGGGACGATCCCCCACGCCCTGCGGGTCGGCGTGAGGTCCGAGGAAGGGCCGACCGAGATCGCGGATGAGACCGACTTCCAGGTCGATGGGCCCGACGGTGTCCGGCACCTGCTCCAGATGTTGGTGACCGATGCGCTTCACTGACTTCCTGCGCACCACGGTCCTGATCAGCGCCGGCGCGGCAAGCCTGCTCGCCGCGGTGACGGTCGCGGGCGCCGTCTCAAACCAGGAGGACGGAGTTGTGGCCGTGGCGGCTGGATGGTGGCTGATGGCCGCGGCGTTCGGCATGTGGAGCGGAAGGCGGCGCGAGACGACCGAATCGATCTCGAACCTGCTGGCGGGCGCGCGCATGCCCACGACCCTGCCGGAGGTACGCCCGTGGCGGACCGTCTTAAACAGGTTGTGGCCGCTGTTCTTCTGCACCCTCGGCGCGGTGGCGCTCGCCTTCCTCCTCCCGCAGGTGCCGGGTGTGGCGACCGGATTCGCGATCATCTGGGCCCTGGCGTGGCGCCGGCAAGGCTCCGCCGTGGCGGCAATCGAGGAACGGGACGGCGCCCGCTTCTACATTGACAAGACCTCTCCCATCAAGCCGATGAAGCTAGTCCGCACCCCAGGATTCCGCTCGAACCTGTTGGAGCTAAATGGGGCATCGCGCAGCTCCCGGCAGACGCAGCCCCGGCTGTGAAGATCTCATGACTCTGGCGTTCATCCCCAGCCCCTCCGCAAACGGGTTCCACCTCGGGCCGCTGTTCATCCACGTCTACGGTCTGATGTACGTGCTCGCGGTGGTCGCCGCCATCGTTGTGACACGCTGGCTGTGGGTGAAGGCCGGGGGGCACGCGGACCTGATTTACGAGCTGGCGGCGTGGGGTTTCCCGGCCGGACTGATCGGCGGGCGGATCTATTTCCTGATCACCACGCCGTCGCAGATCCCGCCGCACTGGTGGGGACCGTTTGCGATCTGGAAGGGCGGGCTCGGGATCTGGGGCGGGATCGCGGCGGGCGTCGCGGTGGGTCTCTGGCGCGTCCACCGAAAACACATGCCGCG
>JAFAPR010000028.1 GCA_019247075.1 Solirubrobacterales bacterium
GGCCCGTGCCTGGGTGGTCGCTCGCCGGCTCGGTAAGCCGGCTTGCACCTTCGCGATCGTGGTTGGCACCGTGTTCTCGCAGACCTTCCTCAACCTGTTGGCGCTCGCCATCCTCGCTGTCGTAGCGGTACTCGACACCGCGCTGGCAAATGCGCGCCTGGAGGCGATCGTCGCAGCGACCGTGCTGCCGGCGGTCCTGTTGGCGCTCATCTTTGCCAGCCCGCCCATGCTCCGGCGCCTCGGCGCGCGCTCCAGGAGGTCGATTCGCGCGGCGGCGAGCTGGGCCGAGGCACAGCTCCTGCGCTGCCGCGAGGGGCTGGCGGTGTTCCGCCAGCCCCTGCCCGCGCTTCACGCCACCGTCGCGCAGCTCACAGCCTGGGCTCTGCAGCTTGGCGCGTGCTACGCGACGATACTGGCGCTGGGCTTGCAGAACCACGCCACCCTGGCCGCCGCCGCCGCCGTGCTGCTGGCGGTCAACCTGACGGCGATCGTGCCAGTGACCCCGTCGAACGTGGGCGTCTTTCAGGCGGCCTGTATCGCCGTCCTTCACCCCTTCCACGTCGATGCCAGCCGGGCTCTTGCCTACGGCTTGATCCTTCAAGCTGTCGAGATTTTCGCCGCGCTCGTGCTCGGTGCCCCGGCACTGTTGAAAGAGGGGCTGCACTGGAGCGATCTGCGCCATCGCGCGCGCGGCGGAGCCGATCGCGTCCAGTTTGCGCCGTCGACCGCTACCGCGGGCCACGAGTCTTCGGACCGAGGACGCGACTGACACGGCTTCGCCACGCGAGAATGCGATCTGATGGACTCAGGCCACACGGTTCAGCTTCCCGGGTTCCTGCACACGCTCGAGCCCACGCTCAACCACTACGGCTATCTCGCCGTCGCGGGTTTCGTGCTACTGGAGGATTTCGGCATCCCGGTCCCGGGCGAGACGATCCTGATCCTTGGAGCCGTCTACGCAGGCACCGGCCGGCTCAACATCTGGCTGGTGGCCCTGCTCGGATTCCTGGGGGCGGTGGCCGGCGACAACATCGGCTTCGCGATCGGCCACTTCGGTGGCCGCCCGCTGGTCGAGCGCTTCGGCCGCTACGTCTTCCTCACCCCGGCGCGCCTCGACAAAGCCACGGACTTCTTCGAGCGTCACGGGGGCTGGATCATCGTGTTCGCCCGGTTCATCGAGGGGCTGCGACAGGCGAACGGGATCATTGCCGGCATCAGCGGCATGCATTGGGCCAAGTTCCTGGCCTTCAACGCCCTCGGGGCAGCGCTGTGGGTGGCGGTCTGGACCACGGTCGGTTACTTCGCGGGCAACAACATCACCTCGATCTACAACGCGGTCACCCACTACACGCTGTACGTCGTGATCGCCCTGGCGGTGTTGATCCTCGCCTGGATCGGGCGGCGGGTGTGGCGCCGCAGGTCTGAGCGAGCGGTCCGGAGGAGCTGAGGCAAACATTGCCACGCTCGTGTCAAGGTTGGCGCGCGCGCTGGTAGCATCGTCTTGGTGCGGGATCTCCTGGCCACAATGCGCGAGCGGGTCGTCGTTTACGACGGCGGCATGGGGGCGACGCTCGAGCAGTTCGACCTGAGCCTCGAGCGCGACTACCAACTGCCCGGGCGCTGTCACGAGGCGCTCGTCTTGAATCGACCGGACGTGATCGAGGGTGTCCACGCCTCGATGCTCGAGGCGGGCGCGATCGTGCTCGAGACCGACACCTTCCAGGGCTCCCGGCTCAAGCTGGAGGAATGGGGGCTCGGCGGGCAAACCGAGGAGATCAACCGCAAGGCCGCCGACATCGCCCGGCGCGCCGCGGGCGAGACCAGGTTCGTCGCCGGCTCAATCGGTCCCACCGGCTACCTTCCCGCGAGCGACGATCCCGTCCTCGGGCAGATCGGCTTCAGGGACCTGGTCGAAGTCTTCACCCAGCAGGCCCGCGGCCTGCTCAAGGGAGGCGTCGACATCATCATCATCGAGACCGCCCAGGACATCCTCGAGGTCAAGGCTGCGGTTTTCGGAGTGCGCGAGGCGGCCAAGGAGATCGGCCGCGGCGCTCCGATCCAGTGCAGCGTCTCGCTTCTCCCCCAGGGCGGCAAGATGCTGCTGGGAACCGATATCGACTCTGCGCTGACCACGCTCGAGGCGCTGCGGGTGGACGCGATCGGCCTCAACTGCTCAACAGGTCCCGAGAACATGCGCGACGGGATCCGATTCCTTGGCGAGAACTGCACCGTGCCGGTGCACTGCATTCCCAACGCCGGCATTCCAGTGCAGGGGCCCGGCGGCGAGACCATCTTCCCCGAGGAGCCAGAGCCGTTTGCCGCAACGCTCGGGCAGTTCGTGGAGCGCTACGGAATCTCAGTGGTCGGCGGCTGCTGCGGAACCACGCCGGACCACATCCGCGCGCTCGTGCAGCGGGTCGGCGGCCGCACACCGGGGGAGCGGCCAGGCCCACGCCCGCCGCGTCTCTCCAGCATGCAAGCGGCCACCCCGCTGGTCCAGGACCCCCGCCCTACGCTCGTGGGCGAGCGCGTCAACTCGCAGGGCTCGCGCAAGGCCAAGCAGCTGCTCCTGGCCGACGACTACGACGGGCTGACCGGGATCGCCGAGGACCAGGTGGTGGGCGGAGCCCACGTGCTCGACCTGTGCGTAGCGCTCACAGAGCGCCAGGACGAGGCCGAGCAGATGCGCGCGCTCGTGAAGCGCATCTCGCTCACGCAGCCGGCCCCGATCCAGGTCGACAGCACCGAGCCCGAGGTGGTGCAGGTGGCGCTCGAGCAGATCCCGGGTCGCGCGGTGGTCAATTCGATCAACCTCGAAGCGGGGCGCGCCAAGCTCGACCGGGTCGTGCCGCTCGCGCAAGCGCACGGCGCCGCCGTAATCGCGCTCACGATCGACGAGGAGGGGATGGCAAAGACGGCGCAGCGCAAGCTCGAGGTGGCCAAGCGCATCACGAGCCTCTGCTGCGACGAGCACGGCCTGCACCCCGAGCTTCTGATCTTCGACTGCCTCACGTTCACGCTGACCACCGGCGACGAGGAGTGGAGGCATTCGGCGATTGAGACGATCGAGGGCATCCGTCTGGTCAAGTCCGAGCTCCCGGGCATCAAAACCTCGCTCGGCATCTCCAACGTCAGCTTCGGCGTGGGGGTGCCGGCGCGGAGCGTCCTGAACAGCGTCTTCCTGCACCACTGCGTGCAGGCGGGGCTCGACCTGGCGATGGTCAACCCCAACCACATCACGCCCTACCCCGAGATCTCGCCCGAGGAGCGCAAGCTGGCCGACGATCTCGTCTTCGACCGCTCGGACGACGCACTGGAGCGGTTCATCGCCCACTTCGAGGCCAAGGGCTCCGAGCCGGAAGACGCGCCGGGGGCCAAGGACCCCACCGCGGGCATGGAACCCGAGGAGGCGCTCCACTTCCAGATCCTGCGGCGGCGCAAGGAGGGAGTCGAGGACTGGATCGACCGTAGCGTGGAGAAGATCGGCGCCGTGCCCACGCTCAACGACGTGCTCTTGCCCGCGATGAAGGAGGTAGGCGACAAGTTCGGGGCCGGCGAGCTGATCCTCCCCTTCGTGCTCCAGTCGGCCGAGGTGATGAAGCGCGCGGTCGCACAACTCGAGCGCTACCTCGACAGAATCGAGGGCTACACCAAGGGCACCGTGGTGCTCGCGACCGTCTTCGGCGATGTCCACGACATCGGCAAGTCGCTCGTCAACACGATCCTGACCAACAACGGGTACTCGGTCGTCGACCTCGGCAAGCAGGTCCCGATCCAGGCGATCATTGACGCTGCGGTCGAGCACGACGCGACCGCGATCGGGCTTTCGGCCCTGCTGGTCTCCACCTCCAAGCAGATGCCCGCCTGCGTCGCGGAGTTGCACGCGCAGGGCCTCGAGTTCCCCGTGCTGGTCGGGGGCGCGGCGATCAACCGCAACTTCGCCTTGCGTGCGCTCTACCCCAACGGGACCGAGTCGGACGCAATCTACGAGCCGGGCGTTTTCTACTGCAAGGACGCGTTCGAAGGCCTCGCCAAGGTGGACCAGCTGATCGATCCGCACCGCCGCGGTGCTCTCACCGACGAGACTCG
>JAFAPR010000230.1 GCA_019247075.1 Solirubrobacterales bacterium
CGGGAGGAAGCCGAGGCTGATGTCTCTGGCCCCCAGGGGGAGCAGGAGAGTGACCCCAATCGATTGCAGGATGAGCCCGAGCATGGGGAGACAAGCGACGGGGACCTACCGGAGGGCTGATCCTCCGTGGCCCACACCAAGTTCCCCGTCGAGGTCCTCACGCCCGAGGGCGAGGTCTTCAACCAAGAGGTGGAGATGGTGTCCACCCGGACCACGATCGGCTCTATCGGCATCCTCGCCAATCACGAGCCCCTGCTGGCGATGCTCGAACCGACCGAGCTGCGGCTGTACAAGACCGAGTCCGAGATCGTCCGCTTCGCGCAGGCGGAGGGCTACATCCAGGTCGCGGGCGGCCATGTGATGGTTCTGGTCGAGGAGGCACATCCCACCTCCGAGCTCGATCAGGCGTCCTTGCGCGAACGACTCGACCAGGCGCAGCGAACGCTCGAGGAGGCCGGCGAGGACTCGGAGCGACGACGGGTTGCGGAGCGGGACAAGCGTCGGTGGGAGACGTTCCTGGGCCTCGCTTCCTGACGCCTTGGCCTGGGTGAAGCGCGGCACATAGCATCTGGCGCCATGGTCAATGAGCGTGTGCTTGCCGAGCGGCTGATCTCCTACGACACCTCGCGTGCGGAGGAGCTCGTGGCGGCCGCAGGATTTGTCAAGGGGTGGCTCGAATCCCGCGACATCGAGGTGCACGAGCACAGTCACAACGGCCTCCCGGTGCTGCTCGCGGAAGTCGGGCCCGCGCTCCCGGCGCAGAGCCCCACAGTCGTACTCCACGGCCACCTCGATGTGGTCCCCGGCCGCCCCGAGCAGTTCACTCCGCGCGGCGACGACGAGCGCCTGATCGGACGCGGCGCCTACGACATGAAGGGCGGCCTCGCCGCCATGATGTGCGCGCTCAAGGACCTGGGCAGCTCCTCGCCGGTGCGCGTGAGGCTGCTGTGCGTGCCCGACGAGGAGTCCGAGGAGCTTGATGAACGGTCCACCGACACGCTTGTCAGCGGCGGCCTGGGGGGCGATTTTGCGATTACCGGCGAGCCCACCAACCTCCACATCGGCATCCAGGCCAAGGGCGTGCTGGCCCTGCGCATCGAGGTCCACGGCCGTGCCGCCCACAGCTCGACCCCGTGGTTGGGCGACAACGCCGTGCTGAGGGCGATCGACGTCTTTCGCGTGATCGAGTCGCTGCCCTTTACGCGCGAGTCCTCGGAGTTGTTTGACCGGCCGTCGATCAACCTCGGCCGCATCGCCGGCGGCGACGCCGTCAACAAGGTGCCCGATTGGTGCACGATGGCGGTGGACATCCGATATCTGCCTGGCCAGGATCCCGCGCGCGTCCTCGCCGAGATCGAGGGGATCGAGGGAATCGAGGTGGCCCGCACGTTCATCCATCCGCCGGTGACCGTCTCTCCGAGCGACCCCTACGTGTACGCGCTGCGCGAGGCCGTGGCCCGTCTGGCGCCGGAGATCGAGACTCTCAGTGTGGGTCGAGACGGGGCCTCCGACGCGGCTTCGTTCATCGAGGCCGGGATCCCGGCTGTCGAGTTCGGGCCAATGGGAGGCGGCCATCACGGGCCCGAGGAGTGGGTTTCGCTGCTCTCCCTGCAGCGCTACCGGCACGCCCTCACAGATTTCGTCCGCTCGCTGCCGGTGAAGCTCGGGCGCCGTCGCGCTCAGCGGACGGATCTCTACGCAGAAGGGGTCGCGTGACACTTATCCCGACGACGAAACGCGGCTCGCTCGGTCGATTCACGCTCGGAGCCGTGATCGTGGTCCTGTTCACCGCCGCGACGACGGCCGTCGCAGGCCTGATGGAGTTCAAGAACATCGCCGCCGACCTCTCCCGCACTCCGGCGCTGAAGCGCGCACAAGTGTCGATCGCGAGCCCCGGCAGCCCGCAGACGATCCTCGTGATCGGCTCCGACCATCGCGCCGGAACCCCCTGGAACACGTCCAATACCGACACGATGATGCTGATCCGCCTGAATCCGAGCTCGTCCACCATCAACGTGCTGTCGGTCCCGCGCGACTTGAGGGTCCAGATACCTGCGAAAGGAGGCTCCTTCACCAGCAGGATCAACGCCGCCTACTCGATCGGGGGCCCCAACCTCCTGATACGCATCATGCGCCAGCAGGTGTTCCCCGGGCTCACGGTCAACCACATCGTCGACATCAACTTCGGTGGTTTCAGGGCGCTGGTCAACGCGATCGGGTGCGTCTACTCCGACGTCGACCACCGCTACTACAACAACACCGCCCTGACCGACTACTCGAGCGTCAACATCCAGCCGGGCTACCAGAAGCTCTGCGGCAGCAAGGCGCTTGCGTTCGTGCGCTTCCGCCACACCGACAGCGATCTGGTGCGCACCGCCCGCCAACAGGATTTCATCCGCTGGGCCAAGGACCAGTATCCGCAGTCCTCACTGATCTCCAACCGCGACCGTCTGCTGCGCATCTTCGGTTCCTACACCCAGACCGACCACGACCTGCACACCGTCGACGGACTCATCAACCTCTTCAACCTGATCGTGTTCATGGACGGCCACACGATCAAGCAGATCCGCTTCCCCGCCCAATTCTTGCCGTGCAACCCGGCCTGCTACCTGGGGGCCACCGCGGCCGCCGAGCGCAGGGCGTTCAGGCAGCTGATGACGCCCACCCAGAGCCATCCCTCCGGCAGCTCGCCGGCCGCGCATGGGAGCGGGCACGGTCGCCATGTCCGCAGTCGCCCCGACGTCTTCCCCGACCCGAGCGGCGGCGAGCGACAAGCGGCTGCGCTGGGCAAGGTCGGGCTGCCCGTTTATTACCCGCGCGTGATCGCTTCAAGCTCGAGCTACTGCTATCAGGACTACAACTCCAACTGCTATCTCGAGGTGCCGAGCCCTGGTTCCTACCCCCGCAAGTACACAATCGCTGACCGCCTCGGCCACAACTATCGGGCATACCGCATGACGCTGCTGTCGAACCCGCTTCTCGGCCAGTACTACGGGATCCAGGGCATGCAGTGGCAGAACCCGCCTCTGCTCGCGAGCCCGTCGTTCACGCGCACGGTGGACGGCAAGAAGCTCCAGGTGTTCACGGGTGGCGGCAAGGTGACCCAGGTGGCCTGGCACACTCCGCGAGGGGTCTACTGGGTGTCCAACACGCTCACCAATTCGCTGTCCGCGCAGCAGATGATCGCGATCGCGGCGTCATTCACGCGCGCCGGGTAGCTGGCGACCGCGGTGAAGCAGCCTCGGTAGCCTCTCGCCCCCGATGGATATGGCACGCGAACCGGTCGCGGTGATCGGCACGGGATACGTCGGCCTGGTGACGGCCGCCGGCTTCTCCCAGCTCGGCAACGAGGTCTGGTGCGTCGACATCGACGCGGGCAAGGTCGCCGCGCTCCGTCGCGGCGAGGTCCCGATCTACGAGCCCGGCCTCGCCGAGTGCATCGATTCAAACCGGGAGCGGCTGCGCTTCTCCACCGAGCTTGCGCCGGCCTTGGAGCACGCTCGCCTGCTGTTTGTCGCCGTCGGCACGCCGCCGACGTACTCAGGAGACGCAGACCTCTCGGCCGTGCAGCAGGTGGTGGCGGCGATGCCGTACTCGGACCACCACGCGCTCGTGATGAAGTCGACCGTGCCCGTCGGAACTGGCGACGCGATCAAGCGCAGCTTCGCCGCCGCCGGCAAGTCCGGGCTCGCCTACGTCTCGTGCCCCGAGTTCCTCAAGGAAGGCTCCGCGCTCCAAGATTTTCTTCACCCCGATCGGGTCGTGGTCGGCGACGACGGCGACTGGGCGGGGGATGCCGTCGTCTCGCTCTACGCCCCTCTGGGGACGCCGGTGGTGCGCACCACCATCCCCACGGCGGAGATGATCAAGCTCGCGTCCAACGCGTTCCTGGCTACGAAGATCAGCTTCATCAACGAGATCGCCAATGTGTGTGAGGAGACCGGCGCGGACGTGCTCGAGGTCGCCCGCGGCATGGGCCTCGATCACCGCATCGGCGAGCACTTCCTAAAGGCTGGCATCGGGTATGGGGGCTCATGCTTTCCCAAGGATGTCTCCGCGCTGAAGCAGCTGGCCGGCAACACGGGCTACCACTTCCAGCTTCTGACCGCGGTGATCGAGGTCAACGAATTGCAGAAGCGCCGAGTGATGGCCAAGCTACAGAAGCATCTCGGCTCGCTGGTGGGGCGCAACATCGCGCTGCTGGGGCTGGCGTTCAAGGCGCACACCGACGACATGCGGGAGGCCACTTCGCTGGTGCTTTCGGCGCGCCTGTTGGCCGGCGGAGCGCAGGTACGGGCGTATGACCCGGTCGCGGAGAAGGAGGCGCGCACGCTGATGGCGGGCGTGAGCTTCGCCGACTCCGCCCAAGAAGCGCTGACCGACGCCGACGCCTGCGTGATCGTCACCGAGTGGCCGGAGTTCGCGGAGCTCGACTGGAAACGCGTAGCCGAGGTGATGCGGGGTCGTGTCGTGATCGACGGTCGCAATCTCCTGGACCCATCTCTTGTCCGCCAGGTAGGACTGGTGTACGAGGGAATCGGGCGGTGAGCGCCTGTGGACCGGGAAGGGTGGCGTGCAGGCACTGATCCTCGCCGGGGGTGAAGGTACGCGCCTGCGGCCGCTGACCTCGACCATCCCTAAACCGGTGATACGGCTCGCGGGCCGACCCTTTATCGTCTACATGCTCGAATGGCTGCGAAGCCATGGCATCGAGGAGGCCATTCTCGCCTGCGGGTTCATGGCCGAGGACGTGAGGGCGGTGCTCGGCGAAGGCACTGACCTCGGCCTGCGACTCCTCTACATCCATGAGCCGAAGCCGCTGGGCACCGGCGGCGCGCTGCGGTTCGCGCAGGACCTCCTACGCGAGCGGTTCCTGATGCTCAACGGCGACGTGTTGACCGACATCGACCTCGACGCGCAGCTCGCGCAGCATGAGGCGACCGGCGCGCGTGCGACGCTCGCGCTCGTCGAGGTCGCGGACCCTTCGGCCTACGGACTTGTCCACTTGGATGAGGACCTCTCGATCGAGGCCTTCGTGGAAAAGCCAGGCCAGGCGACAGGGTCGGCGCGGCGATCCCGGGCCAAGGCGGCTGCCGGCCCCAACCTGATCAACGCCGGCGTGTACGTGCTCGAGCGCGATGTCCTCGAGGCGGTGCCTCCCACGGGAACGCGCAGCTCGATCGAGCGCGATGTCTTCCCCCGTCTGGTGGGGAAGCGGCTATTCGGCCACCGCTCCCAGGGATACTGGCTCGACATCGGCACGCCGGAGCGCTACCTCCAGGCCACTTTCGACCTTCTCGACGGCACCGTGCGCTTGGCGATGCGAGCCCGCACCGCGCAAGCTCAAGAGCACACGCTCGAGCCTGCCATGGTGGAGCCGGGCGCCACGATTGCGCAGGGCGCGACCGTGGGTCCATACGCGGTGCTCGGTCCCGCCGTGACCGTCGGCGAGGGCACCAGAATCGCGCGCGCCGTCGTCCTGGAGGGTGCGACAGTGGGGGCCGGCGCCACCGTCACCGACGCGATCATCGGACCGCGCTCACGGATCGGCAGCCACTGCCGCGTCGAGCGAGACGTTGTATTGGGGGAGGGGGCGGTCCTTCAGCCAGGCAGCGTCGTGGCAGACGGCGCGCGTATCTTCCCCGGGGTGGTGGTCAGCGACGGAGCGATCAGGTCGTGACCGTGACGCCCGAGCGAGGGCTGCTGAGCCGGGAGCAGATCGCGGCAATCGATGTTGCCGATCAGCTTGCGGACATCCTCGGGCTCCCGGAGCAGCTGCGGGACGCCATGTGGCGCGCGCAGTCCGCCCGGCTTGAGCCTCACGACGCGCCGGGCGGGCTGGTGGTGGCCGGCATGGGTGGGTCCGCGATCGGGGGCGCGTTGGCCCGCGCGGCCCTCGCGGATCGCGCCTCGCGCCCGATCATGCTCGCGCGCGGTTATGCCTTGCCCGCCTGGACTGCCACCGATACGACCATCCTATGCGCGAGCTATTCCGGCAATACCGAGGAGGCGCTGGCCGCCTACGAGGCGGCCGGAGCGCTGGGCGCGCGCCGGATCGCCGCCACGACCGGGGGCAAGCTCGCCGGCGCGGCCCGGGCAGACGGTGTGCCGGTGATTCCGCTGCCGGGCGGCTTCCAGCCGCGCGCGGCTGTCGCCTATCTGTTCGTGATCGCGCTCGAGGTCGCGTGGCTCTGTGGCGCAGGTGAGCGCCTCCACGCCGAGATCGACGTGGCCGCTGCGAGCGCGGAGCGGCTGGTGGCCGACTGGGGCCCGGACGCTGCCGAGGACTCTCTCGCCAAGGAACTGGCGCGGGGGCTGCACGGGACGGTGCCCCAGATCGCCGGCGCGGGGCTGACCGCTCCGGTCGCCTACCGGTGGAAGACGCAGATCAACGAGAACGCCAAGACGCCCTGCTTTGCGGGCGAGCTCCCCGAGCTCGACCACAACGAGATCGAGGGCTGGCGCGGAGCAGCCGAGCTTGGCGCCTTCAGCGCCGTGTTTCTCGACGACGCAGACCTCCATCCGCGGATTCGCCAGCGGCTCGAGCTGACACGCGGTCTCATCGCCTCGCACGCGGCCGCGACCTACCGCATCGAGAGCATCGGCGAGACGCCCACCGAGCGCTTGGTCTCGCTTATCCTGCTCGGTGACCTGGTCTCGCTGTACCTCGCGGTGCTGCGGGGAATCGATCCCTCGCCGGTCGCGCTCCTCGAGCGGCTGAAGGGGGAGCTCGCTCGGGGGTGAGGTCTCGGCGCTCGCCGCCGCGGCCCCAAAACCTTGACACGTCGATGGTAATGTTGAGGCCATGGAGACCTTGACGATCCACGAGGCTGCCGCCACCAGCGGCTGGTCGTCGCGGATGCTGCGCTACATCGAGCGCACGGGACTGCTGGTCCCCCCGCGCACCGCGTCGGGGTATCGCGTCTACGGGCCCGGCGAGCTGCAGCGGTTGCGCACGCTCAGAGAGCTGCTCGCACGGTTCGACCTCGGGCTGTCCGATGTCGCCCTCGCGGCGCGGCTCGAGCACGATCGCGAGCTACGCGACGCCGTGCACGGGTGGCTGCATTCACAGCCGCGGCGTCCAGAGCACGTCAGCGCCGAGGATTGGCTGCGCTTCGAGCAAGAGAAACACGAGCGGCTGCTCGCAGCCGCGTAAGTAAACGGAGAATCGATGATCACCACTGCCGCGCCCCCCGATTTCAAGGTCAAGGACCTGAGTCTCGCTTCGTTTGGCCGCAAGGAGATCCGCCTCGCCGAGCACGAGATGCCGGGGCTCATGGCCATGCGGGAGAGATATGCGGCGAGTGAGCCGCTGAAGGGTGCGCGCATCACCGGGTCGCTGCACATGACGGTTCAGACGGCGGTGCTGATCGAGACCCTGGTCGCGCTGGGGGCGGAGGTGCGCTGGGCCTCGTGCAACATCTTCTCCACTCAGGACCACGCCGCGGCCGCCGTCGTGGTGGGCCCGGGCGGGACCGTCGATGAGCCTTGTGGCGTGCCTGTGTTCGCGTGGAAGGGCGAGTCGCTGGAGGAGTACTGGCGAGCCGCGGAGGAGGCCCTGACCTGGCCGGCGCCCGGGGCTGACGGCGCCGAGGGGCCGAACATGATCCTCGACGACGGCGGCGACGCCACGCTGCTGGTTCACAAGGGAGTCGAGTTCGAGCGCCTCGGCGCGGTGCCCGACCCCGCGAGCGCGGACTCGGAGGAGTTCCAGATCGTGCTCGAGCTGCTCGGGCGATCGCTCGAGGAGGATCCACGGCGGTTCCACCGCATCGCGGCCGGCGTGCAGGGGGTGACCGAGGAGACGACTACCGGGGTCCACCGTCTCTACCAGTTCGCCGAGCGGGAGGCCTTGCTGTTCCCGGCCATCAACGTCAACGATGCGGTCACCAAATCCAAGTTCGACAACAAGTACGGCTGCCGTCACTCCCTGATCGACGGCTTAAATCGCGCTACCGACGTCCTTATCGGCGGCAAGTTGGCGGTGGTGTGCGGTTACGGCGATGTCGGCAAGGGGTGTGCCGAGGCTCTCCGCGGGCAACGGGCGCGGGTCGTCGTCACCGAGATCGATCCGATCTGTGCGCTGCAGGCCGCGATGGACGGGTACCAGGTGCTGCGCCTGGAGGACGTCATCGCAAGCGCGGACATTTTCATCACCGCCACCGGCAACCGTGACGTGATCACCGCCGAGCACATGGGCCGCATGAAGCACCAGGCGATCGTGGGCAACATCGGTCATTTCGACCACGAGATCGACATGGCGGGGCTTGCCCGAGTGACCGGGATCGAGCGAGTCAACATCAAGCCGCAGGTCGACGAGTGGGTCTTCCCCGACGGCCACGCGATCATCACGCTGTCGGAGGGACGGCTGCTGAATCTCGGCAACGCCACCGGCCACCCGAGTTTCGTGATGTCCAACTCGTTCACCAACCAGGTGATCGCCCAGATCGAGCTCTTCACCCATCCGGAGCGCTACGAGCGACAGGTCTACACGCTGCCCAAGCGGCTCGACGAAGAGGTCGCGCGGCTCCACCTCGATGCCCTCGGTGCGAAGCTGACCAAGCTCACCGCCGGCCAGGCGGCCTACCTTGGAATCCCGGTGCAGGGGCCCTACAAGTCAGACCACTACCGCTACTGACCCACGCCCACCCGCTCACTCCCTCCCCATGAGGTAGCCGACCTCTCGCTCGCCAGCGAGGGGCTTGCGCGCATCGAGTGGGCGTGCGAGCAGATGCCGGTGCTGGCCCAGGTGCGCTCCCGGTTCGAGCGCGAGCGGCCGCTGCAGCGGCTGAAGCTGGCCGCATGCCTGCACGTGACCGCCGAGACGGCCAACCTCATGCGCGTCCTGGTCGTGGGCGGAGCCCGAGTGGCGTTGTGCTCGGCCAACCCGCTGTCGGTCCAAGACGACGTCGCGGCGGCGCTCGTGGCGGTCGACGGAATCGAGGTGAGGGCCAGCCACGGAGAGGACCTGGACACATACGCCCGGCACGTGCGGGCCCTGCTCACGGCCGCCCCCCAAATCACGATTGACGACGGCGCCGATTTGCTCGTGGGTGCCCATGAGCTCGGCGCCGGCGACGGCCGCGCCGTTCTCGACGGCTTGATCGGGGGCACCGAAGAAACCACGACGGGGCTCGTGCGGCTGCGCGCGCTCGAGCACCAGGGCACGCTCGCGTGCCCGGTGTTCGCGGTCAACGAGGCGCGGACCGAGCGCTCGCTCAACGACCGGCATGGCACCGGCCAGTCGGCGCTCGACGGCATCGTCCGCGCCAGCCACGTGCTGCTGGCAGGCCACACGGTCGTGGTGATCGGGTACGGCTGGGCTGGCCGTGGGATCGCAGAGCGGGCGCGGGGCGCGGGCGCGCATGTGGTGATATGCGAAATTGACCCGCTGGCCGCGTTGGAGGCGCGGATGGCCGGTTACGAGGTCATGCCCTCGCTCCGCGCGGCCGCGCGCGGCGATGTGTTCGTGACCGTGACGGGATCTCGGCGCGTGCTCCGCAGGGAGCACTTCGAGCGCATGAAGGACGGCGCTCTACTGGCCAACGCGGGCCACTTCGACGTGGAGATCGATCTCGAGGCGCTGCGCGCGCTGGCACCAACGGTGCGGTCGGTGCGACCGCTGATCGAACAGTACGTGCTCGACGATGGCCGCCGGCTCAACCTCCTCGCCAGTGGCCGGGTCGTGAACCTCGCTGCCGGCGAAGGGCATCCGGCCGCGGTCATGGACGTTTCTTTCGCCCTTCAAGCGCTGTGCGCGGAGGAGCTCGCACGGAATGGCAAAGAGCTCGAGCCTAGGGTGCTGCCGGTGCCGGCGGCCATCGACTGCGAGGTGGGGCGGCTCAAACTCGCGGCGCTCGACGTTGAGATCGACGAGCCGACCGCCGACCAGTCCGGTTACCGCCAGTCGTGGGCCTGAGGTGCCGCCAGTCATGGCCCTAAAGTTCTGAAGATCGCTTCGGCAGCGACGACACGGCGGACAAAACGCACTGGGACGCCCCGGCGCAGCGGCCGGGGCCCCTCCGCGCTGCGCGGTGGCCTCGATCTGGGCGGCACCAAGATCGAAGCGATCGTAGTTGACCGCAGCCACGAGGTACTCGGCTCGGCGCGGCGACCCACACCCACGAACGGGGGACCGCCCGCCGTCGCCACCGCGCTCGGGGAAGCGCTGAGCGACGCTTGCACGCAGGCAAAAACCACGCCTGACGCGCTCACTGGCGTGGGCGTGGGCTCGCCCGGGATAGTCGATCCCGGGACAGGAGCGGTGGCCAACGCGCGGAACCTCCCGGGGTGGGAGGGCACGTTTCCGCTCGCGGAGACGCTGAGCTCGGAGCTCGGTACGGCGGTGCGGGTTGGCAACGACGTCCAGGTGGCCACCCGCGCGGAGTTCCGACTCGGTGCCGGAAGGCCGTATCGGTCGATACTGGGGGTCTTCTGGGGCACTGGCGTCGGAGGGGGGCTGATCCTCGAGGGCAGGCCGTGGCTCGGGCGGGGGGCGGCGGGGGAGATCGGCCACACGGTCGTCAAGTCCGGGGGCCGGCGCTGTCCTTGCGGCCGGCGAGGGTGCCTCGAGGCCTACGCCGGTCGAGGGGCCATGGAAGCGCGCGCTCGGAAGCTCGCCAAGGGGGCCAGGCACACGCAGCTCTTTGCACTGATGAAAGAGCACGGTCGCACACGGATGACCAGCTCGATCTGGGCGCACGCCCTGGATCACGGGGACAAGCTCGCCGCGGAACTGATCGACGAGGCAATCGACGCCCTGGGCGTAGGCATTGCCTCGGCCATCAACCTGCTCGACCTCGAGGCAGTGATCATCGGTGGCGGCCTGGGCGTCCGTTTTGGCCAGCCCGGCGCGGACCGCATTTTGCACGCTATGGGCCCGCACTTGTTCAATGACTCGAGACCGCCCGACGTACGGGTCGCCTCGCTGGGCGATCTCGGCGGTGCGCTCGGGGCGTCGCTGCTGGCCCCCTCGTCGCGCGGGAACTCCGAGCGCCCCGTCTGACAAAGCTGTTGACGGCGGCACCGCGGGGGCGCGATGATTGCGCCAGGCAAACATCTGGAGGGGTCTGATATGGCTTGGAGGCTTCAAGGGTCCTACTTCGAGTCGTGCTCGTGTGACGTGATCTGTCCCTGCACCGCGTCGCTCTCGTTCGGAGCCACCCGCGACTACTGCCGAGTGACGCTCGTCTTCCACGTCAATGAGGGCGAGGTGGAAGCTGTCGACGTGAGCGGCCTGACGACCGCCGTGGTCGCCGACACCCCCAAGGTGATGACCGAGGGAAATTGGCGGGTCGGTGTGTTCATCGACGCCGCGGCCTCGGACGAGCAGGCGGAAAAGCTCGGGGCGGTGTTCTCGGGGGCGCTCGGCGGACCGATGGCGGCGCTCAGTCCACTCGTCTCGGAGAATCTGGGAGTGGAGCGGGCGCCGATCGAGTTCCGCGCCGAGGGCGTGCGCCACTCGGTCAAGATCGGTGACGCGATCGAGCTCGAGGTAGAGGACATCGTGCCCTTCGGCAAGGAAGACGGGCAGCCCGCCAAGCTCGCCGGGATATTCCATCCAGCTGGCCCGGAATTGGCGGTCGCGCACGCGACCAGTTCGAAGGTCGACGCCTTCGGCATCCAGTACGAGGCAAAGGCCGCGTTCTCCAATTCCCACTTCTCCTGGGCAGCCTGAGCTACCGGTGCGCCTTCAACCCGCCCAGGTGTCGGACCTAAGCTCGGCGGGCGTAGCCGCCACCCGTCCGTTAGCGCACGCACGAAGCAAGGGCGAGAGCGAGAAGCGGGAGCTGTTCATGGCGCTCGCAGCGATGCGCGGCCGCCTGGCGCTGGTCGCGCTGCTATTGGCGTTGGCGGGAGCCGCCTGGTGGCTTTCCGCTGTCCGGATGGGCGGCATGGCGATGGGGCGGTCCGGGATGACCGCCATGCACGGGCACGGGATGATGACGACAAGCACGGGTACCTACCTCGGGACACTCGGCTGGTTCGTGGTCACGTGGGTCGTGATGATGGCCGCGATGATGCTCCCTTCGCTCGCGCCAACGGTGGCGCTGTACGCCCGCATCATGCGGCGGCGGGGACTCGATCGCGCCCTGCTTTTCGCCACCGGCTACCTGCTCGTCTGGGGCGCCGCCGGGGCCGTCGCCTATGGCCTCTTCGAGGCGGGACGCGCGCTGTTCGGCCACGAACTGGCCTGGAGCCGTGCCGGCAGCGCCGTGGCCGCCGCTGTCGTGGTGCTGGCCGCCGTCTACCAGTTCACCCCTTTCAAGGACGCGTGCCTGGGCAAGTGCCGGGGGCCGCTCGGTTTCATCCTGAGCGCCTGGCGCGAGGGCAGGCGGGGCGCCCTCCAGATGGGAGCCCACAACGCGCTCTGGTGCCTCGGGTGCTGCTGGGCGCTGATGGCGGCCCTGTTCGCCCTTGGGGTCATGAGCCTTGCCTGGATGGCCGTGGTCGCGGCACTGATCGCCCTCGAGAAGACCCTGCCATGGCGTCGACTGGCCACCGGCGGCGCGTCGTTCGCGCTGCTCGGGCTGGCGGGGGCGCTACTGGCGGGCCTGGCCTCGTGACAAACGGTCGTCACATGATTAAGCTCCCCCGCCCCACCCGCACCTAGCCCTGGAGGAGGTCGCCGATGCGCATCGAGGTCAAGGGCCGCAACGTGATCGTTACCGACGAGGTGAGGGAGCACGTGAACAAGCGCTTCCGGAAGATCGCGCGTCAGGTTTCCGAGCTGGCTGAGGCGGAGGTAGAGCTCTTCGAGGAGCGCAACCCGGCGATCGCCGATTCCCAGGTCGCCGAGGTGACCTTGCATCTGAAACGCGTAACGCTGCGCGCTTGCGACCGCTCCCCCGACCTCATGCACTCAATCAATCTGGCCACCGACGAGCTTGCGGTCCAGGTAAAGCGCCACCGCGACAAGCGACGCAAGCGGCGCGAGTCGCGCTCGTCGCAGCCGCCTGCGGCCGCCACGCCTGGCGAAGTATCGCCCGCCGGATAGCTCCCTAAGCGGCGCTCGCGTCGCCCGCAAGGAGCTCATTTGAGGCCGGTGGCGGCGTGAATTGGGCCGCCGGACCATTGCTAACCTGACCTCGATGTCCTTCCTTGACCGCGCGCTTCGCATCGGCGAGACCAAGAAATTCAAGGCCTACGAACAGCGCGTCGGGCGGATCAATGCCTTCGAGCCGGAGCTCGAGCTGTACTCCGACGAGGAGCTCCGCGAGGCGGTCGACGCCCTGCGCGAGCGGGCTCGCAATGGCGAGTCCGTCGACGACCTGCAGCATGAGTGCTTCGCGCTCGTGCGTGAGGCGGCCAGACGCACGATCAACATGCGCCACTTCGACGTCCAGCTCGTCGGCGGCATGGTGCTCCACGACGGCGCCATCGCCGAGATGAAGACAGGCGAGGGGAAGACCGTCACCGCCACGCTTCCAGTGGTACTCAATTCGCTGGGCGGCCGCGGCGTGCACGTGGTGACAGTCAACGACTATCTGGCCCGGCGTGACGCGGCCTGGATGAAGCCGATCTATGACCTGCTGGGAGTGACAGTCGGCGTCCTGCAGAACATGCAGCCCTACGACGAGAAGCGGTTCGCCTACGCGGCCGACGTGACCTACGGGACCAACTCCGAATTTGGCTTCGATTATCTGCGCGACAACATGGCCAAGTCACTCGAGGAGAAGGTCCAGCACGGTGGTCGTCCCAAGCCTTCCGGCGGAGGCTCGCCCTACCACACCTACGCGATCGTCGACGAGGTCGACAACATCCTCATCGACGAGGCCCGCACGCCGCTGATCATCTCTGGCGCTCCCGAGCAGGCCGCCGACCTGTACATGCGGTTCGCCCAGCTGGCGCCCAGGATGGAGGCCGGCAAGATGCCCGAGGGACTCGACCCCCGCACCAAGCGTGAGTTCGTCGCTGATTTCGATTACGAGTTCGACGAGAAGCACAAGACCGCTTCGGTCACCGAACGCGGCGTCGCCAAAGCCGAGCGGTTCCTCGGCATCGACCACCTCTACCGGGCCGAGAACGGCCACCTCGTCAACCACCTGATCCAGGCGCTGAAGGCGGAGTCCCTCTACAAGCGCGACGTCGACTACGCCGTGATCGACGGCGAGGTGAAGATCATCGACGAGTTCACCGGCCGCATCCTGGAAGGCCGGCGGTGGTCCGAAGGCCTTCACCAAGCGGTCGAAGCCAAGGAGGGCGTGGCCGTCCAGGAGGAGAACCAAACGCTGGCGACGATCACGCTCCAGAACTACTTCCGCATGTACGACAAGCTCGCGGGCATGACCGGTACGGCCCTGACCGAGGCCACCGAGTTCATGAAGATCTATGAACTCCCGGTGGTCGAGGTTCCCACCAACATGCCGATGATCCGGCGCGACTTCAACGACCAGGTGTACAAGACCAAGGACGGCAAGTGGGCGGCCGTGCTGAAGGACATCGAAGCTCGCCACGAGCGCGGCCAGCCCGTGCTGGTAGGGACGATCTCGGTTGAGGTATCCGAGCTGCTTTCGGCCCGGTTAAACAAGAAGGGGATAAAGCACACGGTCCTGAACGCCAAGCCCGAGCATGCAGAGCGTGAGGGCGAGACGATCGCCGAAGCAGGCGCCCCGGGCGCGGTCACGATCGCCACCAACATGGCAGGCCGCGGCGTCGACATCAAGCTGGGCGGCAATGCCGAGCACCTGGCCCAGCTGGAGGTGAGCAAGCTCGGATTGGCGCCGGGCGACCCCGATTACGAGCAGCACTTCGCCAAGGTGCTGCCCTCGATCGAGGAACGGGTGCAGGAGGCACGCGAGAAGGTGCTCGACGAGGGCGGCCTGTTCATCTTCGGCACCGAGCGCCACGAGGCGAGACGGATCGACAACCAGCTGCGAGGACGCTCGGGGCGCCAGGGCGATCCAGGTGAGTCACGGTTCTTCCTCTCGGCGCAGGATGACCTCGTGCGCCTGTTCGCGGGGGAGCGGATCTACAAGATCCTCGACCGCATGGGAGCCGTCGACGACGAGGGCTACGAGGAGCCAATCGAGGCGAAGATGCTCTCGAAGCAGATCGAGAAGGCCCAGCGCAAGGTCGAGGAGCAGCACTTCCTCATGCGCAAGCACACGCTCGAGTACGACGACGTTGCCAACCAGCAGCGCGAGGTGATCTACCGCTACCGGGACGACGTGCTGGAGGGCCGCGACATGAGCGAGGCGGCGCGCGAGCAGATCGCGGAGCTGCTGGAGCGGCTGGTGGAGGAGTACACGGCCTCAGACTTCGTCGAGGATTGGGACATCGAGGGCCTGCTCCACCGTGTGGGCGAGATCTTCGAGCCCAGCGAGGAGTTGCAGAGCGCGGCGCCGGATCGCTCCGACCGCGAGCAGCTCACGGAGGGGCTCCAGGAAGAAGCCCTCGCTTGGTATGACCAGCGGGAGGCGGAGTTCGGCGAGGAGATCATGCGCGAGCTCGAGCGCTATCTGCTGCTCGAGATCATCGACCAGCGCTGGCGCGAGCACCTCTACGACCTCGATTACCTCCAGCAGGGGATCGGGCTGCGCGCCGCCGCTCAAGAGGAACCGTTGGTCGCGTACAAGAACGAGGCGTTCCGGCTCTTCGGGGACCTCATGAACAACATCTGGGGCGATTTCGCGCGCATGATCTTCCACGTGCAGGTAGTGATCGAGGGCGCCGACGGGGCTCCCCCGCCGGCCGTGCCCAGCCGTCCTTCCAGTAGAAGCTCCTCGACGCGCGGCGGCAGTGTCTCCTACTCGGGGGGAGGGGCTCCCGCGGGCGCCTTGGCGATGGCGGCCGCGGCCGCCGGGGCGCCGGCCGAGAGCGGGATGGAGGCGGGGATGGCCTACGAGGAGCCGTGGCTGCCCCAGGTCGAGCAGCGGCGAGTCGACCACGAGCACCAGCTCGGCCGCAACGATCCCTGCTGGTGCGGTTCGGGGAAGAAGTTCAAAAAGTGTCACGGGGCCTGACAGGCGCGTCCCGCCCCGGCAGCGATCATGCTGCCGGCACTCCCGAGCGTGCAGGACCGCGCCGGGGACTCCGCTAGGCTTGACCTGACCGATGCCCTCGACCTCGTCAGAGACGCTCCCTCAGCGACTCGCGGCGATCCGCGAGCAGCTCCAGCTGCTGGCGGACTATCTTTGACCCCGCCGGTCTGACCGAGCGCGTCGGCGCGCTCGAGCAGCAGATGGGAGCGCCCGGATTCTGGGAAGACCAGGAGCGTGCGGCGCGGACCTCGGCCGAGCACGCCCGCACCAGCCGTCGGCTCTCGACGTACCGAGAGCTCGAGCGCGATATCGAGGATCTCGAGCCCCTCGCGGAGCTTACGGAGGACGACCCGGAGTTCGCCGCCGAGTTCGACGAGCAGCTCGCAGGGGTGGAGCGACGCCTGGCCGAGCTCGAGGAGCAGCGCCTCTTTTCCGGCCGTTACGACGCCGGCGGCGCCCTCGTGACCGTCAACGCCGGCGCGGGCGGGACCGACGCGCAGGATTGGGCCGAGATGGTGCTGCGCATGGAGATGCGCTGGGCCGAGCGCCGTGGGTTCGGTGTCGAGCTGCTCGAGCTCTCGCCCGGCGAAGAGGCGGGCATTAAGTCCGCGACCTTCCTGGTGCGAGGCGAGAATGCCTACGGGCTTTATGCGAGCGAGAAGGGCGTCCACCGCCTCGTGCGCCTCTCCCCCTTCGACGCCGCCCACCGGCGGCACACCAGCTTTGCCGGCGTCGAGGTCTCGCCGGTCGTCGACGAGATCGCGGGCATCGAGATCAACGATGACGACCTGCAGATCGACACCTACCGGGCCAGTGGCGCAGGCGGCCAGCACGTCAACAAGACCGACTCAGCGGTTCGCGTCACGCACCGTCCCACGGGCATCGTCGTCCAGTGCCAGAACGAACGCTCGCAGTCGTCGAACAAGGCCGAGGCGATGACGATGCTCCGCTCAAAGCTGCTGGAGCTGGAGGAGCGAAGGCGGCGCGAGGAGATCGCACGCGAGAAGGGTGAGGCCGACGACGTCAACTTCGGTTCGCAGATCCGCTCGTACGTGCTGCATCCGTACGCCATGGTCAAAGACCACCGCACAGCCCACGAAGTGGGGGACACTGACCGCGTACTGGGCGGCGATCTCGACGGCTTCGCCCGGGCGTATCTCCTGAGGAGTGCCGGACGGTCGGCGTCCGCTAATTACGGCAGACGCTCGGAGGCCCATGAAGACTAAAAGTCGCTCGCTGGCCGCTTAGGGGACGGTGACTGATGCAGCCAACCGCTCCCTACCTTGACGCGGTCTCCGCGTATGGCTTCCGCGGTTCGACGCGGTTCCACGTCCCGGGCCATAAAGGTGGTGAAGGAACCGACCCCGGCCTGCGGGCCGCGCTCGGTGACCGCGCCTTGCTGCTCGACGTCCCGCAGGACATCGAGGGCATCGACCTTGGTCCAACCCCCACCCCGTACGAGCGGGCCGAGGAGCTCGCGGCGGAGGCGTACGGCGCTGCTCGAACCTGGTTTCTCACCAACGGCGCGACCCAGGGAAACCATGCGCTCTGCTTGGCGCTGGCGGGACCCGACGAGCGGGTGCTGGTTCAGCGCAACAGCCACGCCAGCCTGATCGACGGGCTCATCCTCAGCGGCGGCCGGCCCGCCTATGTCGCGCCCGAGTATCACGCCGAGTTGGGGATGGCGCTCGGGGTCACGCCCGAGGCGCTCGCGCAATGTCTGCGCAGGAATGCGGACATAAGGACGGCTTTCATCGTCTCGCCTACCTATTACGGCATGGCCGCCGACGTTGCTCGCTGCGCCGAGGTCGCCCACGCGGCGGGCGTCGCGCTGGTGGTGGACAACGCGTGGGGGGCGCACTTCGGATTTCACTCCGCGCTGCCGGCGTCGCCGCTTGACCTGGGCGCCGATGCGATGCTGACCTCGACGCACAAGATCATCGGCAGCCTGACCCAATCGGCGATGCTCCACGTGGCTCCGGATGGGCTGATCGACCCGGGCGCGCTCGAGCGAGCCGTTCGTCTGGTGCGCTCGACCAGCCAAAGTTCGCTCTTGTTCGCCTCGCTCGACGCGGCGCGGCGTCAACTCGCTGTCCACGGTGACGCCCTGCTTGCCCGGACGCTGGCGGGGGCGCAGCGCACAAGCGCGGCGATCGATGCGATTCAGGGATGCCAGGTGCTGGGTGGCACGCTCGTGGGCCGGCCGGGCGTCTCCGGGTGGGATCCGCTCCGGCTGGTGGTCGACGTGCGCGGCACCGGCTGTACCGGATACGAGATAGCAGCGGCCCTGCGCGCTTCCTACGACACCTACACGGAGCTGGCGACCCACGCGAGCGTGGTGTTCGTACTCGGTCTGGCGCAACCGGTCGAGGCCCTCGAGCGACTCGCCCACGACTTCACTGAGACCGTGCGGCGGATCGCGCGGCCGGGCCGTCTGCTCGAGCTTCCGCGCCAGCCCGTCGGCACGGACTTCGAGACGGTGATGACGCCGCGCGAGGCCTTCCTGGGCAGCGGTGAGCCCCTCGCCGTCGAGGATGCGGTCGGCCGGATCTCCTGCGAGTCGATCGCCGGTTATCCCCCGGGCGTGCCCGCGCTCCTGCCCGGCGAGCGTGTGACAGCCGAGGTGACCCAATACCTGCGCGACATGTTCACCGCCGGGGCCCGGCTGCACGGGGCCGCCGATCCAACCTTTGCCACGGTGAGGGTGCTCGCCTCGGCGCCCGCCGCAGTAAGAGCCGCCACGCTCTGATGGCCGTGGCGCCCGCGAGCGGCACGGCCATCGACTCCGCCGTGATCACCGAAGCTGTCGCGCGCGCGCTGCGCGAGGACCTGGGCGCCGGCGATGTCACGACTGGGGCCACCGTGCCGGACAGCGCTCGGGCTCGCGCGGTCGTGGTCCAGAAGCAGCCGGGCGTGGTGTTTGGCTTCGAGGTGGTGGAAGCGACGTTCCGCGCGCTCGACAGCGACATGGCGATCGAGGCGCTGATCGAGGAGGGCCGCTGGCACGAGGAGGGAGCTGTGCTGTGCCTGGAGGGAGCCGCCCGAGCGATCCTGAGCGGCGAGCGTACGGCCCTGAACTTCCTCGGCCGGCTGTCGGGGATCGCGACCCTTACCGCGCGTTACGTCCACGAGCTGCGGGGCACGGCCACCCAGATCCTCGACACGCGCAAGACCACGCCGGGACTGCGGGCCCTCGAGAAGGCCGCCGTAGCGGCGGGAGGAGGCACCAATCACCGGCAGGGCCTGTACGACGCGATCCTGATCAAGGAGAACCACGCCGCGCTCGCCGGGGGCGTCGGCGAGGCCGTCGCACGCGCGCACGCACGCGCCGACGGCGCCGTGGCGAAGTTGCCGCTCGAGGTGGAGTGCAGAGACCTGGCTGAGGTGCGAGAGGCGTTGGACGCGGGTGCGCGCCGCATCCTGCTCGACAACTTCTCCGCCGACGCGCTGCGGCACGCGGTTGGGCTGGTCGGGGGGCGCGCGCAGCTCGAGGCCAGCGGCGGGGTCACGCTCGCGACCGTCCGGGAAATCGCGGCCACCGGCGTAGACTTCGTCTCGGTAGGTGCGCTCACACACAGCGCCCCCGCGCTGGACCTCTCCTTGCTTCTCGAACCGCTTAGCCCCTGAACCTCCCCGTCATCACCGACCCCCTGCCGACCGCCGCCACCGCCTCCATCGCCGGCGACGGCACTCCTCTGATGCTCGAGAACATTCCCGCGCTGCAGGACGAGGTGCGCGCCCTGGCCCGGGAGCGGGACGCGCTGATCCTGGCCCACAACTACCAACTGCCCGAGATACAGGACGTCGCCGACTACGTGGGCGACTCGCTCGGGCTTTCGCAGCGTGCAGCACGGGCGGAGCGGGAGACGATCGCGTTCTGTGGCGTCCACTTCATGGCCGAGACCGCATCCATCCTCTGCCCCGAGAAACGTGTGCTGATCCCGGACCTCGACGCCGGGTGCTCGCTCGCTGAGTCGATCACGGCGGCGCAGCTGCGCGCCTGGAAAGTCAGCCACCCCGGTGCGATCGTCGTCATGTACGTGAACACGACCGCCGCCGTCAAGGCCGAGACCGACTACTGCTGCACCTCTGCCAATGCAGTCAAGGTGGTGCAGCACATCTACCGCGAGCACGGCGACGACGCGGAGATCCTGTTCGGGCCCGACATGTTCCTCGGCGCCTACGTCGAGCGGGTCACCGGCCGGAGCATGCACGTATGGGACGGCGAGTGCCATGTCCACGCGGGCATCAGGCCAGACGACATCGCCGCGGTCAGAGCGGCCCACCCCGGCGCCGACTTCCTCATTCACCCCGAATGTGGCTGCTCAACGAGCGTGATGGAGTACGTCGCCGCCGGCGATATCAGCTCCGAGGGCGTGCACATGCTCTCGACCGGCGGCATGCTGCGCTATGCCCGCGAGCGGTCGCGGGCGGCCAAGGAAAGCGCGAGAGACACCGCCGTCGTGGCGACCGAGACGGGCATGCTCCACGGCCTTCGGGCGGCCGCTCCGCAGATCGATTTCGTCGCCGCCAACGAGGCGGCCCACTGCCGGTACATGAAGCTGATCACGCTCCCGAAGCTGCGCGACTCGTTACGCGACGCTGTGCACGAGGTCAAGGTGCCGCAAGCGATCGCCGCCCGTGCCAGGGTCCCGATCGAGCGGATGGTCGCGATCAGCTGAGGCGTCAGAGGCGCGCGATCGTGGCGACCATGGCGCCCTCTAGCTCAACCGCGCGCCAGTTAGGCGGCCCATCGACGAACAGCGCGAACGCCAGTCGCTGGCCGCGGCGGCTGTGGCAGTAGCCGGCCAGGTTCGTGACGTCTGTGAGCGTGCCGGTCTTGCCGACGCAGGCGCCCTTGGCGGGCGTGCGCACGGCGATCGTTTGCACCGTCCCGTTGACCCCTACGGTCGGCAGCGAGGAGTACAGCTGGGCGCCGAGTACGGTGCCCCAAAGCTCGTTCAGAAGCTCCACGACCTCGCGCGGCGAGGAGCGGTCGCGGCGCGAGAGCCCGGAGCCGTCGACGATCTGCGGGTGCAACCCGTAGCCCGAGACCGCCTCCTTGATCACGCGCGCGCCTGCTGCGGTGGTGCCGGCGCCGCGCAGGCGCGTGCCGAGCTGCTTGGCGAGCATCTCGGCGAAGAAGTCATCGGAGGGCACGTTCATCAGCCGCAGCAACACCGTCACCGTCGGTGAAGTGACAGTGGCGAGCGGGCGCGCGGAGGACGGCGCCTTGCCCGTCCGTCGCGTTGCCGCAACCTCGATCCCCTCGCTGCGCATCGTCAGCGCCAGCTCGTGGGCGGCGAAAGCCGCCGGACTCCAGCCCGAGGGGGTCGACCCGTGGTCGTACGTGAGCGCGCTCAGCTGGCCGCCCAGGTCGGGAATGTCGGGGGCGAAGCGGGTCGAAGGCGGGCCGGGCTCGTGGTCGAACAGCGATCCGTCTGCAATCAGGGTCCCGGTTACGCGGCGGATCCCATGGGCCTCGAGCCGGCGCACGAGCTCGGTGGCCGTCGGGCCATACCCGTGCTCCCAGATGCGGTTGAAGGTCGCTTCGCCGAACGTGGGATCGCCGCCCCCATGCAAGTAGAGATTGCCCCGCCACACTCCGCTCCGAGCTAGATGGCCGCTGCCCAGCACGCGCGTCTGCAGCGTCGCATTGGGACCCAGGTCGCGCAGGACCGCGACCGACGTGTACAGCTTTTCGACCGACGCGGGCGGACGTCCGACCCCGGCGCGCAGCGCGAATAGCCAGGTGTGGTCGGTGAGGTCGTAGACCGCGGCCCCGGAGCTTCGCCCCGCTCGCTTGAAGTCGCGCTCCAACGCGGCACGAAGTGCCCCGGTGCCGGGAGGAAGACGGGGCTTCAGAGGAGGTGTCCTGTGGTCCGCCGGTGGGACAGCCACCGCCGCTGTGGTGCGAACCGAGCGTGGACGAGCCCCGCCACAACCAGCGAGGAGGCTGGCCGCCAAGGCTGCGAACGCGATCCGGGCGATAGCTCGTGTTGCAGCGCGCCCGCGCTCTTGGCGGCGGATTACGGCTCCTCCGCGTAGCACTAGGCGGATTGAAGCTCCTCCACCGTATGCGGCCCAACGCAGGCCAGCGAGAGCTGCGCCGGAACCGACGCCGCCACCTCGGTCACCTCCTGCGGGGAGACCGCGTCGAGCAGCTCGATCACCGTGTCAGGGTCGGGGTCTTCGCCGTAGACGATCGCCTGCTGGGCCGCGTGGCGGGCGACCGCCCCGGTGTTCTCGAACGCGATCGCGCGCGCCCCCGCGGCGTAGGCGCGCGCCCGCTGCACCTCCGCCTCGCTCGGTCCCTGTTCGCGCAACTCGGTGACGATGGCTTTCATGCGCGATAACGCCTCCATCAGCTTGCTGGACTCGAGCCCCGCCGCCACGGAGAGCACCGGGGTGTCGGCGTGCGCGTGGGCGGCCGAGTAGACCGAGTAAGCGAGCCCGCGCTGCTCGCGGATCTCGTCGAACAGGCGGGAGCCCATCGACCCCCCGAGAACCGTGGAGTAAACCTGGAGCGCCGCGCGCTTGCGTGGGTCGCCGATCTCGACCACCGGGCGATAGGAGATCCGCAGATGGGACTGGTTGGAATCCCGTTCGCGGACGAGCACGCGCTCGTGAAAAGGGGGCGCTGGCTCGAAAGGTTCTGGCTTTGGCCGGGGCTCAAGCCGGCCGAATAGCTCCTCCAGCTCGCTCTCATCTGGCAGCGCGTGCAGGTTGCCAACCACGAACGCGGCGCCGCGGCCCGGTGCCCAGCGGCGGGCGCGAAACGAGAGGATCTCATCGCGCGTGAACGTGTCCCGGATGTGCTGC
>JAFAPR010000240.1 GCA_019247075.1 Solirubrobacterales bacterium
GCCAAGGGGATCACCGTTCACGGGGTCTACCCGGGCGGGATCGACACCGACATGCTCGCCGGCGTCCAGGCACCCAAGACGCCCCCGGCCGAGGTCGCCGGCGGGATCCTCAGCGGACTGGCCGCAGGCCACGAGGACATCTTCCCAGACCCCAACTCACAGGCGATGTCCCAGCTGTGGTGGAGCGATCCCAAGTCCTTCGAGCGCGCCTTCTCCGGCGCCGCCACAGCGGCATAAGCAGGCGCCCACGGTAACCGGCGCGGTCGAGCAGATGCTCGACCACGCCGCCCACCGCGCTGGCACGCGCTCGAGAACGTGCTCGGAAACGATTTCACGATCCTCAAGCCCGCCGCGCCGCCGCACGACAGCATCCACGAGGGATCGCCGGCTACCTGGCGATCATGCAAAAGACCGGGGAGATTTTCGAGCCGGAGTCCGAGCCGCAGGGGCTTTGGGCCATCGACGACACGATCGTCCCGCTCCCCACGAACCTGCGGTTCACCGCACGCACGACCGGACGGTCAAGTCCGGGGCCGACACTCACTGCCTCTTGGATCCCTCAGGCAATGGGAGCGTGGGCGCGGCACACGCTCACCCGTACATTTGGTACCCCCTTGGTACCTCTGCCTACTTGTCGCCCCCGGGAAGACATTGGCAATCTGCCCGTGATTGCTAGCGATTCTGAAGCGCGCCCGGAGAGATTCGAACTCCCGACCTTCGGTTCCGTAGACCGACGCTCTATCCAGCTGAGCTACGGGCGCCTGGGCGCGATTCTAGCCCGGTGATCCTGGCCGAGGAGCCCGGTTCAGGCAGGCCCGCCGGCGCTGCCTGAACTGCCCGAGCTGAATGGGTTGTCGGGCTCGTAGTACCGCGCGACCGTGAACCCGACGAGAGTCGGGACGTGGACCGCGAACACCGCGAGCGAGAGCGTGAGCACGACGAGTGCGCCTCCGCCAACGTGGTCGCGGACGAACGCGTACTCGATCATCGCGCCGATGATGCAATAGGCGAGTAGCGACCATTTCGCAACCTGGAAGAACTGCTCCCAGGCGAAGTCTCGGACGCGGGTGAGGAGGAAGACGTTGACGCCGAAGAGGACCACCGACGCGATCAGGAGGGCTACCGCCGGGCCCAGGGGAACGTGCTTAGGCAGGTGCGAGGAGAGATAGATCCCCCCGATCACGATCAGCGCTAGCGAACCCATGGCCAGCTCGGTCACCGGGGGCCAGCGGCGATCGCTGTTTGGAATCGCAGGGAGGTCCTCGTGGACCGCCGCGCCGAGCTCATCGAGGGGAGTCGCGCTCATCTCACCCGCTGGCCAGCTTGGACATGATGATCAGCGTCGCAATCTGCATCACGCCGAGGATTCCGGCGCAATAAATGAACCGCTTCATCAGGCGCTCGATGACTCGGGGATTCGGGCGGGGCTTCTTCAGCTCGACGAGCACGGCGATGTTTGCGGGCTCGAGCAGCCCGAGTGCGAGCACAGACATCACGCCCACCACGATGAAGCTCGCGATCACCCATCCATGCAGCGGATTGCCCGCCACCACGGTGCCGAGCTTGATGCCGATCTGCCAGCCCGCTGCGAGCGTCAGCATCACCACTGTGGGCATGATCAACAGCATCTTGGGCATCAGCTTCGTCGTGAACTCGACCCGAGCGGGGATCGACATGCGGCCCATGATTGGACCCAACACGAGCCCCAAGAACAGGTCGATGATCGTCCACGCAGCGCCGCCGCCCACGTGGAGGAACATCAAGAGCCACTTGTTGTTGACCGCGATCGCGACGATCAGAACGATGAGCGCGGCGGCCACGAGCACGAGGCCCTTGCGCGGCACGATCTCGAACTGAGGTCGCGGCGGCGCGGCGACAGGCTCAGCTACTACGGACTCAATCGTTGCCCCGGTGATCGCCGCAATGTAGCGGTCTGGCTGCACGAGCGCAACGGGGAACAAACGGCTAAGGAGCGGAGGGGGCGGGATTCGAACCCGCGGTCCGGGGTCGCCGGACTCCGGTTTTCAAGACCGGCGCATTCGACCACTCTGCCACCCCTCCGAGGAGATCGCGCACCGATCGTAGACGACCAAAGCACGACAAAAGTCGCGTTCGCTCGCTCCCACCCCACGCACTACACTGGCTCGAGCCACGGGAGAGGTGGCCGAGCGGCTGAAGGCACTCGCCTGCTAAGCGAGTATGGGGTTACAAGCCCCATCGAGGGTTCGAATCCCTCCCTCTCCGTCCTGCAAATCCGAGGGTTTGAGTGTCGGCCCTGGGGCTGGCAGCGGCGACAACGCCCAAATGGCAGCGCCCAGCGCGATTCCCAGAGGCCGAAGCGCACGGCGCGAAGTCACCGAGCGCTCAGGAACCGATCCGCGCCCAAGCGCGCACCTCGCTGTGGAAACCGCAGCGCCGGTTTCCGGGGTCGTTACCGCCCGTGTTGAGAACCTGCCCGGTACCCGGTAGGACAGCGGCCGCCCGTCCACGGTCACGTGAAAGACAGGGATCTTTCGGTCATTCTTGGTGCATTTCGTCTTACTGTTATTCGTCTCCGAGGCGTCGAAGTTGTCGCTACTGGTGGTGGTGTGACAGGGTGGCTTCCCGCCGGTCTGGGTGAGAATCAACTTCTTTCCGCCCGGGAGGGCCACGTGCAGTCCAGGCCATGGTCTAAACGTGCACGATCCGATCGTGACGCTCGCGTTCGTCACGGTTATTGCATGAGGCGTGTTGTTGTCAAGCCTGAGGCCCCCAGCGTCATAGCGGTCGGGGCGTTTGGGGCAGCGACTCGGAGCGAAGTAGTTACAACCCTTGAAGACAATGTTCGGGCTGCCCCACCACGGCGACGGATGCGAGCGGCCAGCCCGCGGATGAAAAGTGTCGGTATAGCCGGCAAAACCTCCAGCCCAGGCGGCTTCAGGGAGCGGGCCACCTAGGCGTCGCCCCGCGTGGATCCCGCCAGGATCACGTGGCCGGGGCCCGCCTCAGACACGCTGTTGATGGACACTTTGGCGGGGTGGGCGATGGTGAAGACTCCGTCGGGACCGAACGAGCGGCACGACGTTCATCGCTTGGGGCGCGACACCATCCGCAGCGCCCGGGCCCGGGGGGGCGCTACAGGTCGTAGGGGAACCGTGTCAATGTCTCGCATCCGTCTTCGGTCACCAACACGAGATCCTCGAAGCGGACGCCGCCGAGCTGGCTGTCCCAGAGGCCGGGTTCAATCGCAAGCACATCACCGGCGATCAGCGGATCACCTCCCGCCAGCCCCAGCAGGGGAGGCTCGTGCACCTCGAGGCCGACGCCGTGGCCGAGTGAAAACTGAAACCCCTCGGTCTCATCATCGTTCGTGGCGGTTCGCTGTGTCAGGTAGCCGGCCGACTCGAACACGTCGCACGCGCGGTCGAACAGCGCCCGGCCGGTCGCGCCGGGCCGAATGGCGGACTTTGCCGTTTCGAACGCTCTGCTGACCGCGCTTGTACGCTCCTCGATCGCCGCGGCAAGCTCGGGCGCGGAGCTGCCGACGACGAATGTCCGCGTCATGTCCGTCCAACAGCCGCTCGCGTCGTGGCGCGGCCAGATATCGACCTCGATCGGCAGCCCGGCAGGCAGAGGACCGGCGCCGGGTTCGTGGCCATAGCCCTGCCACACGGATGCGATGATCACGTCCGGCGGCAGGATCGCGCCCCCCTCGGCGCAAACCGACCGCATTTGCGCGCGCACGTCCTCCGCCAAGAGAGGCTTCCCCTCGATTGCCAGCCGACCGTCGCCAAGCGGCGTGGCGCGCGAAAAGAGCTCGCGCGCGGCCGCCATCGCTGCCTCCGCCGCCCGCTGCGCGGCGCGGATGCCGTCGAGCTCGATCTCACTCTTGGCGCGCCGGCGCAGCGCGACGGTATCGTCATCGATCCGCAGCACCACGCCAGCGGCGCGAAGGCGCTCGGCCAGGCCAAGTGGGAAGTCGCTCGGCACCACGGCCTCGTCCATGCCGATCTCCCGCAGCGCTCTCAGGGCCACCTCGCGCTCGGCCTCGGGCAGCGGCATACCGTCCCTGACCAGGTCCCGATAGCCGAGCGCGGCAAAATCCAGCAGCTCGACGTCGGGGCATGCCCGCCTGACTCGGTCGCGCTCGAGCGCGCTCGTGACGACGAAGCGCCTTCCTTCGTGCTCGGCGAACAGCAGCGGGTCGATGATGTCGAGCGGCACCTCGTGCCGCAGCGCCGCGGAGTGGGCCGTGTCGCCGAAGAGAATCACCCCGGCCATGGGGGGCGCACTCTATTCCGGGCCGGCGAACTAGCGCCGCTTCAGCGCGGTGCGGAACACGAGGTCCCAGTAGGGCGCGCTGATGCCGAAGCCACGCTCGTCGTCCTGGAAGTGGTGGCGCATGTGCAGCTCCCGCAGCAGGCGTCCCGCCGCGGTCCTGGGGCGATGGTGGTGGAGGTGGTAGTGGATCATGTCGTAGAGAAGGTAACCGCCCAGGAATCCCGCCCCGAAGGGAAGGAAGGCGGGGCTGCCCAGCACCGCATAGAAGGCCAGGATGAACAGCCCGGCCAGCGGCACGCTCACCGAGGGCGGCATCACGAGCCGCAGTGGGTCATTCGGGTGGTCGTGGTGTATGCCGTGGATGATCCAGTGGATTCGGGCGCCGATCCCGCGCTCGGGCTCGAAATGGAATATCACCCGGTGTATCCAGTACTCGGCGAGCGTCCAGAAGGCATAGCCAGCGGCAAGCCACGCCAGCGTGAGCCAGCCCGCGTCCTGGATCAGTCCCCAGGCGATCAGAAACACGATTGCCGGGCCGAACACCAGCGGCGGCACGATCGGGTGCACCCGCGAGAGCTTGTCAAGCAGCTCGGAGTCGAACATGCGCGGCGAGGCCCGCAGCGCCTCGCTGCGGCTGAGCCCGTCGAGCTCCTCTGACTCACGCACTGCCATACGTACAGAGGATACCCCGCTGCCATGCTTCGTTTCAGATGCCCAAGCCACCTCAAGCACGCTGGTGGACGCTGCGCCGGGCGCGCAATCGTAAGCCCGTTACATATCGGTGCCCGCTGTGCGGCGAGTACCTGCCATCGCTCGGGGAGCACGTCCTGATGACTCCCGAGGGGGACGCCTTGAGGCGGCGCCATGCACACACCGAATGCGTGCTCGACGCCCGCCGTCGCGGCCAGCTCCCCACCCACGAGGAGTGGCTCAAAACGCAGGCTCGCCCGCCGAGCCGCTGGCGAAGCCTCGTTGAACGGCTAACGCACCGCAGGCCGTAACCAGGCGGGCACGCCTAAATCGTTGATGGCGCCGTTTGCCCGCTGGGCGGCGCGGCCAGCTCTGGCGCCCCGACCGGATAGCCGAGCGAGGGCACGTCCGAGGGGTAGACCTCGTGGCCGTGCTCTGCGGTGTCGCCGATCTCCATGTTCGCCTTGGACATCCGCAGCGGGATGAACAGCCCGACCAGCTTCAGCAGCACGAACGTCATCGCGCCGGAGAAGACGATCACCCAGACCGCAGCCAGGAACTGCCACTTCAATAGCGACCAGTTGCCCTGGATCACTCCCCTCGCCGAGATGCCAGCGACCTTGCCATGGCCCAGGTACAGGAGCATCCGCTGATCGGCGAAAATCCCCACGAGCAGGCCGCCCGCGAGGCCCGCGAAGCCGTGCGTGTAGATCACCCCGAGCGTGTCATCGACGTTGCGGAACGGGCGCAACCGACTCAGGTAGTTGAGGGCGAAGTACACGATCGTCGACGCGATCACCCCCAACGCCAGCGCGCCAAAACCGTTCACGTAGCCGGCCGCCGGCGTGATACAGACCAGGCCTGTGATCATGCCGTTCACACCGCCCAGGAGGGAGGGCTTGCGACCGCTGAGGTAGTCCCAGGTGACCCACACCAGGAACGCGACCGCCGTGCACAGGTTCGTGTTGAGGACCGCGGCGGAAGCGGAGGCTCCTGCAAAGTACGGGTCGCCGCCGTTGAACCCGTTCCACCCGAGCCATAGCAGCCCCGCTCCGGTCGCGACCATGAGCACGTTGTTGGGCGCATCGACCTCGCGGTCGCGCTGCAGTCGAGGCCCGATCACGGCCGCCGCGACGAAGCCGGTGACGCCCGCTGATAGGTGGATGACATATCCGCCCGAATAGTCGATCGCGCCGTGGTGGGCGAAGAAACCGCCGCCCCAGATCAGGAAGGCGTCGACCGTGTACACGAACGTGATCCACAGCGCGCAGAACGGGATCCACGCCTTCAGATTGACTCGCCCCAGCACCGATCCCAGCGCGAGGATCGGGGTGATCGCGGCGAACACGAACTGGAAGTAGGCCAGCGAGGACATCGGGAACTTGAAGGCGGGCATGCCGCCGCGGAGCAACGGCACGTATGCCCGGCCCTGTTCTTCCGCGTGGCTGAGGATCGACCCCGGCTTGCCCACGAACGTGCCGAAGAAGCCGCTCCCGTGGGAGAAGATCTGCAGCGGGTAGCCAAAGCCCATCCTGAACGCCCACAGCACCCACACGATCAGGACGATCGCGAAAGTCCCGAACGTCAGCATCATGCTGTTGATCGCCCAACGCTTCTGCATCACGCCTCCGTACAGCACGACGAGACCGGGCACGCTCATCAAGCCGACCAGCGTGGCCGCCGTCAGCTGCCAGGCGTTGTCCCCCGGGCTGAGCCAGGGCGCGTAGGGAACCGGCAAGGTGATCCTCCTTTGCTCAAGTCAGGCTGCGCTCGACCGGTGGCGGCAGCCTGACTGGGTCGGGCCGCGTTCGCCTGCTACATGGTGTTTTCACCGGTCGCGCCGCGCCATGTCCGCGAGTCCAGGAAATGGGCCGGTCTTCTAGACATTGGGATAAGCCACGCGCGCTCCCGGCGCCCCGTGATCGGCTCGGACGGGATCGCACCGCGGCGATCGGCGTCGAACTCACGCCATCCGCGCCGAACGGCTCTATGGTCAGGCGGGTGTGGGACGATCACCCGATGGGAGTGGAAAGATGCGCTTAGCGATTCCAGCTCGGGCGTTCGTTGGACTGGCCGCGATCCACCTGCAATTTCACCACTTTTTTCACCACCTGTTCCACCACCGCTTCCATGGGCCGCCGTTCGACTACGTCGGGCTGGCGTTTGGCGCCTTGGTCAGCTCCGCCGGTCTGCCGGGGCCCGGCGAGGCGCTGTTGATCGCGGGAGGCATCCTCGCTGCCGCGGGCAGGCTGGACATCGCCTCGGTGATCGCGGTGGCCTTCGTGGGCGCGACCGCGGGCGGCGTCGTCGGCTGGCTGGTCGGACTGAAGGCAGGGCGCACGATGCTGTCGGCGCCCGGGCCTTTCCAGCACGCTCGCCTCCGGGCCCTGAAGCGGGGTGACCGCATCTTCCACCGCTACGTCGCGATCGCGGTGATCCTGACCCCGTCGTGGATCGCAGGGATCCATCGTGTCCGCTCCAGGGTCTACCAGCCATGGAACGCCCTCTCGGCAGCGATGTGGGCCGTCGGAGTCGGCCTCGCCGCCTACTACGTCGGTCCGTCGGTGGTCGATTTCCTCGGCGACTTGGGCTTGGTGACGCTCTTGATCGTCGTGGCGGTAGGGGTCGGCGTGATCGTGGTCACCCTCCTCGAGCATCGGCGCATCCGCGAGCGAAGAAGAGCAGCCGGGTCACGGGCACCAGGCTCGGCGCCGGAGTCCGAGGGGGCCCCGTTGGAGCGACGCTCGCCGGTCTCTCCCGCCCCAGGTGATGGCGGCGTCTCTTAGCCGGGCGTGTCAACCGCCCGCTCCAGGGGTCGCCCTGCCGTCCTGGTCGCCAATCCACCGTTTGACCACCTGCACGTAGCGCTCCCGGGCACTCAGCAGGTCGTTGTGGCCGAGGCCAGCAAACACCTCGAGCCGTTTCGGCTGCCGCGCCGCCTCGCACAGGGTCTGTGCATGCGAGAGCGGCACGATCGTGTCGCGATCGCCGTGGATGAGGAGCACAGGGGCCCCAACGACACCGATGCGACGGATGGTCGGGTACGCGTCCGGGACCAGAGGACGAGGGAGGAACGGATAGTGCCGGCGCGCGACGTCGCGCAGGCTGGTAAACGCGGACTGGAGGATCAAAGCGCGCGGGGGCGAGGACAGCGCAAGCTCCGAGGCGACGGCTGCCCCGAGCGACTCTCCGAGGTAGCTGACCCGCGCCGGATCGCAGCCGCGCCGAGCGATGATCGCTCTGCGGGCCGCCCGCGCGTCTAGATACGTTCCCTGCTCATCCGCCCTGCCCGTGCTGCGACCGTACCCGCGGTAGTCGAACAGCAGCACGTCGAACCCCGCGCGAACCAACACAGCGGAGTGCGGGACGCGGTCGCCGATGTTGCCGGCGTTTCCGTGGAAGAGCAGGATGTGACCAGCGGACGGTTGCCGCGGGGCGGGGAGCCACCATCCGTGGAGTCGTTCCCCATCGTCGGTCTCGAACTCGAGCTCGTCGTACTCAAGGTGCGCGTCGGCCGGCGTTGCGAGCAGCTTGCGCGCGGGGAAGTAGAGCAGCGCGCCCATCGCGGCGCGCAACATCCGCTCCGGGCTCAGTGGAGTCATCGAACGTTGACCACGTAGGGGAACATGATTGTCGCCCTCAACGCCGCGCTGCCGCGTCCGCCGCTCAGAGGGCCTTACCGAGCGCCTAGGCACCTTAGGCATGGAGCACACGTCGGCGCCCTGCGAAGGCGCGTCACGCGTCGCCGACACCCACGCTGATTAGCTGAAGTGCCCCCAGTGCGTGGCGATGATCAGCAATACGCCGCTGCCGGCCAGCGCGAGCCCGGCGAGGCTTCCCCCCATGCGCCGGCCGGTGGGCACGAGCGCAACGAGCAGGATCAGCGCCCCCGCGATCGCCGCCAGGAGAAAGCCAAGCTCGGCGAGGCGAATGCCGGTATGACGACTGATTGCGAGCAACCACATGGCGCCGGGAGTGTCTCCCATGACCGATGCCGCGTCCAGGGCTGCATCGCGGACTGCACACCGTCCATCACGCGTTGCGCGTCATCGGCGCATCACATCTTGCCCTCGACCCGGGTTGCCCCGGCCGATCTACGATTGCTGCCATGCGCGCGGCCTGTCTCCTCGCCGGGATCTCCCTTGCCCTGATGGTTGCCGGATGTGGTGGCTCCTCGTCAAGCCACCAGTCTTCCGATGGCCGGCGCGGCGTTATCCACTTCACCATCCCGAACCCCGGCATGGAGCCGACGCTCAACAGCGGCGGCCGGGTGTCCATTCGGGAGGGTCGGGTTACGCCCCGCCTCGGCGAGATAGTGGCTTTCCATCCACCCACGACCGCCGACCCCACCAAGCTTGTGTGCGGCAACATCGACCAGGGGCCGGGTCAGGTCGACAACCAGCCGTGCGGGGTTCCGGCCCGGCGCGAGTCCACCATGATCTTCGTCGAGCGGGTCGTCGGCCTGCCGGGAGATCACATCGCCGTCGTCAACGGGCACGCGATCCGCAACGGCGTAAAGGAGAAGGACGCCTACATCCAGCCCTGCCCGGGCGTGCCCGAGTGCGAGCTATCGAAATCGATCGTGGTTCCGTCGGGCGATTACTTCCTCATGGGAGACAACCGCGGAGCCGCCAACGACAGCCGCTTCTGGGGTCCGCTGCCGGGGGCGTGGATCATCGGCACCGTCAAGCGCTGACCGCGGGCCCAACCTACCTATAGTGACCAGCCATGCCTGGACTGGCGATGGTGACGGGTGCGTCCTCGGGAATCGGGGCGGCATACGCAGAGCGACTGGCCAGCGACGGATGGGATCTGATGATCGTGGCGCGGCGCGTGGAGAGGCTCGACCAGCTAGCCGCCCGGCTCCGTGACGCCCATGGCGTCGATGTGGAGTCGATCGGCGCCGACCTCAGCGCCGCCAGCGGCTTGGGCCGGGTGTGCGAAGCGGTCGCTGCCGCGCCGGTCGAGATGCTGGTCAACAACGCTGGTCTGGCCCACTACATGCCCTTCGTCGAGCTTCCGCCGTCGAAGGCGCGCGAACTTCTCGAGGTGAATGTGGCCGCTTTCGTGCTGCTCAGCCGCGCGGCCGCTCCCGGGATGGTCGAGCGCGCGTCGGGCGCGATCATCAACGTGGCGTCCCTGCTCGCCTTCAGCGGCGCGGCGCAAGAGCCCTTCCTCCCCAAAAGGGCGGTGTACGCGGCCACCAAATCGTTCGTCGTCACGTTCACCGAGTTACTGGCGGCAGAACTGCAACCGCTCGGCGTGCAGGTCCAGCTGGTCTGCCCGGGCGTTGTGCGGTCCGAATTCCACACGCGCCAAGGGATGGACGTGAGCAGTGTGCCGCGGATGGAGCCGCACGACGTGGTGCGGGCCAGCCTCACCGACCTCGCGCGCGGCGTGCTCGTATCCGTGCCGGGGCTGTCCGACACCGACGCGCTCGCAGAGGTACAGGCCGCGAACGCCGGACTGCTCCGCGCGGCGCGCGTCGCGGAGCTGCCCGCACGGTATGCCGGGAGCTGACGCGCGGCGCCGGCGCGAGCGCCGGAGCGCGGCATGAGAGCCGTGCGCTTCGACCATTACGGCGGCGTTGACGTGCTCGAGGTCCGCGAGGTCGAGGATCCGGTTGCGGGGACCGGCCGGGTGCTGGTGGCGGTGAAGGCGGCCGGCATCAATCCAGGTGAGATCTCGATCCGCGAAGGGCGGATGCACGAGCGCTGGCCGGCCACCTTCCCTTCCGGCGAGGGGTCGGACTTCGCCGGGGTGGTGAGGGAGCTGGGCGACGGCGTGGACGCGTTCTCCGTGGGCGACGAGGTTCTCGGGTGGTCGGAGGAGCGCGCGAGCCACGCGGAACTGGTCGCAGTTCCGGCCGACCAGCTGACCCTCAAGCCTCCCGCGATCCCCTGGGAGGTGGCCGGATCGCTCTTCATCGTCGGGATGGCGGCGCTCGCATCGGTGCGGGCGGTGGCTCCCCGGGCCGGCGAGACCGTGGCGGTGTCGGCCGCGGCCGGCGGGGTGGGCTCGATCGCCGTGCAGCTCACACGCCGTACCGGCGCGACCGTGATCGGCCTGGCCGGAGAGCACAACCACGCCTGGCTCCGCGCCCACGACGTGGTGCCCGTCACCTACGGCGAGGGCCAAGCCGAGCGGCTCCGCCGAGCCGCCGAGGGGAAGATCGATGCGTTCATCGATACGTTCGGGGGCGGCTACGTCGCTCTAGCGCTGGAGCTAGGCGTCGCGCCGGAGCGGATCAACACGATCGCGGACTTTGCGGCGGTGCAGCGCTACGGCGTAAGCGCCCAGGGCACGCACTCGATCGCGACGGCGGACCTGCTGGCAGAACTGGCACAGCTCGTGGCCGACGGGGGCCTTGAGGTTCCCATCGCCCGCGCGTTCCCGCTCGACCAGGCTCGCGATGCCTATCGGGAACTCGCAGAGCGCCACACGCACGGGAAGATCGTGCTGGTGCCACAGCCGTTCCAGGGTCCCCAGGATCAAACCTAGGGCTCCCGGGGCCAGCCAGGCGGACTAGCGCCGAACCGGAGTCAAGGGCTTTGCCAAGCCTGGACGAACTCTCGGCTTCCGCAGAGACAGCCGCCCGTGGTCCCGGATCCTCAGGCGAGGTTGTTCCGCATCCGGGAGCGGCACACCGCCGGGCGGAGGCGCAGGTGCGACCGGCCGGCCGCCACCGCCACCGCCCGGTCCATTGTCGGGGCCGTCCGGCGGCCCACCGCCGCCGAACAACAGGCTCGGCAGCAGGAACAGAGCCGGAATGCTGAGGAGCGGCACGTACATCCATGCGTCGGCGGCCAAGCTCAACCCAGGCAGCGCCAAAAGAGCCAACGCCACGACTGCCTTTTTGACGCGGGTCGGTTGATGCACATGCTCATCGTACGCTTACCGGGATGCAGAGGGTGCTCGTCACCGGCATGTCGGGAACGGGAAAGTCCAGCGCCCTGGCAGCGCTTGAAAGGCTCGGCTTTCAGGTGGTCGACACCGACGAACCTGGCTGGACTGAATGGTCGGAGGACGAAGGCGGCTATGTGTGGCGCGAAGACCGGATGACAGAGCTTCTCGTGCGCCAGGGTGGGCCGTCGCTATATGTCTCAGGGACGGTGTCAAACCAGGGTCGGTTTTACGGGCGCTTTGATGCGGTCGTCCTGTTAAGCGCTCCCGCCGAGGTGATTCTGAGCCGTATCGAGAACCGGACGACCAACGCCTATGGCAAGAGTGCGGAGCAGCGGGAACTCGTTCTCCGGGACCTGGCCGAGGCGGAACCGTTACTGCGCAGAACGTGCACTCACGAGATCGATGCCACCCAGCCTCTCACGAGCATCGTCGACCAGCTTGCCGAGCTCGGTCGAGAGGCTCCCGCTTAGACCGACCCCGAGCAGGTCCAAACGAGTCACCCGCTGGGACGTACGCGCTTGAACAGCCGCCACCGCACGCGTGCGGGGCGCGGAGGACCGAGTACGCGGGTGTCCGCGATCCGCACCTCGAAAACAAGCTTCTCTCCCGGGGAAGCGCTCCGCGTGCCAGTCGCCGGATCGACGCAGGTGAGGATAGTTGTGTGGACTCGATCGGCGAGATCGGTGTAGCGAGCGATGACCGTGTAACGGAGGAAGGGCTGCTGCCCTCCGGAGGAATCCCGGAAGAGCATTTTCGGGACCGTGTCATTGTGTTCCTGGCCTACCGCGAGCGTGCCCCATGCCGACTCAGGTGATTCTCGCTTGTCGACCGAGGACTCCGATTTCAGCGTTACGGTTGTGTTGATCGCGGGACCCTGGCCCGTGTTGACCAAGGTAAAGCTGACCTCACCATCGGAGTCACCCGGGCTCCTCTCCACGCTGACGGAGGTCCCCACAGCGATGAGAACAGGACGCCATTGTGCGGTGACGTCTTCCTCGGTATCGCCCGCGACCCTTCGAGTTTCATACGCCAGGAACGCCGTAAAGGCCGCTAGCAAGAGCGTCCCGACAGCAACGGCGAGGGAGGCGCCCGTCGATAGCGAGAGGCCTTCTACCGGCACTTTCCTGGTTCTCCGGACATGCTCGAACCGTAGCCAGGGATCCCGACGGTCCTACAGAAGTGGCGGATCGAGCCGCGAGAGCGTCGCGCGTAGCGGGCTGGGGACGGTTAGCTTGGTTGGAGGATCGTCTCGAGTTCGTGGACTTGGCGGCGTACGCCGCCGCAGATCTGGTCGCATAGCTCGAACACGCTGGGGTCGCTGATCGAGTAGCGGGCGTGGGTGCCGTGCTTGGTGCGGGCGACCATGCCGGCGGCGTAGAGGATGCCGAGGTGCTTTGAGATGTTCTGTTGGGAAGCGCCAAGTGCCTGCTGCAGTTCGCCGACGGTCGCGTCGCCCTCGCGCAGCCGGTCCAGCAGTTTGATCCGCATCGGCTCGCCGAGCACGCGGAATCGCTGCGCGACGAGCTCGACCAACGGGTCTGGGAGCGGGTGCGGGACCGAATCCGGGAGGGCCATGAGACGAACGGTATCACAAGTATACGGTTGTGTACTTGACAGTTTGTCCGGAAGACGCTAGTCTCTTCTGCACTGCTTTACAGTTGTGCAGTCGTTAGCCGGCTGTTCAGACGAGTCAGAGATGGAGATGGGTCGAACCGCCGGTCAAAGCGAGCTTCGAGGCCGCTGTGAAATCATCGTGGAGCCCAAGGTGGGCGTCGCCACGCCCGTCGTGGCCGCCAGGATCGTGGCGCAGGAGTGGAAACGGCGCGCGCTGGACCTCGCAAGCACGCCCACCAGCGACGCGCTGAGCTGCGTCCTCGCGGCGCTCGATGGAGAGATCGACCCCGCTAGGCTTGGCGTCGAGCAAGGTGGCGAGGCGTGGAGGCGCCTGCAAGCGCTGCGTCGGGGTGATCGCGATGTGTGGGAGGTCGAGCTCGAGCCGACGAGATCGGGCATGTGGTCGTGTCTGCTGCTGAGAAACGGCCAGGCGATCGCCGCGCCCGTGGTCAACCTCACACCGGAACTGGCGATCACCGGGGCCAGGGCTCGGGCCCAAAACATCGTTGGTCGCGAAGGTGCCGCCGAGCGAATTCGGCTGGAGGTAGAGGAGTGAGACCGGTGGCCCGACTAGTTCCCGCGACCTCCCCAACGGAAAGGCGCGGCGATCGTCTGGAGACCCTGCGCGACGCCAACTACTTCGCCGGTGAGCTCCTGCGCCGACTCGAGCAGCTAACCAACTCAGACGCGCAGCCGGGGCACTGGCACCAAGCAGCCAAGCTGGTAAGCCGAGTACAGGACCTCGTGCGCTACTGGGCACTCCAGGAGGCCAAACGACGCCGCGAACACGCAACCTCGAGCGCCGTCAGGCGCGCCACCTCAAGGCCACCAACACGTCAACGCGCAAGGCAAGCGGCGACCAACCCCACCTTCCCGATCGAGCCCCGCCAAGCCCCGCGCGGCCGACGCGGCCGGGCGGCGTGGTCGCCTCCACCCGCGTCGGCCTCCCACTGACTCGTTAGGAGACAACGATGATTTTTCGCCAGATCACCCATGACGACCTCGGCTGTGCCTCGTATTTGATCGGCGATGAGGACGCTGGTGTCGCCGCGGTCGTCGACCCGAAGCTCGAGATCGAGGAGTACCTGACCCTAGCTCGGTACATGGGCGTACGGATCGAGCACATCCTCGAGACCCACAACCACGCCGACCACGTGTCCGGGCACGGTCGGCTCGCAGCGGCGACGGGGGCGTCGATCCACATTCACCGTGAGGCCGCGCCCGACTATGAGCACGAGCCGTTCGAGGACGGATGGGAGTTAGAGCTTGGCGCGGTTCGGGTCCGTGCGTTGCATACGCCCGGCCATCGGCCTGAGCACACGGTCTTCACGTTGGTCGACACGGCTCGGGGCCTCGAGCCGTGGGCGGCGCTGACCGGGGACACGCTGTTCGTTGGCGACATTGCGCGGCCCGACCTCGCCGTCGACAAGGAGGAGGGTGCGCATGGCATGTTCGCCTCGCTGCACGACAAGCTGCTGACTTTGCCGGCGCAATGCGAGGTCTGGCCAGGCCACCTCGGCGGCTCGCTGTGCGGCGGTCCCGGCATGGACATGAAGGTCTCCTCCACGGTCGGCTACGAACTAGCCCACAACGATCTGCTGGCCGAGGCCGACGAGGACACGTTTGTGGCCCGAGCGATCGGCTCTCTGGCTCCGCAGCCACCGAACCTTCAATCGATCGTGGCGCTCAATCGCGGGCCGCTCCACACCAGTCGTGTCGAGGTCGAACCGCTGACCGCCCGCCAGGTCGAGCGAGCCCAGGCCGAAGGCGCGCTCGTGGTAGACGTGCGTACCGACCTGCAGTTCGACGACGCCCACATCCCGGCTGCCGTCTGCGACCCCGCGGTCCGAGCAGGCTTCGGCAGCAAGCTTGCCTGGGTCGCCAACCGCGACCAGGCGGTGATCCTCGTCGGCCGCGACGACGAGGACGCGGTCCACGCCGCGCATCTGGCGGCTGCTGTCGGAATAACGAAGCTCGGGGGCTATCTGGCCGGCGGCATGACCAGCTGGCGCGAAGAAAAGCGACCGACCGAGTCCACCGAACGCATCGACGTCCGCGCCGTGCACGAGCGGCTGGCCGAGGTCCAGGTTCTCGATGTCCGTGAACGCGAAGAGTGGGACGACGGCCACCTTCCCGGTGCCGTGCACGTGCCCTACCACGACCTCGACGGGATCCCCGCCGGGATCGACCCGCAAAGGCCCGTCGCAGTGATCTGCTCCTCGGGCCAGCGCAGCGCGGTTGCCGCCTCCCTGCTCGCACGAGCCGGCGCCGCGCGCGTGATCCACGTCGCCGACGGCGGAGTCGGGACCTGGCGCAGCCACGGCTGGCCGATCGAGCAGCCGGGGTATACCGCCGCGCCGAGGACGACCGGGTCGTAACTCGCTGGCGGGCGACCGCCCGAGACCAACGGCGTCGTGCCGCTACGCGGTCGGCCAGCAAACGCATCCTCACGGATCGGTTGGTGGCGGCCGTGCAGCGAGTCGCGCGAGGCGGGTTGTGCTTGTTGTTGGGCGCGATAGGCGCTGGCAGTTCGCTGCACCTGGGCCAGGATGTCGGGCCGAATCCGATGGAATCCCTTGCGGTCATACCACCTCACCACGGTGGCTCCGAGCACGAGGGCGACGTCCAGCACCACAGATTCCAAGAATCCTGCCTGGTGAGGCAGACTTACATGGCGCCGCTTTGCGGGGAAGACAGCGAGGCATCCAGATACCGGTGCCGCGAGCGAAGGGGGTCTGCGCGCAGGACCGGTCGTTCAGCCGTATTGGAGTTGCTCCGCCCAGTCTTGAGGTCGTCCCTCGGGGGTTAGGTCGAGCATGTTCCAGAGCGGTTCGAGGGTGCCAACATGGCGGGGATCCTCACCTGGCTCGGCTGGCGTGTAGAAGAGCTCTGAGCTCCAGAAGTGCCTGATCGCGTCCGCATCGCGATGAAACACGGTCAGCATCGGCCGCTGCGCGCCCTCGGCGGTCTCGGTGTGGTAGTCGACGTTATACGTGTTATTCGCGGACGAGAGGAACCGAAGCCGACGCCACCCACGCTCCTCGGCGAATGCGAGCAGCCGTGGCAGCGAGGTCTTGGCTACGACCGCGAGGTTGATGTGCTGGTTCACGTGCTCGGCAGCGCCCTCAAGCTGATCGATGAAAGCCGCGCACGTGGGGCACGGGCCTTCGGCCAACGGAAGCAGCGCGGTTTGCCCGGTCAAGGGGCCGGGCGTCTGGTCGTGAGGGTCGCGTGGAAACATGAAGCTGTAGATCAAAAGCGAGTCCTTGCCGGGCGTGAAGAGCTCAGACAGCCGCACCTCTTCCGGCACACGGTCAGGCCTGCGGCCCTGAAAGACATAGTCGCGAGGCACGACCCCGCCTGGCGGCAATTCGCGTCTTGCAGCCGCAACGGCCTCCATCGCGCGGCGCAGCTCGATCTCTTGCTCGAGCAGCCGATCGCGCGCGGCTCGGTACGCCGGAGACTCGCCCGGAAACGCAATGCCCATGATCCTCCTCTCGCCAGCGGTCCAGACCACTGAACACTTGGACCGGTCGACACCGCAGAACTCATCGGTCAGTCGCGCGACCTCGCGAGTTCACAGCGTGAGCCTCCGAACCCGCGCTAGGCAGGCCCGCTGGTCGGCGGGTAGAGATGCACGTGTTGCTACCGAAGCAGGTGTCCCGTGAGTCGATCTCTATCCGTGCGTCCCGTCGCGCTCTGTTCTTCGGGCGAGGTTCTGTAGTTGCCGTTCGTGCACGCCGGGCAGCCAGTCCTTGCCGTTCGCGGCCGATGGGCCGACACGCGGGTCGCTGGCAACTCGGGCGTCACGCAGGGCGTGCAGGTACGCCCGATCCTGTTCGATCCGTTCGTGTATCTGATCAGCTTCGCCGATGGACCCGTGGCCGGGGACTACGATCTCGACATCGCCCGCCGCGCCCTGAATCAGCCGCAGCGCGGCGAGGTAGTCCTCAATCGGGTCAGCGGTGTCGTTTTAAGTCGAGCATCGGAATCAGGACGTCAGAAAGTGTGTCGCCAGCGATGAGCACGCCGCGTTCCTCGATCAACAGCGCCGCATGGCCCGGGGCATGCGCCTGATGCTCGATGATCCGGACTCGAGGGCCATCCCAAGGAATCCGCTCGGTCTCGGCGGGCAGGCCGGTAATGAGGCCGAGCAGGTCGAGCGGTACCTGCTCGACAATGTCCGGCGGTATCAGCTCGGCGATGCGGGCCTTCGCCCGCGCGTCCGACAGCCGATCTCGGACAGTGGCCGCGCAGCGCGCCGTGCCGTAACGGGGCGCCGCGCCGAGGCTTGGGTGCCAGAGCAGGTGATCCCAATGCGGATGCGTCGAGAAGCCCGCCACAACGGGCTGGCCCAAATCGGACAGGTCGTTCGCGAGGCAGGCCATCTCGTCGCCGCGCACCCCGGGGTCGATGAGCAACACGCCGGCCCGGCCCTGAACGACCACGGTGTTGGTCTGCAAGAACTCGCTCTGGTGGATCAGCACACCCTCCGCGACCTGCCTCAGCACGGGGCTCCTTCCGCTTGTGGTTTGCAACCGCTTGCCGAGACGGTATTACCTGGCGTGGTTTGGCTTCTGCGTCACTAGCTGCCTGCTGGTGGGCAGGCGAACGCAAGTTTGGATCCTTTGAGAGGGAGAGCGTGGCCCACGCCGCCGCGACTGGAACGTCAGGCGGTGCTGCCGGCATGCTCAGCGAGTGATCCCTTCTTAGACTCCCCTCTGGGCAGCGGGTAGAGGATGCACCCGGGCTCGTTGTGGGTCGGCTAGATGAGACGCTCGAAGGCTTGCTTGGGCTCCTCCTCCTCGCCCGGCTTGGCGGTGAACGCGCCCACGACAACGATTTCCGCCATGGTCTCTCCTCTCGCTGGAAAATGGGCTGCGTAACATACCCGCGCCGGCGAACAGGAGGAACTGGGTGGCCCAAATCAACCACGTCAGCATCAACGCGCTCAATCTGGAGGAGTCGGTTCGCTTCTATGAGGACCTCTTGGGTGCCGAGCGCATCGATACTCCGAACTTCGGCATCCCGGTGCAGTGGCTTGCGCTCGGGCGCACGCAGCTGCACCTCTTCGAGCGTGACCTCAAGCCGACGAGCCACCACCACCTTGGGATCACCGTCGATGACATTGAGCCGGTTTACCGCGCCGCCGAGCGGCGAAACGCCTTCGACCATGACGCCTTTGGCAACAACCTCGTCGAGTTGCCCGGCGACGTCGTCCAGCTCTACGTCCGCGACCCTGCAGGCAACCTCGTCGAAATCAACCACCACGGCGTCGAACGGCTGCCCGACGACCTCCGCGCGCAGCTCAAGGGCCTGTGGGACTTCAATCCGCAGAACGAGGAGAGCATGCGCGGCCGGCTGTTCGTGCCCTAGCCGGGACTGTCCCTCGCCTCACCTCCACCGCGCGCTCATCGGCGGTTCGACGTCTACTCAGAAAGCCTTGCTGGTTACTGCCCCACGCCAGCAACCCTGAGTCACTCCACGACCCGCTCTTCAGGGAGACCTCTCAACCAAGCTCGTCGCTCGTGTCTTGGTCTCGGGCGAGCCCGGCGTCCGCCGTGTCTGCGAGCTTTGAGTGATGCTCGAGGTGCGCGCGGCCGCGCGACGTGACCTGCCGGGGGCCACTCCGAAACGTGGTCGGCCAACAGGCTAAGACTGTCGGGCACGGGCCGGGTTGACGGTGCGCCAGCTGGACGTCGAGCGATCAGTTCCCGGGACGGAACCTGCGTGGTGCAAACTACGTGCTGTGAGCTCCCACGAGATCACCCAGCTGATCCACGAATTCGGTCTCGTCGCGGTGTTCCTGGCGGCAGGTCTACAGGCGATGGGCTTTCCCGTTCCCGGTGGTACGGCGCTCGTGATCGCAGGGATAGACGCATCGGCTGAGAATGGTCTCCCGTTGGAAGGGGTTATCGCCGCGGGGGCGCTAGGTGCACTTTTTGGTGGAACAGCCGGCTTTGCAGTCGGTCGTTGGCGGGGTGAGCCGGTGCTCCTCCGTGTCGGCCGGCTGTTCCGTCAGGGGCCGGAGCGCGTCCAGGAGCTCCGTGGTCAGTTCCAGAGGCACGCCATCGTACCGCTATTTATCGCCCGGTTCATCACAGGGTTACGAAATGCTGCCGGCCTCGTCGCGGGCGCGAGCGGCGTGCCGCTCGGCCGCTTCTTGGCGGTCAGCGCGGTCGCTGCTCTCGCGTGGTCGGCGTTGATCACGCTCGAGTCCTACTTCGTCGGCCACGCCATCCTCGGGGCGCCAACGTGGTTGCAGGTCGTGCTGATCATCGTCGGAGTGTTGGCGACGATCGCTTCGTTTCGCTTCCTGCGAATCGGACTTCGCGTTCGAAAACCGCCTCCCGCCGAGGCTGCGGAAGTTTCGGATTAGCGGCCTCGCGTCAGCGTGGTGGAGCGAGACTGTTCGCGGAACAGTCCACACCGGAGTCCGATGCTCCGCCGCGCTGCTCCGGGACAGGCTCACCGCCGCTCCCCAGCCTCCTCTCAATCGTCGACACCGACTAGCGTGAGCCGGAGACCGGTCGCCACCCCCTCGCCGGGTGGCGCACTCCTCGACACTAACGGGTAGTGCACGACTGGGCGCCTTGCGTCATGGATGTGTGCGATGGTCGAGAGGGTCTTCCGCTCGGCCGTCGAATGACGCGCCATGCGGCAACGAAGCGGGCGCTCGATCCGGACCCCATCAAAGCCCGAAATCTGGGCTAAGGCAAGTTGTCGCGACGGTCTGGCTTGGATCGCATGCGCGCCTGACCCCAGCTTGGGTTACGGATGGGCCTGTTCGCGTACATGACCGGCTTCGGGGTCCGCGAGATGGCCGTCGACCTCGGCACAACGAACACGCTCATCTACGTTCCGGGACACGGGGTCGTGCTCTCGGAGCCGAGCGTCGTCGCGATCGACTCGCGGACCGGCGAGGTCTATGCCGTCGGGAGCAAAGCCAAGCAACTGCTCGACCGCACCTCCGGCAGCATCAGCACAATCCGCCCGCTCAAGGACGGCGTCATTGCGGACTTCGCGGTCACGGCGGAGATGCTGCGGCACTTTATCCGGAAGGTCGATCGAAGCCGTTGGGCACGTCCCCGTGTGGTCGTGTGTGTGCCGAGCGGCGTGACCGACTTTGAGAAGCGCGCCGTGGAGGAGGCCTGCCTATCTGCAGGCGCGCAGCAGGCCCACATCGTCGTGGAACCGATGGCCGCGGCGATCGGCGCCGGACTGCCCGTCAGCGAGCCGACCGGCTCGATGGTCCTTGACGTCGGCGGTGGCACCAGCGAGATAGCGGTGATCTCGCTGGGCGAAATCGTCGTGTCGCGCTCGATCCGCGCCGCTGGCGACGAGTTCGACATGGCAATCATGAACTACATCAGGCGCAAGTACAAGCTGCTCATTGGCCAGCAGACCGCCGAGAAAGTCAAAGTCGAGATCGGGGCCGCCTACCCGATGAGCAACGAGCTGCAGATGGAGCTCCGCGCCCGAGGCATGGTCAGCGAGCCGCCCAAGGCGATCGTGCTAACCAGCGAGGAGATCCGAGGCGCACTCGAGGAACCCGTGTCGCGGATCATGGATGGCATCAAGGAGACAATGGATCAGACCCCGCCGGAGCTCGCCTCCGACATCATGGGTCGTGGCATCGTGCTGGCTGGCGGCGGTTCGCTGTTACGGGGGCTCGACGAGCGCCTGCGCCA
>JAFAPR010000002.1 GCA_019247075.1 Solirubrobacterales bacterium
GAGCGGGGCTCGGCGGGAGCCCGCCGCCGGCTCAAGCGAGCTCGTTCAGATCTTGCGCGAAGCCGAGACCGAGATGCGCGAGCTCAAGGATGAGTACGTCTCCACCGAGCACCTGTTGCTCGCGCTGGCGAAGCACCCCGGCGGCGCCGGTAGGGCGCTGCGCGAGACCGGCGCCGGCCACGATGAGCTGCTCAAGGCGCTGAGCGAAGTTCGGGGCAGTCACCGGGTCACCGACCAGAACCCCGAGGACAAGTTTCAGGCGCTCGAGCGATTCGGCCGCGACCTCACGGAAGCTGCCGCTCAGGGCAAGCTCGACCCCGTCATCGGTCGCGACGACGAGATTCGCCGCGTGGTCCAGGTCCTATCGCGCAGGACCAAGAACAACCCGGTGCTGATCGGCGAGCCCGGCGTCGGCAAGACCGCGATCGTCGAAGGGCTCGCGCAGCGGATCGTCTCCGGCGACGTCCCCGAGGGCCTGCGCGACCGGCGTCTGGTGGCGCTCGACATCGGCGCCATGGTGGCCGGCTCCAAGTACAGAGGAGAGTTCGAGGATCGGCTCAAGGCCGTGCTGAAGGAGATCGCCGATGCCGAGGGTCAGATCATCGTGTTCATCGACGAGCTGCACACCATCGTCGGCGCGGGGGCGGCCGAGGGTGCGGTCGATGCCGGCAACATGCTCAAGCCGATGCTGGCGCGCGGCGAGCTCCGCTGCGTGGGCGCCACGACGCTCGACGAATACCGCAAGCACATCGAGAAGGACGCCGCGCTCGAGCGGCGTTTCCAGCCGGTGTACGTGGGCGAGCCTTCGGTGCAGGACACGATCGCGATCCTGCGGGGCCTCAAGGAGCGCTACCAGGTCCACCACAAGGTGCGGATCCAGGATTCCGCACTGGTGGCCGCAGCGACGCTCAGCCAGCGCTACATCACCGACCGCTTCCTTCCCGACAAGGCCATCGATCTGATCGACGAGGCCGCCTCGCGGATCCGCATGGAGATCGATTCAAAGCCCACCGAGATCGACGAGGTCGACCGTCACATCATGCAGCTCGAGATTGAGCTGCAGTCGCTCGGTTCCGACGGCGACCAGGACGCCGGAACGGCCGCGCGGCGGGAGCAGCTTGAGCGGGCGCTGGCCTCGGAACGCGAGCGTTCCGAGGCGATGCATGCCGAATGGCAGCGCGAGAAGGACACCATCGGCGCCCTCGCCGAACTGCACGAGCGCCTCGAGGAAGCGCGGATCGAGCTCGAGCGGGCTCAGCGCGAAGCTGATCTCGGCCGCGCCGCAGAGCTCCAGTACGGGACCATCCCTGCGCTCGAGAAGGAGATCGAGGAGGCCGAAGCGGCCCAGGCCGCTGCGGCCGACGGCGGCGGCCCCAAGTTCTTGAAGGAGGAGGTGGACGCCGACGACGTGGCCGAGGTCGTTGCCAAGTGGACCGGCATCCCCGTCTCGCGCCTGATGGAGGGCGAGATCGAAAAGCTGGTGCACATGGAGGAGCGGCTTCACCAGCGGGTCGTGGGCCAGGACGAGGCGGTCAACACGGTCTCGGCGGCGTTGAGGCGCTCGCGGGCCGGGCTCCAGGATCCCGATCGCCCCATCGGCAGCTTCCTCTTCCTCGGTCCCACCGGGGTCGGCAAGACGGAGCTCGCACGGGCGCTGGCCGAGTTCATGTTCGACAGCCAGGACGCGATGGTCCGCCTCGACATGTCCGAGTACATGGAGAAGCATTCCGTTTCGCGTCTGGTCGGTGCGCCGCCCGGGTACGTCGGCTACGAGGAGGGTGGCCAGCTGACAGAGGCCGTCCGCCGGCGGCCGTACTCGGTGGTTCTGCTCGACGAGATCGAGAAGGCCCACCCGGACGTGTTCAATGCTCTGCTCCAGGTCATGGACGACGGACGCTTGACCGACGGTCAGGGCAGGACCGTGTCGTTCAAGAACACGGTCCTGATCATGACCTCCAATGTCCCCGGCGGGCGGGCAGGGGTGGAGACGCACTTCCGGCCCGAGTTCATCAACCGCCTCGATGACATCGTCGAGTTCAAGCCGCTGACCCGCGAGCAGATCGCCGAAATCGTCGATCTCCAAGTCGCCCGCCTGATCGAGCGGGTGCAGGAGCGCGAGATCGACGTCGAGCTGACCGACGCGGCGCGGACGCTCCTGGGCAACCTGGGCTACGACCCCACCTACGGCGCTCGGCCACTCAAGCGGGTGATCCAGAAGCGGCTCGTCGATCCGCTCGCGCTGGCGATCCTGGAGGGTCGGTTCGTGCCCGGAGACACGGTTGTGGTGGACGCGTCCGGCGGCGAGGTCGCGCTTGCGCGCGCGGACACGAGGGAACCCGTCAGGTCTGCGTGACCAAAGGCCGGGCGGCCGGCGCCGGTCAGCCGGTCCTCCGTGGTAGAAGTCTCGGGCGAACCCACGACCAGGAGGACTGCGGTGCCTACCTACATCATGCTCTCGACCTTGACGCCCGAGGGCGTCCAGACGATCAAGAACAACCCGGCTCGCATCAAGGAGGTCAACCGTGAGGTCGAGCAGCTGGGCGCCGCCGTCAAGGCTCAGTGGGCAACGCTCGGCCACTTCGATTTCGTCAACGTCGTCGAGGCGCCCGACGAGAAGACGATCGCACGCGTGTCGCTCGAACTGGGATCACGAGGCACCGCCAAATACGAGACGCTGAGCGCGATCCCGATCGACGATTTCATTGGCTCGATCTGAGCGCGACGGACAACCGTCGGCGGCCAGGCCGCGCGTGCTGGTGCTGGGAAGCGGTGGCCGCGAGCACGCGCTCGTCCAGGCGCTGGCGCGCTCCCGGAGCGCGCCCGAGGTTCTCTGCGCGCCCGGCAACGCCGGGATAGCAGCAGAAGCCAAGGTCCTCGACGTGGAGGCAGAGGACCTCGACGGGGTGGTGACTGCTGCGCGCGACGAGCGCGTAGATCTGGTGGTCGTGGGGCCCGAGGCGCCGCTCGTCAAAGGGGTCGCGGACGTGCTGGCAAGCGCGGGCATAAGGTGCTTTGGACCGGGTGGGGCGGCTGCCGCGCTTGAGGGGTCGAAGGCCTTCAGCAAGGAGGTGATGGAGGCTGCGGCCGTAGCCAGTGCGGCGCACGTGGTCGTCACCGACGCAGCGGCGGGGCTCGAGGCGATCGATCGCTACCCGGCCGTGATCAAGGCAGACGGCCTGGCCGCGGGAAAGGGGGTGGTGATCGCCTTGGACCGACGCGAGGCGGAGGTCGCGCTCAAGCAGCTGCTCGTCCAGCGACGCTTCGACACCGAGAAGGTGGTGATCGAGGAGCACCTGCAAGGAGAGGAGCTCTCGCTGCTGGCCCTGTGCGACGGCCATCGGGCCCTCCCCCTGGCGTCGGCCCGCGACTACAAACGCATCTTCGACGGCGACCGCGGGCCCAATACGGGGGGGATGGGCTCCTACTCTCCGGTCGCGGCGATCGGCGCGCGCCGCGCGGCCCAGATCTGTGCGGAGGTCCATCAGCCCGTGCTCGACGAGCTTCGGCGCCGCGGAACGCCGTTCCACGGCGTCCTCTATGCGGGGCTGATGCTGACGGCGGACGGCGCCAAAGTACTCGAGTTCAACGTCCGTTTTGGCGACCCTGAGACCCAGGCGATCCTGCCGCGGCTGCGCTCTGACCTGCTCGAGGTGCTTGCGCGCGCGATCGAGCCCGGCGGTCTACGGGGCACGGAGCTCGAATGGGCCCCGCAGAGCGCGGTGACGGTCGTCCTCGCGAGCCGCGGGTACCCCGATTCGACCTCCACAGGCGACGTGATCTCCGGCCTCGAGCGCGTGCCCCCCGACGTGCACGTAACCCACGCCGGCACTGCGCGCCTCGCCCCCGGCGAGCTCGTGACCGCCGGCGGCCGGGTGCTCGGCGTCACCGGTCTGGGAACTGACCCCGCCGGCGCCCGTGAGGCGGCCTATGCTGCCGCCGACATGATTGAGTTCTCGGGCAAGCAGCTGCGATACGACATCGCGCTGGACGCGGTGGACCGAGCATCCCCTAGTTCGAAATGAGAAAGGAAGAAGCTGAGGTGCCCACCGAAGGGACGGGAGAGAGCGGAGCCGAGCCGACGCTCCAGGCCGTGGCCGAGCCCGAGCGGGAATTCGCGGAGATCGAGGTGGACGCGCCGGTGGTCGGGATCGTGATGGGCTCGAAGAGCGATATGGCAGCGATGGAGGCCGCGGAGCAGGAGCTCAACAACCGCGGTATCCGCTGTGAGGTGCGCGTCATGTCCGCGCACCGCGAGCCTGACAAGGTTGCCGACTATGCGCGCAACGCAAAGATGCGGGGGTTGCGCGTGATCATCGCGGGGGCCGGGCTCTCGGCGGCCCTGCCCGGGGTGGTGGCGGCTCACTGTGACCTGCCGGTCATCGGCGTCCCGCTCACGACCCGCAGCTCGGTCGCGGGCGGTCTCGATGCCCTGCTGGCCATTGCCCAGATGCCTCCCGGCGTTCCCGTGGCGTGCGTGGGGGTCGACAATCCCCGCAACGCGGCCGTGCTTGCGGCGCGAATCCTGGGCCGCTAGGCCATTGGCAGCCGATGCGGCCGCGTCCGCGATCGGACGCCTCGCTTCGTTCGCGCCGCCGAGCTACGAGCAGCGGGACGGCTTGTGCTATTGATCAAACGATGCTTGACGACAATGTTCTTCGCCGCGAAGACCGCCGCGCCAACTCCACGGGGCGCCCCGAGGACCGCGGTCCTTACCCCAAGGAGGCTGCTGCGCCGTCAGACGGCTTCACCTCGAAGCTCGCGCGGGAGCTTGCGAGCGACCTGCTCGAGCGCTTCTGCCGCTACGTTCGGATCGATACCCAATCTCGCCGAGACCGCTCGGGATCACCGAGCACGCCAGGCCAAATGGTGCTCGGCCGGATGCTTGTGGAAGAGTTGCTCGCGGCCGGACTGGAAGACGTGCAACTCGACGAAAACGGTTACGTCACCGCAACCCTGCGGCGCAACGTGGACAGCCCGGCGCCGGTCATCGGCGTGCTCGCCCACCTCGACACCACCCCCGACGCGCCCGGCGGCGGGGTGCAGCCGATCGTCCACCGCGGGTACGACGGGGGAGTGATCGAGCTTCCCAACGGCGAGACGGTGCTGGATCCGCGGCAGATGCCGGAGCTTCAGGAGAAGCGCGGCCACGACATCGTGACCGCGAGCGGCGACACTTTGCTCGGCGCCGACGACAAGGCCGGCGTCGCCGAAGTGATGGCCGCTGTCGCTTACCTGGCCTCGCACCCAGAGCTTCCGCGACCCACGTTACGCGTCGCCTTCACTCCCGACGAGGAGATTGGCGCGGGTGCCAGCCTGTTGGACCTTGACGGCTTCGGCGCCTACTGCGCCTACACGCTCGACGGCTCGGAGCGGGGAGAGCTTCAGGACGAGACCTTCTCGGCGCTCGAGGCGGTCGTAACGGTGCAGGGCGTAGATGTGCACCCTGGGCAGGCGACGGGCAAGCTCGTAAACGCGTTGCGACTGGCTTCGCGGATCGTGTCGCTGCTGCCGGTAGACACCCTCACGCCCGAGACGACGTCCGACCGCGAGGGCTTTATCCATGTCTACGAGCTGAACGGCACGCCGGCAAAGGCGACGTTCCGCGCCATTCTGCGCGATTTCGACGACGACGCCCTCCGGCGGCATCTGGCGCTGCTCGAAATGACAGCCCACCAAGTCACAGATCCCGAACCCCGGGCCCGGTTGGCGATCGAAATCCGCGAGCAGTACCAAAACATGCGCCGCCACCTCGAGCGCGTGCCCAACGTGCTGGCCGCTGCCGAGGCGGCGATCCGGGCCGAGGGAATCGAACCGGTGCGCCGGCCGATCCGGGGCGGCACCGACGGCTCCCGGCTGAGCGAGATGGGCCTGCCGACGCCGAACGTCTTCACCGGCGGGCACGAGTATCACTCGGTGCGCGAGTGGACCTCGGTGCAGGACATGGCGGCCGCGGCGGCGACGATCGTCCACTTGGCCGAGGCATGGACGAGGCCCGAGTACGCGGCCACGGGCGAGGGACGGGCTCGCGCGGCCGCACCGGCGGCGCTCTCGCCGGCGGAGAACCGCTCGAATCCCCGAAGCTAGCCACTAGGCTCCCGTCGGTGACATCATCGGCGTCGTTGGCCTCCGTCGACGGAGCGATCATGCCCGCTTCGCACGCCACCGTCAGCGCAACCGACGAGGGGTTCCTGCGGGGAGACGGAGTCTTCGAGGTGATCCGCGTCTACGACGGCAAGCCCTTTGCCCTCGAGGCCCACCTCCGGCGCCTGGAGCGTTCGGCGAGCAACCTGCGGCTGCCGCTCGACCTCGAGTCGGTCCGGGCCGAGACGGCGCGACTCCTGGCCCAAGCCGGCCCCGGACCCGACCACGACACGCTCCGGATCGTGGTCACCCGCGGGGGCCGCAGGGTGCTGTTGACCGAGCCGCTGACCCCCGGCCCAGAGCGGGTCCGTCTCTCCTCGGTCACCTACTCGCCCACACGAGTCCTCGACGGCGTGAAGTCGCTCTCCTATGCGGCAAACATGCTCGCCACGCGCCTGGCGCGCGAGCGGGGTTTCGACGAGGCGCTGCTCGTCACGCCGCACGGACGCGTGCTCGAGGCGCCTACGAGCTCGCTCTTCTGGGTCAAGGACGGAGACCTACTCACCCCTCCGCTGTCCGACCACATCCTCGCCTCGATCACCCGCGGACTCGTGATCGAGGTCTCCGGCGCAAGCGAACGCCCTTGCACGCTCGATGACCTCGGTGCAGCCGACGAGGCCTTCCTCGCCTCCACCACGCGTGAGGTACAGCCGGTCGCGCAGATCGACGACCACTCGTTCGACGCTGGCGGGCCGGTCAGCGCGCACGTCGCAGCCGCGGTCTCCGAGCGCGTTCGCGCACAGCTTGCGGCCGGAGGATGAAGGTCCTGACGGTCATCGGCAACCGGCCCCAGTTCATCAAGGCCGCAGCCGTGACCCCGGAGCTCCGCCGCGCACACGAGGAGGTGATGGTGCATACCGGCCAGCACTTTGACGAGGAGCTCTCGGCGGTGTTCTTCAACGAGCTGGGTCTGCCCGCGCCGGACCGGGAGCTGGGGGTCTCGCTTGGCTCCAACGCTTCGCAGACGGCCCGCATGCTGGCGGCCCTGGAGCCGGTGATTAACGAAATAGCTCCCGACGTGGTGGTCGTCTACGGCGATACGAACTCCACCCTGGCGGGCGCGCTGGCCGGTGCTCAGGCCGGAGTGCCTGTAGCCCACGTCGAGGCCGGATTGCGCTCGTTCGACCGTTCGATGCCGGAGGAGCTCAACCGCGTCCTCGTCGATCACTGCAGCGAGATTCTGCTCTGCCCTTCGGAGGCCGCCGTTCTAAACCTGGAGCGCGAAGGTGTGCCCGGACCAATCGACCAGGTGGGGGACGTGATGGTGGACGTGGCACTGAAGGTCCAGCCGCAGGCCCGTGACCGGACCGACCTGCTCGATCACCGGGGCGTACGGAGGGGCCAGTACGTGCTCGCAACGGCCCACCGGCCGGGCAACGTCGATGAGCCCGCACGCCTCCGCGAATTGGCCGAGCTGCTGCTCTCGATGCCATGCCCGGTCGTCTGGTCAGTCCATCCGCGTACGCGGGATCGCTTGCACAGCAACGGTCTGCTGGAGCGGCTGACGGAAGCGAAGCAGCTGATCCTGACCCCGCCCCTCGGCTATCTGGAGCTGGCCGCGCTGCTGTGCAACGCGCGCGCGGTGATGACGGACTCGGGTGGCATCCAGAAGGAGGCCTATCTGGCCGGCGTTCCCTGCATCACGCTGCGCACGATCACGGAGTGGGGCGAGACCGTGGAGCGCGGCTGGAACACGTTGGTGGATCTCGACCGCCAGGCGGCTGCACGCGCCCTGAGCCGCGAGCCGCCGGCGGAGCGGCCGCCGCTGTACGGAGACGGGCGCGCCGCAGAGCGCGTCGTCAGCGCGCTTACACTCCGCCTCCAATGAATGCCAAGCCAGTCCGGATCGGGGTCGCCGGCCTCGGCTACTGGGGCCCCAACCTAGCCCGCAACTTCGCCGCGCTGCCCGGATGCGAGCTTGCCTGGTGCTGTGACAGCTCGGCTCAGGCACGCGAGCACCTCAGCTTGCTCTCACCCGGAACGCGACTTACGGGCGAGCTTTCAGATCTGCTGGACGACGGGAGCCTCGACGCGATCGCCCTCGCCACGCCCGTCTCCACGCACGCGCAGCTCGCGGCGGCGGTGCTCGAGGCCGGCAAGCACTGCTTCGTCGAGAAGCCGCTGGCCCGGTCGGTCGCGGAGGCGCAGCGCGCGGTCGCGGTCGCAGAGAGTGGCGGCCGCACGCTGATGGTGGGGCACCTGCTCGAGTATCACCCTGCGGTCCGCAAGCTCAAAGACCTGATCGCCTCGGGCGAGCTCGGGGACCGGATCTACTACATCTACGGCAACCGGCTGAACCTCGGCAAGCTGCGATCCGATGAGAACGCGCTGTGGAGCCTCGGGGCTCACGACGTCTCGGTCGTGCTCCACCTCGCCGACGAAGAGCCAGCAGAGCTGATCGCACACGGCGAGTCATACGTGCGCCAAGGCGTCGAAGACGTCGTCTTTTGCTTCTTGCGCTTTCCCTCGGGTCTCTCCGCACACCTTCACCTCTCCTGGCTCGATCCCCACAAGGAGCGGCGGATAGTGGTCGTAGGTTCGCGTCGCATGGCGACCTTCGACGACATGGCCCTGGAGGGCAAGCTCACCATCTATGACAAGGGCTTCGACGAGGACGCGCGCGGCTATGGCGAGTACATCACCCGCGCCGGGGCCAGCTACTGCCCGCGGATCGCGAACGTGGAACCGCTACGGCTCGAATGCGAGCACTTCCTGGCCTGTGTGCGCACCGGCGAGAGACCCCTCTCCGACGGTGAGAGCGGCCTACGGGTCGTGCGGGTGCTCGAGGGACTGCAGCGCTCGCTCGAGCTCTCGCGGCGGGAGGACCGTGTCCGGGTCTAGCGCCGCTGCCGGCGACTCCTCCGGCAAAGCGCAGAGCGTTGCCCCCGGAGCATACGTTTCGGCGGACGCAGCAGTCGGCGAAGGCACGAGGATCGCTCCGGGAGCGACGATCTACGGCGACGCCCATGTCGGTGCGCGGACCTGGATCGGGACCGGAGCGGTGGTCCATGGCGGCACGACCGTGGGCGACCGCTGCGTGATCGAGGACGGCGCGGTGCTGGGCAAGCGCCCGCGCCTGCGACCCGGATCAAGCGCAGCCGGTCCGCTTGGACGGCTGTCGCTCGGGGACGGGGTCACGGTCTGCTGCGGAGCGATCGTCTACACCGGCGCGACCGTCGGGTCGGCCGTGATCATCGGTGACCAAGCCCAGGTTCGGGAGCGGGCGACCCTGGGCTCCGGGACCGTCGTCGGCCGCGGCTCCTCGATCGACTTTGACGTGATCATCGGCGCGCGCGTGCTGATCCAGACCGACGTGTACATCACCGGCGGCACCGAGGTTGAGGACGACGTCTTCATCGGTCCGGGAGTGATCACCACCAACGACCACACCATGGGCCGCCACAACCACCCCGGCGAGCTCAAAGGTCCAGTGTTGCGACGGGCCTGTCGCATCGGCGGCGGTGCAGTGCTGGTGCCGGGCGTCGAGATCGGCGAGGAGGCGTTCATCGCCGCGGGCGCCGTGGTCACCCGCGACGTGGCCGACCGGGCGGTCGTGATGGGGGTGCCGGGCCGTTACGTGCGCAGAGTGCCCGATGAGGACCTTCTCGAGCGGTGGCGCTGATGTCTCTTCGCCGCGCCTCCTGATGAGTGACTAAGCTCCGTGCCACGGGGTCCACTCGATCCCCCGGCTCCGAGAGACCAAATGGAATCCTGGGACATCCGCTCACTGGAGATCGAGCCCCACCATCCCGTGGTGCTCCGCTCCGACGACGAGACCCGGGCGATCGCGATCCACCTCCCCGCGGGCGAGGAGCTCCGTGAGCACCAGGTGCACGAACGAACATATTTGGTCGTCGCGAACGGGGAAATCGAGGTGACCAAAGACGGCCGCAAGATCAAGGGCGGGGCCGGTTTCGTTTCCCACTTCGAGCCGCGCGAACGGCGCGCCGTGCGCGCCTTGAGCGATGCCCGGCTGGTGCTCGTGCTCGCTCCGTGGCCGGGCGTGGGCCATCCGTCGCGGCCGCGCTAGCTGGCGGTGGTCGCGTGTTCGGCCGCGACGGCCGTGTGGTCGCTGGCGCCCGTCCAGATCACCTGGTCGCGGCCGGGCCCGACGCCGAGCAGGACCACGGGCACGCCGATGAACTCGGAGATGAAGCTCACGTAGTCGCGGGCGCAAGCGGGCAGGTCGCTCTCGCTGCGGCACTCGCCGATGTCCTCCGCCCAGCCTTCAAGCTCGACGTATTCGCCCGTCGCGTGGTGCAGGACCGACTGGTGATATGGGAAGTGGTCGAACTCGGCGCCCTCGGCCCCGCGGTAGCCCGTGCAGATCTGTAGCCGGTCGAGTCCCGAGAGCACGTCCAGCTTGGTGATCGCCAGTGCGGTCATCGAGTTGATCCGCGCCGCGTAGCGCAACGCGACCAGGTCCAGCCAACCAACCCGTCGCGCCCGCCCGGTCGTGGTGCCGTACTCACCCCCGTGCTCGCGCAGCAGGTCGGCCAGGGGTCCGTCAATCTCGGTCGGGAACGGCCCCGCGCCCACACGGGTCGAGTAGGCCTTGGCCACGCCCCAGATCTCGGAGATGTCCCTGGGGCCCACGCCGGCGCCAATGCAGGCCGCGCCGGCCACGGGGTTGGAGGACGTGACGAACGGATAGGTGCCGTGGTCGATGTCGAGCAGCGCGCCCTGTGCCCCCTCGAAGACGACCACGGCCCCCGCGTCGAGTTGCTCGTGCACCAGTCGGGTGGTGTCGGCGGTGTAGCTCTCCATGCGGTGGCCGTAGGTCAGGTATTCCTCGGCCATCGCCTGGAGGTCGAGCGCCGGATCCTTCGCGTAGGGGCGCAGCGAGAGGCGCTTGGGTTCGAGCGCGACGATGATCTTCTGCTTGAGGATCTTCTCGTCGAGCAGATCCTGGACCCGGATCCCAAGCCGCGCCGCCTTATCGGCGTAGCAGGGCCCGATCCCGCGGCGCGTCGTGCCGATCTGCAGCTTGCCGAGCCGAGCCTCGCCGGCGTGGTCGAGCATGAGGTGGTAGGGCATGATCAGGTGCGCATTGGCGGAGATGCGCAGCGCGCTCGTGTCGACCCCGGTGCGGCGCAGCTCGCCGAGCTCGTCGGTCAGCACCCTCGGATCGATCACCACCCCGTTCCCGATCACGCACAGCTTGCCGGAGTGCAGGATGCCCGATGGAATCAGGTGCAGCTTCCAGGTCCGTCCGTTGCGGACGATCGTGTGGCCCGCATTGTTGCCGCCCTGGAAGCGGACGACCGCATCGGCCCGCTCGGCGAGCAGGTCGGTGACCTTCCCTTTGCCTTCGTCACCCCACTGGGCGCCAACGACCACGATCCCTGGCATCGCTCTACGTCCTCAGGGGCCTCATTCGGTAGCGAGATTCGCGGGTCCCGGCATGGCGAAGGTCAGTGTAGGGGGAGGGGGCACCGTCGCCGGCCACCGTCGAGGTCGTGGTCGCGCTTACGCGAATCGAAGATCCAACCGCCGATCCTCTCCGAGCAGGGGAAGCTCGTCGCACATCTCGGTCAGACGCGAGACGGTCCGTTCACTGATCTGATCGCGGAGCGCCTCACGGTCGAGGATGTTGGTGGTGATCACGATCGAGCGCTGCTCCTCGTAGCGACCGTTGACGATCGAATAGAGCTCCTCCAGCACCCATTCGTTCTTGCGCTCGGCGCCGACGTCGTCGATGTGCAGGAGATCCACCGCAGTGAGTCGGTCGAGCAGATCGATGTGCGAGCGCTCGGCACGGTGGATGTCCCGGATCTCGTTCAACAATCGTGGCAGCGAGTAGATGGCCACGGACCGACCGGCCTCGAGCGCAGCCTTGGACACGAGCATTGCCAGGGTGGTCTTGCCCGTCCCGACAGGGCCCATGAACCACAACCCGCGGCCAGAGTCCATCTGCTGGTCAATCGTGTCGGTGTAGTGGCGCGTGGCGGAAACGACATGGGGGTCGATATCGGTCACCGGAGGGCGCTCGAAAGCTACGTCACGGTACCGCCGCGGGATCACGGCGGAGAGGCTCTTGGCCTTCGCGTGCGCGATCAGCTGGTCCCGGCAGCGACAGTCAAAGGCGGTGTTGGTGGTCTCGTCGACCACGAGGCCGGAGCCGTCGCAGATCCCGAACGGGCACTTCATCTCCGCTCAGCCCGTGCTCCATGCCGCCCGCGGCGTGGTCATTCGGCGAACCTCGAGCCGGCGTAGTTCATGAACTTCGGATACTGCTTCTGGAACGTCAAGACGACGTCGCCGACTGGACCGTTGCGGTGCTTGGCGATGATCAGATCGGCCTCGCCGGGACGCTCGGACTCGGCCCCGAGGTAGTACTCCTCGCGGTAGATGAAGATGACGAGGTCAGAATCCTGCTCGATCGCGCCGCTTTCCCTCAAATCGGACAGGATCGGCCGCTTGTCGCCACCTCGTTGCTCGACGGCCCGGCTCAGCTGCGAGATCGCGATCACCGGGATGTTCAGTTCGCGGGCCAGCCCCTTGAGCCCGCGGCTGAGCTGACTCACCTGCTCGACCCGGCTCTCGATCCGTCCTTCGTGGCGCATCAACTGGAGGTAGTCCACTACCACCAGTCCCAGCCCGTCCTTGAGCTGATGGTGAAGCCGCCGCGCCTTGGCGCGCACCTCGAGCACCCCGGTGTCGCTGGAGTCGTCGACGTACAGCGGCGCATCGGCGAGGCGGCGGCACGCTTCGAGGATCTTGGGCCAGCGGTGCTCGGGCACCTTGCCTCGGCGCAGGTCCTCCCCGCCGATTCGCGATTGCGAGGCGACGAACCGCTGAGCGAGCTCGGACTCCGACATCTCCAGCGAAAACAGCACCACTGGGTACCCGTCAAGCGCGGCGTTCTCGGCGATGTTGGCCACAAGTGCCGACTTGCCCATGGACGGCCGGGCCGCGATCACGATCAGGTTGCCGCGCTGGAAGCCGCCGGTTCGGTCGTCGAGGTCCTTGAACCCGGAGGGAGTCCCGGTGAGCGGCGACTTCTGGATCGACAAGGAATGGAGCCGGTCGGTCTCCTCGTGCAGGATGTCGGCGATCGATCGAAGCTTCTTCGAACGGTCGTCGTGGGCGACCTCTAGCACCGACCGCTCGGCGCGCTCGAGCAGATCCCGCGCCGGAGCCTCCCGCCCGAAAACGCTCGCCTGGATCTCATAGGAGGTCGTGAGCAGGGCGCGCATCTGCGCGTTTTCGCGCACGATCCTGGCGTAGTCGCGCGCGTGGCCCGCCGCAGGGACCCACCCGGCCAGTTCGTCGATCGCCTCGGGCCCCCCGACGCCCTCGAGCTTTCCGTGCTGGCGCAGGGTCTCCGCGACAGTCAGGTGGTCGATCTTGCGCTCGTTGTTGTGCAGGTCGAGCATCGCCTCGAACACCGCGCCGTGTTGGTCGCGGAAGAAGTGCTCCGGTCGGAGCTGCTCCTCGACCAACAGCATGTAGAGGTGACGTTCGTCGAGCAGAACAGCGCCGAGCACGGACCTCTCGGCTTCGAGGTTGTGCGGTGGGACCTGGGCTGGCTGCGTTGCGGTCATGGCTTCGGCGACTCGTCGGCGGGCGCCGAGTGTATGGACGGGTGCGGCGGGTGGTTTGGGCTCATCCCGCAACCAGCGGTAGTTCTCGGGGAAGGGCCTTCGCAGGCCGGATTCGTGTGCGAGGAGCGCGCTGAGAGCGCCTACGAGCCTGTCTCAGAACCCCCCGCGCTCGTCTGGCGGCGGCGGATCGGCGCGGATGCTGCGTCCTCGCAGCTCGCTGTAGCGCTGCTACAGCTTCGCTCCTGCGTCCTTGCCCCGCTTGATCCGGCGCTCGCCAGCCGCACACGCGGAGTTCTGAGGCAGACTCTAAGCGGCGACCACGATGGTCTTCACGGCGGCGGTTTGCTCGTCGGCGACCTCGACCACGACCATGTAGGTGCCGGTATGGCGGATCGGCTCGTCGAGGTAGACCTTGCGCCGGTCGATGCGGAGGCCGCGCGCTTCGCGGATCGCGTCCGCGATGTCCTGCGGGGTCACCGACCCGAAAAGCCGGCCGTCCTCGCCCGCCTGCTGGCGGATCGTAAGCACCGTCCGTCCCAGCAGCGCCGCGTTCTCCTTCGCCCGCTCCTCGCTCTCGCGCTCTGCTTGCTCGGCCCGGTCTCGGTGCCGGGCGGCCGCCACGATCGAGGCGGCGGTCGCCGGCTGCGCGAGCTTACGCGGCTGAAGGTAGTTGCGCAGGTATCCGGGCGAGACGTCTACGACCGCGCCTCGTTCGCCGAGATTGTCGACATCTTGAAGGAGGATCGCCTGCGGCAAGAGTTACCTCAGATCACCTACCGCGCTCGCCCGGCTCAGCCACGTAGGGGAGCAAGGCGAGTTCGCGCGCACGCTTGATCGCCCGTGCAAGCTGGCTCTGGTGACGGCGGCAAGCACCCGTTATCCGCCGCGAGCGAATCTTTCCTCGCTCGGACGTGAACCGGCGCAGCATCGAAACGTCCTTGTAGTCGACCTGGTCGATCTTGTCCCGGCAGTAAGGGCATGGCTTGCGCCGTGCGCCACCAGCCAGGCCCTTTCTGTCTCGCCGGCGCACCGGCCGTTTACGCTGCTTTGCCACTGGTTTGCTCTACCTCGGGATTGCTGTCTCGTTACCTGAGCGCGGTTCCTGTCTCGTTACCTGGGGCGCGGTTCCTGTCTCGTTCCCTGGGCGCAAGCCGTTCAGAACGGGATGTCCTCGTCGCCTCCGGCAGCTACCGGCGCGGGCTCGAAATCACCGGTGTCGATCGGAACGTCGCTCTCCGCCGCTTGGACGTTGCTGGAGAACCCGGCTCCGTTCCCACCACCGGCCGCGTCGTCGCGCCCGCCACCGAGAAACTGCACTGACTCAGCGATGATATCGACCGCCGAGCGGTTTTGGCCCTCGGGGCTGGTCCAAGTGCGGTGGCGGAGCCGGCCGTCGACGGCGACCTGCCGGCCCTTCTGCAGGTAGCGCTTGCAGTTTTCTCCCTGCGCGCCCCATACGGTGACGTCGAAGAAGTTGGCCTGGTCCTCCCACTGCCCTTCGCTGTTGCGCCGGCGGCCGTTAACCGCCAGGCGCAGGCTGCACACCGAGGTATTGCTCTCAGGTAGCGACCTCAGTTCGGGGTCCCTGGTGAGCCTGCCGGTGACGATCACCCGATTGATATCTCCTGCCATTGCTGCCGCTCCTTCTAGAGATCGTTTGAAGCTCTGGTCGAGTCTAGGTCGGGCACAGGCGGCAACCGGCATCGGAGCGCGGAAAGTGGCAGAAACGTCGTGCTTCCTACACGAAGTCGTATTGCTCGTGGCGGTTTGGGCTCAGATCGAGCCGCGCTCAGGGCTGACGTGCTCGCGAACTGCGCTGCTGTCGGGGTCGCTGGATCCGCTCGCACGCGCCTCCGCCGGCTCTTCAGCCGCTCTCCCGCTCGCACGCGCCCCCGCCGGCTCTTCAGCCGCTCTTCCCTCGGGACTGGGAATGGCCTTGATGATCCGGGAGCGAAGCACCCCGTCCGTGATCCGAAGATTGTGGCTCAGCTCGGTGAGCAGCGCGGGGGGAGCGGTTATCTCAAACAGATGAAACTCGGCGTCGTCCTCGCGGTCGATCCGGTAGGCGAGGCTTCGCGTTCCCCACGCTGTCTTCTTCACTACGGAGCCACCGCCTCTCTCGATCGCCGCTTCCACCTCGGTGAGGATCTTGGCGCGCACGTCCTCGGCTGCTTCGGTGGACAGCAGCAGAGTCAACTCGTAGATGGGGCTTTGATCGGGCATTGTTTGTCTTCCGGCGGATTGACGCCGCGAGGACAGCGACTGAGAGCGCGCATGCCGAGCGCTCAGCGGGTCCCGCGGCGGACGACTATAGCGGCTGGCCGATGACCTGGCTCAGGCCACCAGAGCGCCGTTATCGACGATCGGCTCGCCGTCCGCGGTCAGCCGGCCGCCGGCGCGCAGGTCGCAGATGAGGTCCCAGTGAAGCGCCGAGGAGTTGCGTCCACCGGTCTCCGAGTAGGAGCGACCCAGCGCCAGATGCACGGTGCCGGCCATCTTCTCGTCGAGCAGGATCGATCCGGTCGCCCGGTCGATCCCCGCGTTGGTCCCGATCCCGAGCTCGCCCACGAAGCGGGCACCATCGTCCGTGCGAAGCGCCTGCTGGAGATAGGCGTCGCCGCGCTGCGCCCTGGCTGCGATCACCTCCCCGTCGCGAAACGTAAGCTCCGTCTCGGCGACGTCCACTCCGCGCGGGCTCGATGGGATCCCAAAGGTGATCGTGCCGTTGGCGGAATCCTCGAGCGGTCCGGTGAACACTTCTCCGCTGGGCATGTTGCGCCTACCGTCCGAGTTGATCCACGTGCGGCCTTGCACCCGCAGCCGCAGATCCGTTCCCTGAGCCTCGATATGGATCTCGCGCGCATCGGCCAGCCGCTTCACGATTCGCGCCTGGCGCTTGGACAGTGCGCGCCAAGCGGCGGTTGGGTCGGGCCGGTCGAGGAACAGCGCGCCAGCGACGAAAGCCGCGTACTCGCGATCGTCCATCGCTGCCTGCTGGGCAAGCGCCGATGTCGGCCACAGGGTTCCGCACCAGCGCCGCTCGAGCCGGGCCTGGCGCACTGGTAGGCTCGCGCGGGTCGCGCGCGCTATGAGCGCGGGATCGACTCCCTGCAGCGAGCGCGTGTTGGCGGGCGCGTCTATTCCCAGCACGCAGTCGGCTCCCCTGACCTCTATCAGCTCGAGCGGAGCGAACCCGTCGAGCTGATCATCGCGGGCGAAACGGAAGAAATCAGGAGCGAGCTCGGAGGGCGCGAGCCGAACCAAGGGCCACGCTCCGCGCGCAAGCAGCGCGCGGTACAGCGCGCGCACCAGCGGCAACGCCAGCACAGGCATGCCGATGAGCACCTGCTCGCGCTCCTTGACCTCCAGACACCAGTCGCTGAGCAGCGCCGCGTGGGCGTCGGGGTCGGGGGCGGCGACGCCGTGGGCGTCGCGGTGGGGCGTGCTGATTGGGTGCGCGTCGGGGTCGGGACAGCCCGCGCCCCTGATCGTCGTAGGCGCCGCCTCCGCGTCCGCCCGGGGCTCGCGCTCTTCGCGGTTCAAGGTCCCGCGGCCGCGGACTCGAGCTCCTCGCGCACGTCACCGATCACGGGATCGGCGTGGCCTGACCAGGCCGTCGAGGGTTCGAGTGCGGCGAGCTTGCGCATGGAGTCCCGAGCTTGCTCGGTGTCAAGATTGAACGCCGGGTGGGGAACCCGGGGTCCGCTCTTGATCCCTGTCTGCGGGTCGAGCATGTAGAAGCAGTCGGACACCAGCGCCAACCCATCGGCTTCGCGGAAGAGGCCGATCAGTCCTGGTGCATGACCAGGTAGATGAATGGCCCTGAAGCCTGCCACCTCCTGGCCCTCCTCTACATCAGCCGATATTTCAAGCGCGCCGCCATCCCAGGCCGTAAGCAGGCGCGGATAGACCGCGCGCGCGTGCGGCGAGAGCTTCGAGAGATCCCAGTACTGACGCAACGAATCCGGCGACTCCGCGGCAGCGCGATCCGCGGGGTGGCAATGGATCGGCGCCCGTAGCCCTCCGGCGGCGCCGCGGTGATCCGCGTCGGCGTGGCCGAGCACGACCCGTCTGATCCCGCCGAGTCGGGCGCCCGCGGCGGCCACCTTCACGGTCATCGCCGAGATCCCAGCGTCGTACACGGTCACCCCGTCGCCGTCGGAGATGAGATAGACGTTCATCGCGCGCAGCGGAAAGCCACCTCGCACGACCCACACTCCCTCCGCGATCTGTTCTGGATCAGAGCCGCGGACGGCCGCGATCATCCGCGTGCGGAGATTCGCTAGCGCCGTCAAGCGGGTCTCGCCCTGCGAGCCGGCCTGCGGCAGGAAGCCCAGCTGGCGGGCAATCGTGCCGCTGTCGAGGAAAGCGTCGAGGCTATGGATCTTCCCGTCGGCGACTGTAATCACGTCACACCCTTCGACGGCGATACGGGCGCCGTTGGGATGAAAACCCTGAAAGCGTCCCGGCCCCGCAAAGGTCCCCTCCGCCCGCCAGCGGACCGCGGTGCGGCTGCGGAAGGTGGTCGTGTCGACCACCTCGAAGCGAAAGTCGGGAAAGGCCGCGAAGAGCTCGCCAAAGTAGGTGCGGATGCCGTCGGGAGCGATCAGCTCCTGCTGGCCCACCATCCGGTCGATGCCCCCTGCTTCCCAGCAATCCGCGGCGGCGTCGAGATCATGCGCGGACAGCGCGTCGAAGTACCGCTTGGCGACCTCCGAGGTAGTCACGACCCGCGCAGTCTACGGGTGAACGGGAACCGGGGATGTACTAATCAACCCCCACGCCTGGCTGCCAATATCGTGCCCGCGGATGAATGGTCGCGGCGGGCCTGGACGAGCGGAGCGTGCTCGGCGCGAGCGCGGACGCGGAGAGCGCATCCTTCCCGGACTCTGGCGGTTGCGTCTGCCACTTCCGTGGCCGGGAGTACCTCACTGCAACGCCTGGGCCATGGCTGCGGGCGCGGGAATCGTCCTGATCGACACCGGGGCGCACGTGCCCGGTTCGCTGCTGCAGCTCGAGCGCGCGCTCGACCACGCTGGCTCGACGCTCGAGGACGTGCAGCTCGTGGCGTGCACCCACGCCCACGCGGACCACTGGGGTCAGGCGGGACCGATTTGCAACCGGGCAGGCTGCGAGCTGTGGATGCATCCGAACCACTCTCACGCCGTCGAGGCTCTCTCCGACCCCGAAGGCGCAGTGGCACGCCGGCTCGAGGTGGCTCGCCAATCAGGTGTTAGCGAGGCGGTGCTGCGCCGGTACGCCGGGCAAATCAGGGAACCGCCCTCCGGGGTCGCCGAGCTGATCGAACCCGACCGGGACCTGGTGGCAGGCGTGGAGATCGCGACCGACCTCGGCACCTGGACGGTGTATGAGACGCCGGGCCACGCTCCCTCTCATGTCTGCCTTTTCCAGCCGGAGCGTCGGCTGTTGCTCTCGGGCGACCACCTCCTGGGCCGGATCTCGCTCTACTACGACTACGGCTGGACGCCCGATCCTGTGGGAGAGTTCGGCAATTCGCTGGATGTGGTGGACAGACTCGGCGCGCGACTGTGTCTAGCCGGCCACGGAAGGCCGTTCGTGGATGTCCGCCGGCACCTCGAGGGCAACCGGGCACTGGTCCGCGAGCGTCTCGCGGCGGTCGCAGCCGCGCTTTCAGAGAAACCGCGCACCGCGGTTGAGATGGTCCCGGAGGTCTACCGCGAACCGCTGACGCCGGTGAACGCGGCCTGGCTGCTGACCCAGACTCTCTGCTATCTGCGCCACCTGGAGCTGGCGGGCACGGTTACCCGGGTCCCGGGCTCCCCCGCTCACCGGTGGCGCCGAGCGTAGTGCGCCAAACCTTGACACGACCTTGTCAAGGTTGTACAGTTTCGCCGCGTGCGCGTCGACGAGATCATCGCCACAAAGGGGGCGCCGACCTTCTCGTTCGAGTTCTTCCCGCCCAAGACGCCCGACGGCGAGCGCAACCTGCGGGACACGCTTCAGGCGCTGCGCCCGCTGGAGCCAGATTTTGTCTCCGTGACCTACGGCGCCGGCGGCTCGACCAGGGCCAAGACGGTCGAGATCACCAAGTGGATCAAGCTCGACCTCGGGATCGAGGCGATGGCTCACCTCAGCTGCGTCGGCGCCACGCGCGGGGAGCTGGTGGAGATCCTCGACGGCATCGCTGCGTCGGGAATCGAGAACGTGCTGGCGCTGCGCGGCGATCCACCACGCGGTGAGACCACTTGGAGGCCGCATCCCGGCGGGCTGCGCTACTCGACCGAGCTGGCCTCGCTGATCTCCGGCTTGTATCCGTTCAGCGTCGGCGCCGCTTGCTTTCCGGAGGTCCACCCCGAGGCGCCGGACCTCGCCCATGACCTCCGCTTCCTCAAGCAGAAGCTCGAGCATGGCGTTTCGTTCTTGATCACCCAGCTGTTTTTCGACAACGAGGTGTACTTCCGCTTTCTCGACGAGGCGCGGACGGTCGGGATCGAGGTTCCGATCATCCCCGGGATCATGCCCATCACCGACGTCGGCCAGATCAAGACGATCACCGGCATGTGTTGCGCCACCATCCCCGACTCGCTGCTGGGGCAGCTTGACTTATGCGCCACCGATCCCGACGCCGTTCTCCAGCTGGGCGTCTCGTACGCGACCCTGCAGTGCGCCGAACTGCTGGCTCGAGGTGCGCCCGGTGTCCACTTCTACACGCTCAATCGCTCGCCGGCGACTCGCGCGATTTTGTCCGCCCTGAGGCTGCTGCGGCCGTGGGCGGGGCGCCTCGCCGAGGCGGGGATCACGTAGCTAGGCGTCAAGGCATACACCCCCCGCATCAAGCCCAGGATTGGCGCGAGGTCACCCCAGGGCTTGGACCGCGAGGCCGCTCCCGCTGAGCTCTCGACCTATCTCGCTCGCCCATTCGGCGAGCTGATCCTGGGCGGCGTCGGCTCTGTCCTGAGCGGCACGGTAAACGGCGTATCGCTCGCCGCTCGGCGTGGCGAACCAGTCCTCGTAGGCGAGATTGGCCTCCGCCTGGGCTTCACGACGGACGAACCGGAGCTCCTCAAGGAGTGCGTAGTCGGCGACCGAAGGCCGGCCCGGCAACGACTCCTGCGCTCGCTCCTCGTTGCTCGACGGAACCCGATCTTCTGTTCCCATGCCTTTTCCCCGGCTGTGCTGGCCTGCTGTCTTGGCGAAGATCTTGCACCCCGCCTCGGACGGCTAAGTCTCTCTGTCACCTTGCAGGTGTTTTGGTGCCGGCCGGCGCGGGCCGGCCCTCTATCCAGGACGCTCCGATGGCGGTTGCACCGGAAGCGCGTGGGCCAGCATCGGCTGGCCGCGGACCTCATAGCGGACGTCGATGACGTCGTTGCGCTTGTAGGTACCGATGCCCCAGAAGCCGACGAACCAGGCCCACGGACTCAGCTTTTGCTGCACCAGTTCGTGCCTGAAGACAAGCTCCCCGCGCGAGACGCGGAAGTCCGACCCGAGCTCCTGACGCACCCCGTTGATGTAGACCTCGAACGGCTCGCGTACCCCCGGCGGGAGCTTGACTCTCCACTCGGGGACGGTCAAGGCCGGGGCTCCTGAGCCGTCGCCGGCGCTGGCATCAGGCCGCCAGCGGGTTCGAGGTCGCTGGGCAAGAGCGACAACAGGACCATGTCACGGCGCCGGCCACGCTCTAAGCCGTAGGAGCGCAGCAGCCCTTCGTACACGAACCCGGCACTGCGCGCCGCCTTGATCATGGCCTCATTGTCGGGGTCGGTGACCAGCGCGAGCCGCTCCAGCCCTGAGGCGTCGAACAACCACCTTCCGGCCAGCCGCAGCGCCGACCGCGCCAGTCCCCGGCCGCGAGCTCCGGGAGCCACCCAGATTCCGACCGACGCCCGCGCCTGTTCCCAGTCGATCCCATGTACATAGATCTGGCCGCGACACTCATTCGCCGGGGCCTCGAGAATCGTGAGTGTGACGCCCCTGCCGAGCGCGCGCTTCTGCGCGGCTTCCTCGAGCTCGCGACCGAGCTCGGCGCCGCTCGGCGGGCGCTCGGCGCCCAGGCGGGCGTGCAGCTGGGGGTCGTCCTGGTGGGCGATCAAGATCTCTGGGATGTCAGTTTGGGCGGTGAGGCGGAGCCCCACCGGTCCGGCCCACATCGGTTGCGGCAGCGGAGGGATCGCCGTCATGTCGGTAGCTGACCGTACCCTGTCGGCGCGTGACTGCAAGCCAGGGTCGATCGCCGGTGCGCAGGCGCGCCGAGCGAGCGACGGTCCCTTACATGGGGCGTTCGCTTGCGCTGGTCAGACAGGCTGGCCGTACCCACGTGCACCGACGCGGCGAGCTGCTGCTGGTCCCGGCGGGCGCCGCCGCGCTGCCGGCGCTGGAGCGCTTCTACCGCCGTTGTGCGCGCGTCGAGATCGCTGCGAGACTCGATCGGGCATGTCGCGTGGCCGGCAGCTCGTACTCGAGTCTGGCCATCCGCAACCAGCGGACCCGCTGGGCTAGCTGCTCGGCGAAGGGGGCCATGAGCTTCAACTGGCGGCTGCTGCTGGGCCCCGAGCCGGTGCTCGACTATGTCGTCTGGCACGAGGTGTGTCATCTTCATTTCCTCGATCATTCGCCTCGCTTCTGGGCCCTGGTGGCGCGCTTCTGTCCCGACCATCGCGAGCACGCCAGATGGCTGCGGCGCCATGGCGCAACGCTCGTGCTCTAGCTCAGGACTCGTCCATCACGACGCGCCGGAGCGCGCCGCCGGGCGACTCCCCGGAGCGCACCGCGACCGCGCGGCGCCTCACACGTCCCGTATACGGTTCCGCCGAACCGTCGCCCCGGACGTCGATGCCGGCTCGGATACTCGGCACGAGGCGCTCGGGCCCGCTCAGCTCGAGGCGCGCAAAAACCTGCTGGACTGGCTCCAGCTTCTTGTAATGCAGGTCGAGCTCTCGTTTCGGAGCGGTCTCCACCAGCGTCTGCAGCCGGGACTCCATGGTGTTGAGCGCCGCTTCAACCTCGGTGAAGTGGTCGCGTTCCACCCGGCCGCGGGAGCGCACGGTCAGCGTCCAGGCCACTGGCTGGAGCTCGGGTGGCGGGACGCCTCGGCGATCAGGAGCGTCGCTCGATGGGGACGTAGTCGAGGTCTCGCTCGCCCGTATAGATCTGGCGCGGTCGCGCGATCTTCTGCTCGCCGTCGTCGATCATCTCGAGCCACTGCGAGATCCACCCCGCAGTCCGCCCAATCGCGAACAGCACCGGGAACATCTCGACCGGCATGCCAAGCGCCTCGTAGATGATCCCCGAGTAGAAGTCGACGTTTGGGTAGAGCTTGCGCTCGACGAAGTAGTCGTCCTCGAGCGCGATCTTCTCGAGCTCCATCGCGATATCCAGCAGCGGATTGGTGCCGGTGACCTCGAAGACCTCGTAGGTCGCCTTGCGAATGATCTTCGCCCGTGGGTCGTAGTTCTTGTAGACGCGGTGGCCGAAGCCCATCAGCCGCTCCTCGCCCTCCTCGACGCCCTTGAGGAAGTCGCGCACGTTCTCCTTGCGCTCGATCCGGCGCAGCATGCGTAGCACCTGCTCGTTGGCGCCGCCGTGCAGCGGTCCGTACAGCGCGGCGATCCCCGCGGCCACGGCAGAGTATGGGTCCACCTGCGAAGACCCCACGCCGCGCACCGCGTTGGTCGAGCAGTTCTGCTCGTGGTCGGCGTGGAGGATGAACAGCACGTCGAGGGCATGCTCGAGTCGTGGGTCGGGCTGGTACTTCAGCTCGGTCATCTTGTAGATCATCGAGAGGAAGTTGCCCGGGTAGCTCAGATCGTTGTCGGGATACACATAGGGCATGCCCCGGTTGTGCCGGTAGGAGAACGCAGCGAGCGTCGGCATCTTGGCGATCAGGCGGATGATCTGCATGTAGCGGATGTCCTCGTCCTTGATCGCACTTCCCTCCGGGTAGAAGGTCGATAGGGCACCTACGGACGCCAGCAGCATTCCCATCGGATGCGCGTCGTAGCGGAACCCC
>JAFAPR010000008.1 GCA_019247075.1 Solirubrobacterales bacterium
CGGGAAATTCGGCTGGGCATATGTTGGCGCGGCAACCTATCGAAACTGCAAGATCGACGTCAAGGTGGTTAGTCCAAATCGCAGCGGCGCGCCTCGCCGTCCGCCGGCTCCTCCGCGCGCAATCTCGGCGTCGCTAGCAGGCGCGAACCCGGCAGCCGCCCGGGTCGGGTTCCAGCCGCCTGATCGAGCAGCAGCGGTAGCGGCGTTTCGACCGGAGGGCCTGCTATTGTCGCCGACGCTTGGCGAGGGGAAGTCCTGAAAGGTCCCCGGAGGTGTCGCGCGTCGTCGCGACGTGACTAGCATCGAACTCGACTTCCAAGCCTTTGAACACGGGGTGACATGCTCGAATCCCCTGCCCGCATCGCCGCCGTCAACGTCGGCAAGCAAACGCGCTGGTTGACGCGCGCGCTGCGCCGTGGCGGCGGCACCAGCCTGCCCGGCCTGCTGGCCGAGCGGATCGATCCCAGTCTCGTCGCGTCCCTGAGCGCGGACATCCCGCACGGGTCGGTGCTCGTAACCGGCACCAATGGGAAGACGACGACAACTCGCATCCTGGCCGATGCTGCGCGGCGATTCGGTTGGAGGGTGCTCTCCAACCGGGAGGGCTCCAATCTGTCGCGGGGCGTGGCCACCGCGTTGCTGCAGCACGTGGACCGTCTGGGACGTCTGCGTGTGCCGCCCGAGACGATCGGCGTCTTCGAGATCGACGAGGGAGCGCTGCCGATGGCGATCACGTCGTTGCGCCCGCGGCTGGTGGTCTTCACGAATCTGTTCCGCGACCAACTCGACCGTTATTTCGAGTTGGACTTCGTCGCCCACCTGTGGCGCGAGGCGCTCAAGGAGCTGCCCAGCTATGCGACCATCGTGCTCAATGCGGACGATCCGCAGATCGCTTTCCTGGGAGAGGGGATCGACGCAGGCGTCACGTATTACGGACTGGACGACGTCCGCCACGCCCAGGATGGGCTCGAACACGCGGCCGACTCGCGGCGGTGTCCGCGGTGCGATGTCGACCTGATGTACGAGCGGACGTTCTATGCGCATTTGGGGCACTACGCCTGCGGCCGGTGCGGCTGGCGACGCCCCACCGCCGGCGTGTCCGGCACGCGGCTGGAGCTCTCCTCGTTCGAGGGGGCGGAGCTTGAAGCCACGACGCCATGCGGCAACCGGTTGTTCCATGTGCCGATCGCCGGGCTCTACAACGTTTACAACGCGCTCGCGGCAGCAGCGGGCGCGTTCGCGCTGGGCATCGATCCCGCGGTGGTCGAGCAAGCGGTGGCGGCAGCCCGCGCGGCATTCGGGCGGCTCGAGCGGTTCGAACTCCGCGGCAGGCAGGTCTGGTTTGTGCTGGTGAAGAACCCGACCGGGTTCAACCAGGCTTTGCGGTTGGTGCTCGGCGATGAGGTGCGCGAAAGCGACACGCTGCTGCTCGCGCTCAACGACAACGGCCCAGACGGCCAGGACGTATCGTGGATCTGGGATGTCGACTTCGAGCGCATCACCGAGCGGCGCCCCCGCCGGGTCACAATCTCCGGCACGCGGGCGCGCGATCTCGTCTTGCGCCTAAAGTACGCCGGCATCGACGGTGTCGACGGCGAGCCGATCCTTCACCTTGACGAAGATGTCGTGCGCGCGTTCTGGTCCGCGGTCGAGCAAACGCCCCCCGGCGGCACGCTCTACGTGCTGCCCACCTACACGGCCATGTGGGCGGTGAGAGAGCGGCTCGCCCACGAGGGATACCTGCCGCTGTTCTGGCAAGACGGGCAACCAAGCGCAGTCCCGGCATGAAGCTGACGATCGGCTACCTCTACCCCACGGTGATGAGCCAGTACGGCGACCGGGGCAACGTGCTCACACTGGTCCAGCGATGCCGGTGGCGCGGCGTGGAGACAACGGTCGAGGATCTGAACTTGGGCGACCCGGTCGATAGTGACCGCGTTGACATCCTCCTCATGGGAGGCGGCGCCGATTCGCATCAGCGACTGATCAGCCAGGACCTAATCGAGGTCAAAGGTCCCGGGATCCGCGACGCGGTGGATCAAGGAGTGGCCGGGATGGCTGTGTGCGCGGGCTACCAGCTACTCGGCCACTACTATCGCACCGCCGACGGCACGGACCTGCCCGGTCTGGGCATCTTCGACGCACATACCGTCCATCATGCGGCTGAGGTGGGAGTGCGCCTTGACACGATCCCGCTTGCCGGCAGCGTCCGGGCCGTCGGCGATCTGATCGTGAGTTGGGGCGACAAGACGCTCGTGGGGTTCGAAAACCATGGTGGCCGGACATACCTGCACCCCGGAGCGCGCCCACTCGGGCGGGTGATCCTGGGCCAAGGCAACAACTCGACCGACGGGTGGGAAGGCTGCATGCAAGGGAATCTGATCGGAACGTATCTTCACGGGCCGCTGCTGCCAAAGAACCCACACCTTGTCGACCACCTGATCAGCGCGGCGCTCGGACGCCGGTATGGCACCGACGCTGTCTCCTCCCTCGACGACGAGATCGAGTGGCGGGCACATGCCAGGGCCGCAGAACGAGCGAGGTCTAGAAGCCGCGGACACACGCGCGGCCTCGGCGGGCAGATCGCGGCACAGCGGCGGCGGCTCGGCCGTCTTCGTGCAGCCAAGCGGCGAGCCAGAGCACGATCTAACGAGCGCTCCTAAACCTCCCCCACGGGTTCCGCCGGTCTGCGCCGGGTGAAGAACCTCCGGATCTGGTGGGCCTCGGGCACGCGCATGACCAGTACAGCGGCGGCATAGATTGAGACCCCCGCGGCGATCGCCGAGCCGACGGACAGGATTTGGGCGAGCAGGGAGCTTCCGAGGACTCCCTCGAGCAGGCGCCAAACCCCCCAAGCGACACCCGCGAGCAGCGCGCTGGCCAAGGCGATGCGGGCGGTGATCCGGACCGTCTGAATCGCGTCCAGCCGCCCGAAGCGAGCGCGGAGCTGCTGTAGCTGCATCCCGAGCATGACCACCTGGGCCGCCAATGTCCCGACCACCAGGCCCGTGATCCCCAGCGGCTTGTAGAGCAGAAGGCTCACCACGACGTCAACCGCGATATTGATCGCTGATAGCACGGTGGGAACCCAGGGCTGCTGGGCTGCGAAGAACATGCGCGTAAGCAGCAGATTGACGCCCGCGAATGGGAGGTTGCACGCGAACCAGAACAGCGCGACGGAGGTCAAATGGGTCGAATGGGTGGTGAAGTGTCCGCGCTGATAGATCAGCCGGACGATCGGGGTGGCCAGCACCAGCATCAGCGCCGCAGCAGGAATCAGCAGCAACAGGATTTGGCGCATTCCGCTTCCGAGCGTCCGCCGGATGGCTGGGATGTCCCCCCGCGCCGCCATCAGGCTGAGCGTGGGAAAGAGGACCGTTGCCACTGCCACCGAGAACATGCCCTGTGGCAGTGAGTACAGTCGAAACGCGGCATCGATCGCGCGCGGAGCCTGTCGCGAGACGAGCGTCCCGAGCGAGGAATTGATCAGCAGATCGAAGTTAAGTATTCCCACGCTGAGCGTGACCGGCAGCATCAGCGCCAATACGCGCCGCACGCGGGGGTCGCGCCAGTCGAGCGTCAGCTGGAAGTGAAAATCAATGCGACGCAGCGCGGCCAGAGCCATGGCCAGCTGCACAACGGTGGCTACGAGAACCCCGATCGCATATGCGTAGAGCTGGTTTCCGCCGTGGAATTTGTGGCGCAGGACGATCATGAACAGGAGAATGACCAGGTTCCACACCACGGGAGCGAACGCCGGAATGGTGAAGCGCTGGTTGGACTGCAGAATTCCAACTACCAGACCCGTGACGCTCAACAAAAGCACCACCGGGAACATGACCTGTGAAAGCCCCACCGTCAGACTCGTCAGCGCGGCGTTGAAGGTCGAGCCGATGAAAAGCGGCATGATCAATCCCGCAGTGAGGATGAGCAGCACGGTGATCCCGCCGATCACCAGCACCATCGTCCACAGCAGCGTCGATGCCAATCGGAAGGCCTCACGCCGCCGCCCCCGATGCAGGAGGTCAGTGAACACCGGGATGAAGGCAGACGACAGCGCGGTCTGCGCGAACAGCCCGCTGAGAAGCTGCGGGATCTGAAACGCGATCGTAAATGCGGACGCCGGACCCGTGGTGCCAAAGAAGCTTGCTGCGGTTATCTCGCGTGCGAGACCGGCGACGCGCGAGAAGCCGGTAGCCAGGGAGAAGATCGCCGTGTTGCGAGCAACCGCGTGACCGCCCGAGGCCGGCGCTGGAGTCACCGTCGGGGCGCGCTCAAGCGTGTCAGACAATGTCCGCGATCGTACTGCGTCGGGCGCGGCGGCCAGGCATCGTCGCTCGGGCGTACGATGCCCGCGCGGCCGCACGGGTGGCCCGGCTAGGACGAGACAGGTGAAGGCTCGAGCAGCTGGCTGTCCATCCAGCGCTCCAGCGCCGGGCTACTTTCGACTGTCGAGATCAGCGCGTAGCGCGTGGCGGTTCCGTGGTGGTAGCCGCCGTGGTATAGACGCTGGGAGTCGACCACGACTTGCTTGCCGCGCGGGAGTGGCACCTGGACCTCGGACCTCTGATCGAACTCCTGCTGGCGCAGGACAAGGCGGCTCGAGTCATCGTGGGTCAGCTCGAGCCAGATACGCACGGCCCAGCCATTGGTCTCCGGGTTGCCCTCGTTGTTGTTGTCCAGATGCAAGCCCCACCGGCACTCGCGCAGCGTATTGGGACGCATCCGCAGCAGCTGGACCCTCCCGAAGCGGGCGCCGATCGACTGGATCCAGCGCACGATCGTCGGGCACTTCTCGGCGTTCGGCGTCCATTCCCCGTCTAGATCGCACTTCCCGTAGTCGCCGAAAGGCTTCATCTCCAGCTTGCCGGTGGCCGAGGTAATTGGCGCGAAATACGTAGACGGATCGCTCGCGTACGTGGTGTACGTCAAGCTCTCCCACTCCGAGGGGGGGATCTCGGGGCCAGGGTAGAGACCGAGCTCAAGCCAGCCGCCGCGGGCCTCGAGCGTGGGCATGCGGTAATGCCCTGTGTTTGTCCTCGCGAGGCGCTGCGGCGGGCGCAGGCCGCTGATACGCAGGAGCCTCTTGCTGTACTCGTTCTTCAAAGCCTGCTGGAGCTGGGGCATCGTGAAGGCCTCCGGATTTGCGATGCGTTCGAACCGCCCGACTGGCTCGGTGCCATGGCAAGGTACAGCACGACGAGCCAGGCCAGCGACCACCAGTAGGAGGGGCCGCTGACCGAGCCGCTGACTCTAGAAGACGGGTCGGCGGCAGGATCGAGATCCGCGTGGTGCCCGGACCGCCGCTAGCCCGGGTCAAGCGTGGTGTACGGACACCACCTCGCACAGCACCGGGGCGGGCGTCCCGACCTCCGACAGTTCTGTGAGGTAGGGCCTGGCATCGGGGTCTTGGAGCATCGCGGTGAACGCCTCCTGGCTCTCCCACTGCGCGTAGTTGACGACCTTCGTGCCATCCAGCCGGTGCTAGTCAGCCCACCAACCGCGCTCGCCCTCGACGTCGTCGCGCGGAACCTCGCCGAGATTCGGCGCGCCAAACACGATGAGCTCAAGGCCTTCCGGCCCGGCTTCGTAGCCTCGCCACGTACCGGGCGAGACGCGCACCACGTCCCACTCCTGGAGCTCCACGATCTCGTCGTCGAGCTTCATCCGCCCGCCGCCCCGCACGACTACGTAGACCTCCTCCTGCGTCTTGTGTGTGTGGCCGTACGGGAAGCGATAGTCGGGCGGGACGCGCTGATAGCTCAGACCGGACTGCTCAAGCTCGAGCGCCTGGCTTGCCATCCGGAACTCGAGGTCCGGCGGGCCGTCGAATCTGGGCCCGACGTCCTCCAGGTCAGTCCTGAGATTCTTGAGCGTGAACGGCACCCGCGCAATCTAACCGAGCGCGCGGTGTCGGCTCTGATGCGCGAAGGGCGCAACGAATCGGAGGCAGTGCGAGCCGCTTTGACTGAGGCTGGCCAGCGCCGTTCCCGCCGGTCCGCGCTGGCCGTCGAGGTCGCCCGATTGGCGGCCGATGCCCGGGACACCGCCGAGCGGCGGGCTGTGATGGCCGATATGGAAGCGGCCGCGCCTGATTGGCCCGCGTGACGCGCGGCGACATTTATCGAAGCCGGCTGCCGGCCGCGCACGGACGAGGGCAGACCGGGCCACGATATGGCGTGATCGTGCATGCCAACGCGCTTCTCGGGCTGCCGACCGCCGTCGTCGCCCCGACATCACGGAGCGCCGCGCCAGCGACATTCCGGCCAGAGATCGAACTTCGTGACGCACGCACGCGGGTGCTCGTCGAGCAGCTTCGCGCTGTCGACGTCGAACGACTCGAAGATTTCGCCGGCCGTCTGACCGCCGCCGAGCAGCAAGCCATCGACGACGCGCTCGGGCTCGTCCTCGACCTCTAAGCGTCTCACGCCCCTGCCGGATCGGGCGACCCCACGCCGCGCCTCAAGCTGGCTATAAGGTGGGGGAGACGCGCTGCGCGCAGCGCCAGCAGCGTCAGCGCCAGGGGGACCGTGGCGGGCCAGATACCGCCGCGGGGCGTAAGCAGGAAGCAGCCGGCGGTGAGAGCAGCGACAAGCACGGCACCTCCGTGCCGGCCGCGCTGGTCGGCGAGAAACGCGCCAAGTGTGGCGGCGAGCACGAGGTCGGGGTAGTCGAGCGTGAGCTGGCGGATGCGGATGCTGTCGAACACCGCCATATGCGGGCCGGTGGCGCCGGCGATCAGCGCGGCGGCCGGCTGGCCGGCACCGCAGCCAAGCAGCGCTGCGTCGGCGATAGCCATGGACAGGACAGCGGCGAGCATCCACGCGGCGGGGATCAATCGGGCCAGAACGGCACCCAACGCCAGACAGGCGAGGGCGGTGATTACGGTGGCGGACGGTTCGCCCGCCCGCGTCCCAACGAGGGTGGCGAGGACCATGGCCGCGAGCGCGAGCGCGAGTGTCCAAGCTCGGGGGCAGCGCACGACAGCCAGCACCGCCACCGCTGCCAGCGGCAGGGCGGCCAGTGCGACCGCCTCCGGAAGCCACCTCGCGCTTGACGGCACGGCCAGCGGTCCGAAGGTGCCCAGCAGGATCGAACCGGGCAAGACAGCGGCCCAGGCCGGGGAGCGTAAGCGGCCGAGGAGATCGAGCGCCCCACGCCGAGGCATAGCGACCAGCGCGCCTTGAACGACACCGAGGGCCACCGCCGCGGCATAGTTTGGAACGCTCACTTGCGCTGCCACTCGACAGCCGGGCGGCGCCCTCCGCCGGACGCGCCCCGGGCTGACCGGAAACCGGCGCCACGGTCAGCGCGGACGTTACCGACGCAGGTAGTCAAGAGGAGTTAACGCTGTCCTAACGCAGCGAAGCCAAAACGGAAGCCCACTCGGTTGGGTCCGGCGGCGGACCGGGCGCTGAGGCGCGGGCGCTGTCGACGCCCCTTGCCCGCCATCGGCGGCCGAGGACGCGTGGGACAATGCTTTAGTGAGAGAGGCCGCGTGGCCGAGGCTGGTCGTACTTCAACACGTCGCGTGTGAGCCGCCGGCCGCTTATGAGGACGAGTTGCTGGAGCGCGGCGGTGAGCTCGTGCGCGTGATGGTCGATCAAGCGGATCGTCTGCCTGATTGGCGCGCCTTCGACGGAATTATCGTGATGGGTGGGCCGATGGGCGCCTACGAGGACGCGCGGCTTCCGTGGCTCGTACGGGAGAAGCAGCTGCTCGCCGAGGCTGTCGCGAGGGGGGCGCCGGTATGGGGAGTGTGTCTCGGGGCGCAGCTATTGGCGGCGGCCCTCGGCGCGGTAGTCACACCGGGGCCCGCGCCCGAGATAGGAGTGCTCCCTGTCCATCGCACAAGTGCCGCAACTTCAGACCCGGTGTTCTCGCGAATGCCGGACAACTTCCATGCGCTGCAATGGCATTCGGACACGTTCGCGCTGCCGGATGGCGCGATCCGGCTGGCGCGATCTGATGCCTATGAGAACCAGGCGTTCGTAGTCAACGATGCTTACGGGCTTCAGTTCCACCTCGAGATCGGCACCTCGCTGGCGCGGGAGTGGGCCGATCTACCTGACTACGCGCGGAGCCTCGAGGAGATCATGGGCTCGGATGCGCTGCCCCAGTTGCTCGAGCAGATCGACGCGCACGCCGACGAGATGACGCGGCTGGCCCGGAGCCTGTTCGCGGTCTGGCTTGAGCAAGTGGTCGCTTCGCGTAACGGCGGCGCGCGCCGGTAGACGCTGGGAATCCCGCCGGCCGGGAATCCCGCCGAGCGAGAATCCCGCTATGGATCGTCGTGAGCGAGATGCCTACCTCGACCGGGTCTTGATCGGCGGGCGCGAGAAGCTTGAGAAGCGTGAGATCGCGATTGTCGACTATGACCCCGCCTGGCCGGACAAGTTCGAGCATGAGCGCGACCGGATTCGGCGGACGCTTGGCCCGGGTGCGCTGCGCGTCGAGCACATCGGCTCGACCGCGGTGCCGGGCTTAGCCGCCAAGCCCATCATCGACGTGCTTGTCACGGTCGAGGATCCCGACGATGACGCCGCCCTGGCACCGAGCCTGGAGTCCGCCGGATATGAGTTGCGGGTGCGGGAGCCTGGTCACAGGATGTTCCGAACGCCCGCCCGCGATGTCCACTTGCATGTCTGGGCCGACAACTATCCGGAAGTCGAGCGATATTTGGTTTTCCGCGACCAACTGCGGAACTCGCCGGAGGATCGCGGAATTTACGAACGCCTCAAGCGTGATCTCGCCACGCGGGAATGGAGCGACATGAACGAGTACGCGGACGCCAAAAGCGAGGTGATCGCGGCGATCATCGCCAAAGCCGGCTGCTGCCTCCGTGCAGATCCGCAGCGTCGTCAGCGAGGCGCCCTTCGCACGTGAGAAATGTGACCATCGCGCTCACGCGGCCGCCGACAGCCGATCCCGGACCTCCTGCCACAGCGCGCGGTAGGCGCCGGCCGCGCGCCCACGTGGGGCGGAGCGGTCCACGACGGTCCGATACAGGCCCATCCGCTCGATGTCGCTGCTGGTCGGTATCGCGGTGCTGAGCACGTCGGGCGCTGCCGCGAGGGCCTCCGTGACCTCGCGGTGGAGGCGTTTGCGCCTGTCGACCATGGACACGAACCCGAGTACAAGCGGCGCGTGATCGTCGGCCCGGACGACGCGGCGCAACTGGTCAAAGGTCCTGGAGGACAGGGTCGCCGGGACCAGCGGGACGAGTAGGACGTCGGCGGCCTCGAACACGCTCTCGGACACCAGCGAGATGCTGGGCGGGCAGTCGAGGAAGATGTACTCGTACTCGTGGGCCAGCGGCGCGAGGACGCGGGCAAGCCGCTGTGTGGGCTTCTTGGTGCCGTCCAGCGCGAGATCCATGTGGCGGTAGGAGAAGTCCGCGGGCAGCAGGTCCAGGCGGTCAAAATCGGTGCCCTTGATGAGCGCATCGACGCGCCGCTTGCCGCGCACCAGTTTGTCGGCTCCGCCTTTTATTTTCGGCTTGATGCGCAGGAGGTATGTGCTGCCGCCCTGGGGGTCGAGGTCCCACAGAAGCGTGCGCGCGCCGTCGAGCGCGGCAAGGTACGCGAGGTTCACGGCGGCCGAGGTCTTCCCGACACCACCTTTGATGTTGTAGGTCGCCAGGACCGTGCTCATGCGAACGTCTCCCTCATCGCGGTGCGACGGCGTCTGTCGGCAAACGACGCAAAACGCCGCGCGAACTCTGCCCGTGCCTGCGCCTGCTGGTCCGTGAGTCGTTCGACGAGCACGCCCATCGCCATCAGCGCGGCGGCGCCATTCTGTCGTCCGGCAGTCTCCTGCGCTAGCGAGCGCAGCATCATGGCCTGGACCTCACGGTCCTGGAAGCGCCCGAGCGTGTCCTGCAACGACTTGAGTGCCTTGACCGTCGGGTCGACCGTCGCTTTCGGAAAGAGCCCTCCGAAGAACTCGAGCAGGTAGCGCAGTTCCTTGCCCTTCTTGCGCAGATCGTGCAGCGCAACCGGGGGGCTCTGGTCGTCGATCCTCGCGCCCCTCCTCAGCATCTGCCGGTAGACCGCCGCGATCCGGCCGCCGGCTAAATCGACGATCGGACCGGCCGCGTCCGGACGGTCGTCGTCGGGAAGCTCGGGGAGCGTCTCGACGAGCCGTTTCCACTCGGCAAGCAGTGTGTGCGTGTGCTGGGAGCGAAGCGCGCGGGCCATCCGCCGCCGCTCACGGCGGCGACGCTCGCTCAGCAGCGCGCGCAGCGGCTCCAGATCGAAGCGCTGCGGCGCGGCCAGCGAGGCGGCGAACGCCTCGAAGTCGAGAAGGTAGACATCGAGGTCCCGGGCGGGACCTGTGATCTCCTGGAGCCAGCGGAACTCGGCGCGGAACCGCGCCAGGTCGGCTTGAGGGAATGCGCCACCCAGTTCGCGCTGCAGCGACCGGGTCCGTCGAACGGCGACCCGGAGGTCATGGAGGAACTCGCTGTCGACGTCGGCCAGCGTGCCGGGCAGATTTGCCTCGATTGCCGCAATCAGTTGGCTCAGGATCGCCACCGCTGCGTGGTCCACGCGCTGCCGCGGCTGCAGCGCGACCTCCAGGGCAGACGACATACCACCGGGTATTCCGCCTGCCCGGGCCACGGCCTCGTCGCGGAGCGACTCGCCCGCGCCGCTTAGGCCGAGCCTGTGCTCGACGAGGTCTCGGACGCGACCCAGCGCCTTGGCATAGCCCTGTACACCCGTCACCGTCAGTCGCGGGGTGAGCCGTCTGCGTGCACGGTCGCCGACCACGATCGACGGCTGCGCGATGACCACGCACGCGACAGTCTTGCGCTCCGCGTCGAGAACGCGCACCACCCGCTGGCGCACGCGCACGCGCACGAGCGCCGTAGCGGCGCGGACGGCGATGACGGGCGCGAGTCGTTCGCGCAACGCCCCAGAGGGAAGGTCCGAGGCACGAACGACTGTCGGCGCGTTCGGCCAGCTCAGACAGGCGACCTCACGACCATCGCCGTTCATCAGTTGCAGACGACCGTTCTCCCACACCAGCGACATGTCCGCCTGACGGACGAGGCCATCGAATGTGTCGAAGTAGGCGCGGTCGACCACTTTGCTGGGCTCGGCCTCGAGGTCGAAATCTGTGGCCAGCCCCGCGCGAAGCCGAGGCGCCGTCACGTCTCCCGGCAATACGTATTCCAGAGCTCGGCGCTTCACGGCACTTTGGCGTCGCTTACGGCTTGATGAGCAGGGAGATTCAGATGATCGGCGTGCAGCACCATGCGCGGAGGCGTTGGTGACGGATTCGACGGACGGCGCGGCGGGCCCTTCCTGGACGCGGCACCGCTCCTGACGCAGGCGTGCTACCCAGCCGCCACCAGTCCCGGGGCCTTCATTTCCTCGACCGCGATATCGCCGTCGACGACTATCGGCTGCTCGTCGAGGAAGAGGCTGCAGCCCCGCATTGGGACGTCCACGTGACATTGGGTGTCATTGGTACCGCCAAACTCTTGGTTGGGACCGGTCGAGAAGAGCACGTTGCCGTAGAAGGACCGGCCGTGCATGCCAAGGCCGCGCCGGTCGGTGGCGAGGTAGGACCAACGGGCCTTCTCGTTCAGGCCCCAGCCGATGTGGGCGATCCCGTACGCCTTTTCGTCCTCGAATGACGCCATGTAGTCGCGCAGCAGGTCTGCGTCGAGTTCGCCGTGGATGTCGACGATCCGGCCGCTTTCGATCCTGAGGTGGATCGGCGTCTGGGCGTAAGTTTTGAACGGGTAGATGATGTCGCCGGGTGCGATCACCACGGTGCCATTGACGCCGTCGTCGGCGCCGCCTGTAAACAGGAAGCCCGACGGCCAGTGATCCCAGCGGCCGGCTTGATCCGTGTACCCGTACTCGGTGATCACTGGGTAGACGCCGATGCGGTAGCTGACGTCGGTGCCGAAGCGGTTCGTGAAGCGAAGCTCGCTGGCCTTGCCCAGCAACTCGCCCCCGTACTCCACTCGTTCGCGCTGGTCCCGAGTGGGGAAGAGCTGCACGAGGTGCTCGATCGGCTCGATGCACAGGAGCATGCGCGCGCCAGCGCCCTGGATCTCTAGCTGCTCTTTTGAGAACAGCAGGAACATCGTGTCGATCACCAGATCGGCGGCTTTCAGTGCCTCGACCGCGGGCCGGTTGTCGCCGAGCGGGGTCGTGCCGACAGTCCACGAACCGGAATCTCCGCTGAGGCTGCTCGACTGGCGGGGGAGCCTCACGTGGAAGGCGGTTGCCCCCATGCCCTCAGCGGCGCTAAGGAACGCATCTGCGTAGTCGAGACGTTCGTCGCCCTGGGTGAGGACGGCCACGACTTCGCCTTCTCTCAGCCCACAAAGCTCAAGCTCCTTGGCGCAGAGGTCGCTGAAGGTGTTTCCACCAAGGCGCATCATCGGCATTACTCCTGTGTGGTCGAGGGGTTCGTCATCAGCGCGACTCCTGTGGGTCGAGCGAGGGGAGGGCCATATAAAATATTTCACTCTCGCGGTGTGGTCAATGCTGGTGCGTCGCACCGTCGCCGAGGCTCCTTGACGAAGGCCATATTTTGTATATGATCGCGACGGCGGTGGCCAGGATCGCACCGGCGATCCACCCCGCGCGATCGACGGGACCGCTAATCGGCCACACCGGCAGTGACGACATCCATCTACACGACGTGAGGCCCGCACGAGGGGAGGGCACAGTGGATAACCCAGTCGCAGTTCACGGACCGGCGCCAGTCGGCGAAGAGTCCGCCGACGAGATCGGCCGCATCGAGGCACGCGGGATCGACTTCGTTCCGGAGAGCGACCGCCACTCGCGCCCACGCAACCTCGCCTGGGCGATGTTCGGGCCGCAATTCGGCTTCGGCAACATGGTTTTTGGGTCGCTCGGGATTGCGTTCGGCCTCAGCTGGTGGAGCACCTTTACGGCCGTGACGGTCGGGGTTGCGCTTGGTTCGCTGATCTTCGCGGGCGTGGCGATCCAGTCGCCCAAGACCGGGACCAACAACGCGGTCTCAAGCGGCGCCTTCTTCGGCGTGACGGGTCGCTATCTGGGCTCGTTGATCAGCCTCTTCATCGGCCTCGCGTTCTTCGCGATTCTGGTCTGGACCTCGGGCCAGACGATCGTGGTGGTCTTCCACCGCATCTTCGGCAGCGGCACCGGCAACGTCGCGCTTTCAATCGCGATGCTGGTGGTGATGCTGATCTCGTTCGCGCTCGCGATCTATGGCCACGCCACCCTGGTGGCCAGCTTCCGCTTCATCGCGATCGCCAGCGCGAGCGTTTCGCTGCTTGCGCTGATCGTTCTGTCCGGCAAGTTCCACGACGTGCATGGCGGGACCTACCTGCTTGGCAAGTACTGGCCGACCTGGGTGCTGACGATGGTGCTAGCGGCGTCGCTTCCAATCTCGTGGGGGCCGTTCATTGGGGACTACGGCCGCTACATACCGACGAAGGCGAGAGCGACCACGTGTGCCCTTGCCGCGGGGCTGGGCATCTTCGCGGGCTGCTGGCTGTCCGAAATCATCGGGGCGTTCGCGGTCACGACCTTTCCGAATCCGGCCACCCCGTTCGCGACAGGCTTCACACAGGTATCCCCGCTGTGGTTCGCGATCCTTCTCATGATCGCGCCCGGCGGTCTGGCGAACATCGAGAGCGCAGCGATGTCCGTCTACAACGCCGCGCTCGACGTCCACGCCTTGGCCTGGCGCCTCACACGGGCGCAGCTGACCTTCATCATGAGCGCGATCGGGCTCGCCGCCGCATACATCGCGCTGATCGCCTTCAACGCGATCAACTCGATCGAGGCATTCGCAACGTTGATGCTCGTCACATGCACCCCGTGGATGGTGATCATGACCATCGGACACCTGATGCGGCGGGGGCGGTACGAGCCGATGGATCTGCAGGCGTTCGCGACTGGGGTGAAGAAGGGGATCTACTGGTTCACGGGCGGCTTCAACATCAGGGCGTTCGTAGCCTGGGGTGCCGCGGTTGCGGTGGGCATGCTGTTCACCTCGACAAGCATCATCACCGGGCCTCTCACTCCTCACGTGAGCGGGATCGACCTCAGCTTCACCAGCGCGGCGGTGGTGGGCGGAGTCCTCTACTACGCATTGGCCAAGCTGTTCCCCGAGCAGGGCGTGATGGTCGCCGCGCCTCCCCCGCAGGGTGAGGTGACGGTGCCTCCCAGCGTGGCGCTCAAATAGGTAAGAGACTGGCCAGAGAACGCGATCCCGACCGCGGCGATCTGCCGCTGCTCGAGCACGCCAACGAACGGAAATACAGCGACGCGTTGCGGGCCTTGTGGCCGACGGCGATCGCCTGGGTCGAGCCCTACTACGACAGCGAGCATCTCAGACGGACGGTCGTTTGGCTGGTGCGACTGGATCCGGCCGCGACCGAGCCGCTGCTCGTTGCCGCGTTGACGCACGACATGGAGCGCCATTTCCCGGGTGGCACCCAGCCCCACAAGGCCGCGGGCGCCTGGGATGACCTGAAGTACAACACCCGGCACACGCGCCGGTCGGCAGACATCGTGTCGCGCTGGCTAAGGGCCCAGAGCGTGCCCGAGTCATTCGTCGAGCAGGTCACGCCTGCGATCCTGGAGCACGAGTTCGGCGGCTCCCCGAACGGCGACCTGATTCAGGCTGCTGACTCGCTGTCGTTCCTAGACACCAACGTCGGACTGGTCGTCGCGTGGGTACTGAACGGAGAGACAACGCCTACGCACGCAAAACGAAAGCTCGAATGGATGTACGAACGCATACGCGTGCTCGAGGCCCGAGAGCTGGCGCGCCCCCTTTACGAGACGGCTTTGACCGCGGTGGACCGCGAGGTACACCGGTCCCTGGCAAAACGCCGGACCATCAGCGCCCGATGAGCCTCCAGCTCCACCGCACTCCGGCGGCTGGTGGCGGCAGCTACAGCGATGCAGTGGTCGTCGATATCGCGGGCGTGCGGTGGATACACGTGGCCGGCCAGACGCCCCAGGCGGCGCCGCCACACCCAGTGCCCACAGACGTCAGCGGACAGGCCCGGCTCTGCTTCCGCCAGATCGAGTCGATCCTGGCGCAATGGGACGCGAGCCTTACGGACGTCGTGCAGATCACGGTCTACCTGACGAGCCTCGAGGACTACGGAAGCTTCGCTTCGGTGCGCGCTGGAGTGTTTGGCAGCCGGCCGCCGGCAAGCGCGGCGGTCGGCGTCGCGTCTCTGCTCGATGACGCGCTCGTGGAAATTGCCGCGGTTGCGGTGACTACGCGGGAGGGCTAGCGGAGACCCGCTGCAGGAAGCGCCTGGTCTCGGCGAGGAAGCGAGCGGCGTTGTCCCACGGGATCATGTGACCCGCGCCGGGGATACGGGCGACCTCGGCGTCGGGCCGTGTGTCCGTGACCTCTTGCAGCGCGGATTGGGGGACGACCGGGCTGTCGGCGCCATACATGAACAGCGCCGGCGGTTCGAGCTCTCGCAGGTACCCAAAGAAGTCCTCGCGATGGAAGTTCAACCACGATTCCCGCACCGCGTTTTCGTCGCAGGTCGGCAGCCACTGGGCGCGGAGCGCGAGGTGTTCGGGGGTCAGGGTCGGGAAGTACTTGAGCAACTCCTCGGGCGCCGCGCCGGAACCGGCAGCCTGCAGCTGGTCCATGAACGCTTCGAGCGACATCGGGTAGGTCCCGCGCCCGGGCCCGGTCAGCGGCGGGTCGGCGAGCACAACCGGGCCCGCCAGGCCTTGGTGAAGGACGCGCACCGCCGCTGCGATCCGCGCCCCCATCGAGTGGCCGACGAGTGCCGGTCGCTGTAATCCGAGCCGTTCGATCACCGCCTTCACATCGCCCGCGTAATCGGCAAGCGCGTAACCGGCGGTGGGGGTGTCCGAGAGTCCACGGCCCCTGACGTCGAGGGCGATCACGTGGTAGTCGCGCGCGAGGTCGAGCGAGACGAACTCCCACGTGGCTGCGGGACTCGTGATCCCCGGAACGATGACGACCGGCGCCCCTGCGGCACCGTATTCGAGGTGATGGAGCCTCAGGCCATCGCGGTCGACATAACCGCTCTTGCCGACCGGTTTGGTGCCGGCGAGCGGCATTCAGCTCGCGGCGGGTGCCTCGGCGAGCTCGCTCGCGAAAGCGTTGAGCCGCGCCATCACCGTCTCGAGCGGCTCCACGTCGGCGTACTTCGAGTCCATGTCGAATATGTTCGAATCGTGCGGGCCAGCGGCGCGGTCCCCGACACACTCGGCCGGCACGATCGTCCGGAACCCCCAGGAGACGGCGTCGACCACGCTCGCGCGCACGCACCCGCTGGTGACACATCCGGTGACGATCAGCGAATCAACGCTGGCACCGAGCAGGAATGAGATCAGCGACGTCCCAAAAAACGCTGAGGCGGCCTGCTTCCCGAAGACAGGCTCTCCCGGTTCGGGTTTCACGCGCTCGTCAATGTCGCACCACCGTGACCCCTCAATAAGCGAGGCGAGGCCTGGCATTTTCCTTAGCCACACCAGCCGTTCCAGGTGACTCTGCTGGAACGTGACCGCGGTGAAAGCGACCGGAAGGCCGATGCGTCGGGCACCGCTCAGCAGCGATGCCGTCGCCGCGATTACCTCATCGAGATTGCCTCCTAGCGGGCTGGTCTCCTCCGTGAACCCGTACTGAAGGTCCACCACGAGAACCGCGGGGCGATCGCCAAGGCCAACCCGGCCCCCAATCCCGCTGCGCGAATAGATCGCACGCGCGTCGTCCAGGCGCGCGTCGCCGGTTAGCCGGCTGCCATCGTACTCCTGAGGTGCTGGCACTTGACCGGCCACGGCATCTATTATATATCAAACACCGAAATGTCGAGCTTCTGCGCGGCTGAGCGAGGTTTCGGCGCGGGCGAGGCGAGGTTTTTGGCGCGAGCCAGACCGCTGAGGACTCGCCGCTGAGGACTCGACTGCGAGGCGGCCGGAGTCAGCGGGCGGCCGAGCCGTGGGGGAATCGCGATATAGCATCCATTGAGCACCTTGAGCGCAACAGAATCCGATACCGGCGAGCTGGTCCCGGCCTCGCCGATCGACCTTCCGTCGATCCCGGACGTCATCTACCACCAGCTCCGCCGCGACATCGGACGAGGCGTGTACCGCCCGGGACCAATCCGGATCCGACCGCTGGCGGAGCGCTTCGGGGTCAGCGCCACCCCCGTGAGAGAGGCGCTCCGCAGGCTCGAGGCAGAGGGTCTCGTCACGCTTCGCAAGAACCAGATTGTGGTCAACTCGCTGTCCGAGACCGAACTGCGCGAGATCTTCGCGATCCGGGCGGAGCTGGAGGTGTTCGCATTGCGAAGAGGGGCCGAGAAGGTCCGGAAGGACCCGAGGCTGCTCGCGGAGCTCGAGTCGCAGGTGGCCACGATGGACCTGTACGACCACGACCCCGAGGACTGGCGCGCCGCCAACGAGAGCTTCCACATGAAGATCTATCACGCCGCCGGGATGCCGCGGCTGTCCTCGATGATCGACTCGCTGTGGATCGCGGTCGAGCCGTACCTGCGGTTGTACGTGTCGACGGCGGGCAGTTTCCGCGCCAGTCAGGAGCAACATCGCTCGATCCTTGACCACCTGCGCTCGGGACGCGCCAAGGCGGCGGCCGACGTGTTGCGAAAGCACTTGCAGGAGACGGAGGAGATCGTCGCGAAGGGCATAAACAGCGCGGGTGCCGACGAGGGATAGGACCGTGGGCGCGACGCAGGCAGCACCGGGGTTCCTCAGCCCGTTCGCCGTGGAGGCACCGCCGGGAGCCGAGGGATGGGAGCGGCTGTACCCCTACTACTACCTGTTCAGCGAGCCCCGGCGCAAGTTCGAGGAGGAGAAGTTCTGGTTCTTCGACGGGATGCACAACCCGGAGCCCGTGTATCCCTTCGACACGATCATGACGGAGAGCTGGTGGGTGGCGCTCAACCAGTTCGGGACCCGCGTCTACGTGATTCCGCCGGCACTCGGGATCGACCAGCGGATCGTCAACGGCTATCTGTACATCAGCCCCAACTCGATCACCGACCCTGAGCTGATCGCGGAGCGCGCAGAACTGTTCAAGCGGCGGGCCGGTCACTACTACGAGAACTGGGGCGAGATCTACGACAACTGGATCGCGAAGGCTGAGGACTGTATCCGCCGGCTTCGCGACCTCGAGATCCGGGACCTGCCCGAGGTCGAGCCCGAGCCGGCCGTGTTCTCACACCGCGGGCTGACTACGAGCTACGACCTGCTCGCCACCTACAACAGGCTGATCGAAAACATGCAGGAGATGGCGTACTACCACTTCGAGATGCTGGGTCTCGGGTACGCCGCATACCTGACATTCCGCGACTTCTGTCAGACAGCCTTCCCGGGCATCACGGATCAGGCGATCTCAAAGATGGTCGCCGGAATCGACATCCTGTTCTTCAGGCCCGACGATGAGGTGCGCAAGCTCTCAAAGCTCGCGATCGAGCTAGATCTTGCCGGCCTGATAGTCGCCGACCACGACCCCTCCGCGACCCTCGCAGCGATCCGCGAGGCTCCGGAGGGCGAGCGCTGGCTCGATGCCTTCGAGAGCGCCAAGGAGCCCTGGTTCTGGTTTTCGACAGGCCCGGGTTACTCACATGAACACCGGGCTTGGATGGACGACCTCAGGCTCCCCTTCAACGCGATGCGCGGTTACATCGAGAAGCTGCACGCCGGCGAGGACATCTCGCGCCCACTCGAATCGATCCGCAACGAGAGCGAGCGTATCTTCGCCGAGTACCGCGACATCCTCGGTCCCGGCGACCGCGAGGCGTTCATCGAGATGCGCGAGCTCGCTCGCACGGTGTACCCGTTCGTCGAGAACCACAACTTCTACGTCGAGCACTGGCACCACTCGATCTTCTGGAACCGAGTCCGGGAGTTCGGGCAGATCCTCGTGAACGGTGGCTTCCTCGGGGACGCCGAGGACATCTTCTTCTTGCACCGGTTCGAGATCCACGACGCTCTTTACGACCTCTGCACCGGCTGGGCGACCGGAACCCTGGCACGAGGTCCCACCTACTGGCCGGACGAGGTCGCCGAACGTAAGCGGATCATGCAGGTTTTGCGCGAGTGGTCGCCGCCGCCGGCGCTGGGGGTGGCGCCGGCCGAGATAACAGAACCCTTCACCGTGATGCTATTCGGCGTCACGACCGAGACCGTCAAGCAGTGGCTGGGCGGAGAGGCGCGCGACTCCGATCACCTGCGCGGGATCGCCGCCTCGCCCGGCGTCGCCGAGGGGCCGGCACGGGTCATAACGTCGGTTGGGCAGCTCGACAAGGTGCAAGCGGGCGAGATTCTCGTGTGCCCGATCACGGCGCCGAGCTGGGCGCCGGTGTTTGCGCGGATCGGCGCCGCGGTGTCCGATATCGGCGGCATCATGTCGCACGCGGCGATCGTCTCGCGTGAATACGGATTGCCGGCGGTTGTGGGGACTGGGTTCGGAACCAAGCGGATCCGGACCGGTCAGCGGGTCCGCGTCGACGGTGACCACGGCACCGTCGCCGTCATCCACTGAGTTCCGAACGAACGATCCGCGCGCCCTCCACGAGCGCCCGTAGCTTGGCCCGCGCCAGCTCGCGCGGCAGGTATTTCATCCCGCAGTCTGGGCCGACGCTCAGCCTCTCCGCCGGGAGGTAACGGAGCGCGGCTCGGATCCGGTTCGCGACCACCGCTGGGGACTCCGCCTCCGGATCGCCGAGGTCGAGCACTCCAAGGACGATCTGCTTGTTCGGAAGTTGCTCCAGAATCGAGAGATCGAGGCGCGGCTGAGCGGCTTCTAGGCAGATCTGCTCGGCGGCACACCCGTCGAGCTCCGCCAGAAACGAGTAGCCGCTTGCGCGCTTTTTAACGATCGCGGCGTAGCCGAAGCAGGTGTGGAGAGCGGTCTCGGCCTCGATTCCATCTAGCGCGCAATTGAGGGCGGGAAGCGCGAACTCGCGGGCCGCGTCCGGCCGCGCCTGGAGATACGGCTCGTCGATCTGAACGATGTCTGCTCCCGCGGCGACGGCGTCGCGCAGCTCGGCGTTGACTGCCGCAGCGTAGTCGAGCGCCATCGTGGCGAGATCGTCGTAGTAGTCGTTCTGGGCCTGCTGGGTCATCGTGAACGGCCCGGGAACCGTGACCCGGATGCGCCGATCTGTAAGCCCGCGCAGGAACTCGACGTCGCGCTTCTGGACCGGGCGCGCCCGCCTGATGGGACCGACCACACGCGGGACCGGATTCGGATGCCCGGTCCGGTCGAGCGCGGTACCGGGGTTCTCGAGATCGACCCCATCGAGCGCGGTCGCGAAGCGATTTGAGTAGCTCTCGCGCCGGATCTCCCCGTCCGTGATCACGTCGATCCCGATCTGCTCCTGGTCGTGGATCGCCAGGGCGGTGGCATCGTCCTGCGCCTGCTCGCGGAACGGTTCGTCAATACGCCACAGCTCCCGAGCCGCTACTCGGGGAGGGAGTCGGGAATGCAAGCGCTCGCGATCGATCAGCCAATCAGGCTGCGGATAGCTGCCGATGACCGTCGTTTGGAGGATCGCTGCGCTCACGCCCGTTCCCAGATTTCAAATATAATAGTTGGATACGGGCCCTGGTGACGCTTCGCCCGGCCTGACGCGACCAGAAAGGCGAAAGCGATGACGACGACGCCTCTTGAACGCCGTTTTCCGAGCCCCTTCGAGGTGGAGGCTCCGCGGGGACGGAAGACTGGCGCCGCCTGTACCCCTACTACTACCTCTTCAGCGACGAGCGCCGGGAGTTCGAGGAGGAGAAGTTCTGGTTCTTCGACGGGATGCATAACCCCGAGCCGGTGTATCCCTTCGACACGATCATGCCCGAGAGCTGGTGGGTGATGCTCAACCAGTTTTTGACCCGTGTGTGGCCGGTGCCGCCCGCGCTGGGCATCGATCAGAGGATCGTCAACGGCTACCTGTACGTGAGCCCCACTGCGATCACGGATGAGGCGGTCATCGAAGCGCGCGTACCGCAATTCCTCGAGCGGGCTGGTTACTACTACGAGAACTGGGACGAGATTTACGAGCACTGGATCGAGAAGGCGGAAGACTGCATCAGGCGACTGCGGGCGATCGAGTTTGACCCGCTGCCCGAGATGGAGCCGATGGAGACCGTCACGTCGAGGAGGGGGACGACATCGGCCTGGGATCTGATCGCGCGCTACGACAGGCTGCTCGAGAACATGCACGAGATGGCCTGTTACCACTTTGAGCTCCACATGCTCGGCTACGGGGCGTTGATGACGTTCTCGGACTTCTGCAAGAACGCGTTCCCGGGCATTCCAGATCAGACCATCGCGAAGATGGTGGGTGGGGTCGACATCCTGTTCTTCCGGCCCGACGACGAGCTGCGCAAGCTCGCGCGGCTCGCGCTCGAACTGGGCGTCGACGATGCGCTCGTCGACAACGAGGATCCGCAGCGGGCGCTGAGCGCGATCTCGGACGCCCCGAACGGCGAGCAGTGGCTCGACGCGTTCGAGGGTGCGAAGGAGCCGTGGTTCTGGTTCTCGACCGGTCCGGGCTACTGCCACCAGCACCGCGCCTGGATCGATGACCTAACGGTCCCGTTCAGCGCGATCCGCGGTTACCTCGAGAAGCTGAGGGAGGGCGCGAATATCGACAGGCCGCTGGCGGAGATCTTGAGCGAGCGCGAGCGGATCGTGAACGAGTACAGCGAACTGCTGCCCACCGACAACGACCGCGACGCGTTCCGGCAGGTACTCGACCTGGCCCGCAAGGTATACCCGTTGGTCGAGAACCACAACTTCTACGTCGAGCACTGGCACCACTCCATCTTCTGGAACAAGGTCCGCGACCTCGGTGCAGTGTTCGAAGCGTTCGGTTATCTCACCGACTCAGACGACATCTTCTTCCTGCACCGCTACGAGGTGCATCAGGCGCTGTACGACATGCTCACGGGCTGGGCCACGACGAATCCGGCCCGCGGCGGTCACTGGCGCGAGGAGGTCGAGGTCAGAAAGCAGATCCTCGACAAGCTGCGTTCGTGGGCGCCCCCGCCGGCGCTCGGCAAGCCGCCCGAGGCGGTCACCGAGGCGGCAACCGTGATGCTGTGGGGGATCACGACCGATATGGTCGAGCAATGGCTCGGCGCGCAGGACGGCCACGGGGAGGACGGTCCCGGCCGGGGCGAACTGCATGGCTTCGCCGCTTCTCCCGGCGTGGCCGAGGGGCTGGCACGCGTCATCACGTCGGTCGACCAGCTGGCCCGAGTGCGTAGCGGCGAGATCCTCGTGTGTCCCATAACCGCCCCCAGCTGGGCGCCCGTGTTCTCACGCATCCAAGGGGCCGTGTCGGACATCGGCGGCATCATGTCTCACGCCGCGATCATCTCGCGCGAGTACGGGCTTCCGGCGGTGGTGGGGACCGGGTTCGGGACTAAACGCATCCTCGACGGCCAACGCGTCAGGGTCGACGGAAACAGCGGCGTCGTCACCGTGCTGGATACATGACCGGCGCCGTGCACATCCGGTGGTTTCAGGAGTGCAACGCGTCGAGCACGCGCGAGGTGGGAGGCAAGTGCGCTTCACTCGGTGATCTGATCGGCGCCGGCCTGTCCGTCCCTCCCGGATTTGCGGTGACGACCACGGCCCACGAGCTCTTCCTTCAAAGCAGTGACGTGCGCGGTCGCGAGGCCGAGCTGCTCGCGTCGGTCGACTACGAGAGCCTTCCGCAGGTGACCGCGGCGAGTCAGGAGCTCCGCTCGATGGTGGACCGCGCCGAGCTGCCGCCGAGCACCGCCGGTGCGGTCCGCGCCGCCTACGGCGAGCTGTGTGGCGAGGAGGGGGCAGACGTGCCGGTGGCGGTCCGCTCGAGCGCCGGCGCAGAGGACCTCGCCGGAGCCAGCTTCGCGGGTCAGCTCGAGACGTATCTGTGGGTGGAGGGGGCGGATGCGGTCCTCGAGCACGTGCGACGGTGCTGGGGAGGCTTCTTCACCCCCGAGGCCCTGACGTATAGACACCGGCAGAAGGTCGACTCGGCTGACGAGCTGATGAGCGTGGGAGTCCAGCGCATGGTCCGCGCCCGGTCCGCGGGAGTCATGTTCACGCTCAACCCGGTCAACGGCGATCGGTCGAAGGTCGTGATCGAATCGACGTGGGGGCTGGGTGAGCCGTTGGTGGCCGGTGAAGTGGATCCGGACCGATTCGTTGTGGACAAGGTGATGCTCGAAGTGCTCGAAAAGTCGGTCTCCGAGAAGCTGATCGAGCACCGGCCGGACTTGGCGCGCCGTCGGGTGGTGGTGGCGGATGTGGAGGAGGGTCGCCGCAGCGCCGCCTCGCTATCCGACGCCGAGGCCGTCGAGCTTGCGCGACTGGGCAAGACGATCGAGCGTCACTACGGCATCCCGCAGGACGTTGAGTGGGCCATCGACGCCGACAGCGGCTCGCTGGTGGTACTCCAAGCGCGGCATGAGACGGTGTGGAGCCGCCGCGAGCGCCGGCCGACCGTCCAGAAAAAGGGCAGCGCACTGGAGTACGTGCTGGCGGACCTGCTGAAGCGCTGAGGCAGGCGTTCGCGGGAAGAAAGACACGACAAGGAGGCGTACGTAAGTGGGAGTCCCGACCGCAACCTATTTCCGGACCGCTCAGCTCGTCCCCCTCTTTCAGCGGATGCTCGAGCGTTGCAAGCTGACCGAAGACGAGACGATCCTGGTTGTCAGCGACCCGGATTCGAACCAGGAATATGTTGCGGCGATGTTTGCGGCGGCCCGGTCCTTCGGCGCGGATGCAATGTCGTTGATGCTCCCGCCGCCCCCGCCCGAACAGGCGGTGTTCATCCGCACCGGCAACATCTCTTCCACGATCGTGGCGAGCTCCAAGAAGGCGCTGGAGTTCCTGAAGATGGCGGATTTTGTGATCGACATGACCTCGGTTGGGCTGCTGCACACCAAGGAACAGGTTGCCGTGCTCGAGGCCGGTACTCGAATGCTCATGGTGCACGACCCCGTCGAGGCACTCGAGCGCATGTTCCCGACCGATGAGGACAAGGAACGCATCCAGCGCCACGGCCGGCGGCTCCGCGAAGCAAAGCGGGTGCGAGTTCAGTCGGATAACGGCACCGAGGTGTGGTTCGACAAGGCCGACCGTCCCGTGATCGAGCAGTGGGGCTGGACCGACGAGCCCGGCCGCTGGGATCATTGGCCGGGGGCGTTCGCGTATACGGCGCCGACCGAGGGCGTGGGCGAGGGCCTGATCGTGCTCGACCCCGGCGACGTCTGGTACCCACCGAAGCGCTATATCGCGACGCCGGTGACGATGACGTTTGAGAACGGGGCCGCGGTGAAGATCGAGGGGGGCTGGGATGCCCGCATGATCCGCGAGTACATCGAAGGCTGGCAGGAGCCCGAGGGCTACATGATCTCCCACATCGGATTCGGTGGCCACCGGCGGGGACTGTGGAACGCCGTGCTGTTCCAGGATCCGCTCGACATCATCGGCCAGGACGGACGCACCGCGTGGGGTACGACGCTGTTCGCGCTCGGCTCGAACGTGACCTTCGGGGGGACCCATGCGACCGGGTGCCATCAGGACTTCGCGCTCAAGCAGCAGCGGTTCTATCTCGACGACGAGCTGGTCGCAGACAGCGGCAGGGTGATCCCGGATTACCTTCATTAAAGGCATGAAGTCGGCCCCGTTCACCTACGTGCGACCGGCCTCTGTGGAGGAAGCACTGCACGTCCTCGATGAACAAGCGGGGGCCGCACGGATCCTCGCCGGAGGCCAGAGCCTGGTGCCGATGCTGCAGATGCGCCTGATGCAACTGGATGCGCTCGTCGATATCAACCGTCTCCCCGGCCTCGACGAGGTCCGGGCCGCGGGCGCGGAGACGATCTTCGGCCCGCTGGTGCGCTACGCGACGATCGAGAGGCTGCCGCTCGTAGCGGAGCGGCTTCCGCTGCTTCAGTGCGTGATGCGCTTCGTGGGCGACCCTCAGATCCGCAACCGGGGCACCATCGGTGGCAGCCTCGCTCAAGCCGACCCGACCGGGGAGGTCCCCCTTTCCTGTCTCGCCCTCGACGCGACGATCGTGGCGGCGAGCGTGTCCGGTACTCGCGAGATCTTGATCGACGACTTTCTCGTGAGCTCGTACACCACCGCGCTCGAGCCCGGCGAGATGATCACCGAGATCCGTTTCCCACTCGCCCCCCACCACTTCGCGTTCCTCGAGCGCAACCGCAAGCACAACGACTTCGCGGTGGTCAATGTCGCGGTCGTCGGCCGCCGCGGCAGCGACGGCGGCTGGTCGGATCTGCGAATCGCGCTCGGCGGCGTCAGCGACCGAGTGGTCCTGGCCGTCGAGTCGGCGGCACTGCTCGAGGGCACGACGCTGGAGGAGGACGCGATTGCCCAAGCCGCCCAGCTCGCCCTCGACGTCATAGATCCCCCGACGGACGTCCGGGGAACGGCGGAGTACCGTCGGCACCTCGTCCCCGTGTACGTCCGCCGTGCGCTCTCCAAGCTGCGCGACGATCACGAGCCTTTCGATGCCTGAGCGGGTCGAGGTCACGATCTCGGTCAACGGCCGCAAGCACCGCCGGCAGGTCGAGCCACGGATGCACTTGGCGGACTTCCTGCGCCATGAGCTGGGGCTGACGGGCACCCACATCGGCTGTGAGCAGGGCGTATGCGGAAACTGCACCGTGCTGGTCGACGGCCAGGCCGTGAAGTCCTGCCTGATGTTCGCGGCGCAGGCAGACGGGCAGCGCGTGACCACCGTCGAGTCGCTGGCCGAGGAGGAACTGCATCCACTGCAACAGGCCTTCAAGGATGCGCACGCCCTGCAATGCGGTTACTGCACGCCCGGATTCTTGATGGCCGCCGCAGCGATCGCTGCGGAGGGCCGAAGGCCTAGTCGCGAGGAGCTTCGCGAGGAGCTCTCGGGCGTGATCTGTCGCTGCACGGGCTACGAGAACATCCTCATCGCCGTCGAGCGTTACCTGGAGGACCGGGGAGAGGTGGAGGCGGTGGGTGGCTGAGGTTGTGCAGACCACGCGGACTTCGCTACGCGAGGGTCGTATCGGATCCTCGGTCAGCCGAAAGGAGGACGACAGGCTGCTGCGCGGCGAGGGCCGCTTCACCGACGACGTCGAGCCGGGCCACTGCCTCCACATGGCCGTCGGTCGCTGCCCGTTCCCCCACGCCCGGATCCTCTCCATCGATGTCTCGCAGGCCGTCGCGCTCGAGGGCGTCGAGGACGTCCTGGTCGGCTCCGACGTTGTAAGCCGCAGTGACCCGATCAGCGTGCTGCGCCCGGTCGCTGACGCGCCGGACCTGGGCTTCTATGCGATGGCGACCGACGTCGCCGTGTTCGAAGGCCACCCGGTGGTTAGTGTCGTGGCGGTGAGCCGGCACGTGGCGGAGGACGCGATTGGGTTGATCGACGTCGACTACGAGCCGCTGCCGCACGTCTTCGACGTCGAGTCGGCGATGGATCCGCGCTCGCCGGTGCTGCACCCGCGCGTGCTGAAGTCCAACCTGCTCGTCAAGCGGTTGACCGGGGCCGGCGATCCCGAGGCCAGGCTGGCTGAGGCGGATGTGGTGGTCGAGGAGCGCTTTTCCATCAACCGCGTCAGCCCCTTGCCAATGGAGACTCGCGCGATCGTGGCGGAGTGGCAGGCCGGCGCGCGCGAGCTGACCGTGCGCCACTCCACACAGGTTCCGCACCTCGTCCGCAAGCAACTGGCGGAGTCACTGCGACTCGAGGATGGCGCGGTGAGAGTTATCGCCACCGACGTCGGCGGCGGGTTTGGATTGAAGCTCGGGATCTACCCAGAGGACGTGCTGGCGTGTTTGCACGCGATGCGCGCCCGGCGCCCGGTGAAGTGGGTCGAGGACCGAATCGAGTTCTTCCGCGCCAGCACCCACGGCCGCGAATCGGTTCACAGCGTGCGCGTCGGCGCGCGCTCCGACGGCCAGATCACCGGCATGTTCGATGCCTACGCGGTCGACAGCGGCGGCTACAACTCCCCGATGGGATCGCCGCAGCTCACCAGCCACATGTTCACCGGCCCTTACCGGGTGAACGATGCGGGGACCGAGCACAGCGTGATCCTGACTAACAAGGCGCCCGTGGGGGCCTACCGCGGCTACGGCCAGCCCGAGTCCTGCTTTGTGCGCGAGCTGCTGATCGATAGGCTGGCCTGCCGCCTGGGCCGCGATCGGGTGGAGCTACGCGCTCAGAACATGCTGCACTCGCAGGACATGCCGTGGCAGAGCACCTCTGGCGCGACCTACGACAGCGGCGATTACGAGGCGTGCCTACGGATGGCGGCGCAGGCAATTGGCTATGAAGAGCATGTCAAGCGGGGCCGCGGTCCCGGCACGGACGGGCGCTATACAGGCGTGGGCCTCGCGTCGTTCGTCGAACGCACCGGTTACGCGAGCTCAAAGTTCCTCGCCAGGCGGGGGTCGCGCTTCGGTGCCCACGAAAGCGTGACGTTGCGCGCCAACCGTTCCGGCGGCGTAGATGTCTACAACGGAGTGTCGACGTTCGGGGTGGGAACCGAGACCTCATTTGCCCAGATCGTCGCCGATGTCATCGGCATCGACTTCGACTCAGTCCGCGTTCACCTGGGCGACACCGGGGCATCGCCGCTAAACACGGGCGGGTTTGCGTCGAGGACCCTGATCGCCTCGGCCGGGGCGCTCCGGCAGGCCGCCGAGGAGCTCCGCGCCAAGATCTTGCGCATCGGCGCGTTCATGCTCGACTCAGACCCGGAGGATGCCGTGATCTCCAGGGGCGTGGTCTGTCTTCGCGACGACCCAAACGCGTGTCTCCCGCTCGCCGAGGTGTACGACCGCGCCATCATCAACCAGGGAATGCCGCCCGGCGAGGAGCCCGGACTCGAGTCCGGCGCGCAGTTCGAACCTGAGGCGGCCGCGTACGGATACGGGACGGCGGCGGCGCGCGTGTCGGTGGACCCGGAGACGGGCGACTTCGACGTCGAGCGGTTCGTGATGGTGCACGACTGCGGTACGCCCGTGAATCCGGTCCTCATAGACGGCCAGGTGCTCGGCGGGCTGGCGCAAGGGTACGGGCAGGCCGTGATGGAGGAGCTTCGCTACGACGAGGAGACCGGACAGCTCATCAACGGCACGATGATGGACTACTTTATGCCCACCGCGGCCGACCTGCCCGAGATCGAGCTGCAGCACACGTTCGTCAAGTCACCGGTCACGCCTTTCGGAGTTCGCGGGGTGGGGGAGGTGGGGACCGTTCCCGGATGCGCGACGATCGCCAGTGCGATCTGCGACGCGCTCGCCGACTTCGGCGTTGAGATCAACCGCCTGCCGCTTTCCCCGGAGTCGGTCTGGCGCGCGCTCAATCAAGCGAAGGCGTCGAGGGAGGTGCGGTCGTGAAGGTCCAGGAGCAGTTCGTCGTGGCCGAGCCCGCCAGCACCGTGTGGGAGTTCTTCGAGCAGGTTGATCGGGTCGCCCGCTGCGTTCCTGGCGTCGAGGACGTGACCGTCGTGGACGATCAGAACTCGCGCGTGCGAGTCACCCAGGCTGTGGGCCCGATGAGCGCCACTTTCGACATGAAAATGCGGATCACAGCGCGCGAGCGCGGCCGCTCGATGGAGTTCACCGGGGTCGGCCGCAGTGTTCGGGGAGCGGCTGGCAACGTCCGTTCGACCAACCGCGTACAGCTGGAGGAGGCCGAAAACGGATCCACCCGGGTGCTCCTCGAGAGCGACGTCGCGCTTGGCGGGATGCTTGGATCGGTGGGCCAAAAGGTTGTGGCAAAGCAGGCGAGCGTCGTGACCAAGGCGTTCGCGGAGGCGCTCGAACAGGAGCTGTCCGGCGGTCCGGGCGAGGTGGGGGAGCCGCGTGTTGCTGCGGATACGGCTACGACATCGGCGGGTGCGGACGCGGCCGAGCCGCTTGTCTCTGGGCTCTCCCCCGAGGTGCCGGGGTCCCGGGGACCGACGACGACGAACCTCGCCATCGCCGGTGGTGTACTTCTGGTCATGTTGCTGATCCTCCGCCGGGTGAAGTCGCGATGAGCGCCCCGACCCGAGTCGGCCTGGTCGTCCCGAGCTCGAACACGACGATCGAGACCGAGGTACCTCAGATGCTCAGCCGGCGAGCGGCGGTGACCGGCGAGGCGTTTACCTTCCACTCGAGTCGAGCCGTGCTGCACAGAGTCGATGCGGAGTCACTGGACCGCATGGTGGGCCAGGTTGATCGCTGCGCGCGCGAGCTCGCAGATGCGCGCGTCGACGCCATCGTCTATGCCTGCCTGGTGGCGGTGATGGCTCGGGGGCCGGGCGAGCATGAGAGGGTCGAGCAACAGCTCCGTGAAGCGGCGCAGCGCCCGGAAGACGGCTATGAACCGGTGATCTCGTCCAGCGCCGGCGCGCTCGTGCGCTCCTTGGGCGCCCATCGCGTGCACAAGGTCGCGATCCTCACGCCATACGTCGAAGCGCTCACCGAGCAGGTCGTGGGCTACCTGACGGCCGCCGGTGTGACCACCACGGACGCGATGAGCCTCGGCGTCCCGGACAACGTCAAGGTCGCGCAGCTCGACCCGATGCGCTTACCGGAGCTCGCGGCGCAGATGGACCTGTCTTCGGCGGACGCGCTGATCATCTCGGCGTGTGTACAGATGCCGTCCCTTGCCGCGATCCCGATCGCCGAGCGTCAGCTTGACCTGCCCGTCCTGTCGGCGACGAGCGCAACCGTGCACGATCTCCTCGTCGGTCTCGGTCTATCGCCCGAGGTTCCGGACGCCGGGGCGCTCTTGAGCGGCTCTGAAGCGCTCGCGGCCTGAAGCGGCTCATTCCTGCGATGCCGGTCGCAATTCAAATACCGAACGTTCGCGCCTCGGGTGCCCCCGGGGCGAGCGAGCTGGCCGAGATGCTGAAGCGAGCCGAGCACGCGGGTTTTCACAGCGCTTGGGTGATGGAGCACCAGCTGGGAGCAGCCTCGGCGTTGGAGTCGCTGTCGGTCCTGGCATTCGCCGCCGGCCAGACGAGCTCGATGGGCTTGGGTCTGGCCGTGGCCATCCTGGCCGTGCATCAGCCCGTGCGGCTGGCCCGTGAGGTGGCCACAATCGACCACCTGTCGGGTGGTCGCCTAACTCTGGGCGTAGGGATCGGGGCGTCAGGGCTTCCCTATGACGCATTCGGAATTACGGCCCGCGATCGGGCGTCGCGGTTTGAGGAGTACCTCGATGTCATGCGCCGCCTGTGGGAGGAGCCTCAGGTGGACTACAACGGGAGGTTCGTGAGGCTGAATGCCGCGGCGATGGAGCCGAAACCGGTCCACCGCCCGCCACCGGTCTGGTTCGGTGGCTCGAGCCCGGCGGCACTGAGACGCACCGCTCGTCTGGCGGATGGTTGGATGGGCGCAGGTTCGAGCCCATCGAGCGCCTTTCCTGAAATGGTCTCGCAGCTGCGCGAGCAACTGGCAGTCCAAGGGCGGGATCCGAGCTCATTCCCAATCGGAAAGCGCGTCTACGTGGCGATCGAACGACCGGCGCAGGAGGTCAGGGAGTGGTTCCGCGCCGTGTACGGCCCCGCAATCTCTCCTGAGGTTGCCGTCACCGGGAGCGCAGCGGAAGTGGTGCGTGAGCTACGACGGATACGCGAGGCTGGAGCCGAGCTGCTCGTTGTGAGCCCTGTGGGCGATGACCGCCCGCAGCTCGACCTTGTGATCGAGCACGTGCTGCCTGCGCTGGACTGAGTCGCCGGATCGCCCCCCGTCCGTCACGGGCTAGCCTGCTCAGGTGCCGCTCAGCAAGCTCCGGCCCGACCTGCGCTCACTTCGTGAGAGCCGCGACCTACGCCGGGTGGTGTTCGGCAACGTCGTGTCGAACCTGGGCACGCAGGCCACTCTCGTGGCCCTTCCGTACCAGCTTTACATCGAGACGCACTCACCGTTGCTGGTCGGACTTCTGGGAGCGGTCGAGCTCGTGCCGCTGGTTACGGCCTCCTTGCTCGGTGGGGCAATCGCGGACCGCATGGACCGCCGTCGCCTCTTGCTGCTTGACCAGATCGGCTTGGTATTGACCGCTGGCGCCCTCGCGGGCGCCGCTTTTGTGGGACATCCGCCGGTCGTGCTCATTTACGCGCTCGCGGCCGTCCTGGCGGGTTTTGCGGCCCTTCAGAACGTGGCGCGGTCGGCGATCATCCCCAACCTCGTTGACGCAAGCCGGCTGCGCTCGGCGCTTGCGATCAACTATGGGCTGATCCAGGTGACGATGGTTGTGGGACCCGGGCTAGGCGGTCTGCTGATCGGCGCTTTTGGCTTGCCATGGGCCTACGCGGCGGATGCGATCAGCTGCTTCGCGATGGTATTTGGCGCTTGGGCCATCGGCCCCCAGCGGCCCGCGATTTCCCAGGCGCACCAGCCGGTCCTTCAATCGGTGGCCGAGGGTCTGAGGTTCGTCCGAGGTAACCAAGCCTTGCTTGGCTCGTTCGCGATCGACCTCGTCGCGATGACCTTCGGCATGCCTCGAGCGCTCTTCGCCGTCCTCTCGGTGAGCGTCTATCACGCGGGGCGCCGGGAACAGGTGTGCTCTACGCGTCGGTCTCCGTCGGAGCCTCGGTCGCGGCGCTGACGACCGGCTGGCTCACGCACGCCCGCCGCCTCGGCATGATCGTGATCTGGGCTGTGGTGGTCTGGGGTTCGGCGGTCGCTCTGGCCGGCTTTGCGGGATCGCTGTGGTTAGCCGCAGCGCTGCTCGCGCTCGCGGGCGCCGCCGACTCGGTCAGCGCCGTGTGCCGGACGACCATAAACCAGACCGTGACTCCCGACACGATGCGCGGCCGGATGTCGGCGGTTTACATGCTGGTGGTGGCCAGCGGGCCACGTGTGGGCGACATCGAGTCAGGATCGGTGGCCAGCGTCGCCGGAGTCCGCTTTTCGGTCGTTTCCGGTGGCCTGCTGTGTCTGATCGGGACGGCCGGTATCGTGGCGGCCTTCCCCGCGCTGAGACGCTATGGCCAAGAACCAGTGGGTTCAGAGCCGACGGCGCGTGGTGGACGGTCTCGGAGCGAGATCGTCCCCTCCGGACCGGCGACCAACCCGGTTGACACGTAGGACGTCCGGCTCCGTGCCGCTGCCTCATATACGTCGGGTCGGCGATCCTCGAACGCATCGGCGAGCCCGGTGAAGCTCTTGCTGCGCGCACGGTTCAAATCGACGTCGGCGACGGCCGCCGTTCCACGCCCACCGGCCACGATCCAGCCGGCTTCGTCGATCACGGACGTGCCCGCCGTCCAGGCTTGACCCCGCTCGGTCCCGGTGCGGTCGCAGCACGCCACGAACACTCGGTTGACCCGAGCTGTGGCCATCGCGATCACCACTTCTGGAGGGTGTTCCCCGCCGGGCCACTCTGACAACGGCCAATTCGTCGGCACCGCGATCAGGTCCGCGCCGGCCAGCGCGAGCCCACGCGTCATCTCGGGAAACTCGAGGTCGTAGCAGATGAGCACGCCGATTCTTCCGAACGGCGTGTCGATGATCGGCGGCACGTCAGCGCCCGGCTCGAAAAAGAGCTTCTCGCGATCCCACAGGTGCGCCTTCCGATACACCGCCGCGACTCCCGACCCATCGACTACCGCCGCACTGTTGTAGACCAGCCCATCCTCACCGCGCTCGCAGAAGCCGCCCACGGCGATCGGCGACCGGTCTGGCGCCCGCGACAGCTCTGTCGCCCAGTCGTGGAAGATGCTGTGCTCCGAGGTGATCGCTACGGAGGCCGCCTCGTCCGAGGACTCGAATACGTAGCCGGAGGTCACGAGCTCCGGCAGCACGACGATGTCCGCGCCGCTTGCGACCGCGTCACGAATGGCTGCGGTCGAGTCGCGACGGTTCGCCTCGAGGTCGAGCAGTTCGGGCGCGAGCTGCTGGCAAGCTATGCGCGTCATTTGATGCTGGATCTCGGCGGCTCCGTGCTGAGCACGCTCATGATAATTACAGACCATATCGGGCGACCAAGCTCATGACCGGCCAGTACGGCCAGACGCGCGGGCGTTAGCCGGCCCACTCGCCGGGTAGTCGCTCTTTGCACGCAGACGACGCAAATAGGAGGAAGCCGTGAGCGATGGGGACCCGAAGCTTCAGGATTTGAACCGCGACCGGGTAGGGCATGAGGGCAAGCGGCTGACCACGGATCAAGGGGTCAGCGTCGAGCACACCGACGATGCGCTGACCGCAGGTGACCGCGGCCCCACTCTGATCGAGGACTTCCATTTCCGCGAGAAGCTCACCCGTTTCGATCACGAGCGCATCCCGGAACGGGTCGTGCATGCTCGCGGCGCCGGCGCCTACGGCACCTTCACCTGCACGGAGTCGCTGGCGGACGTGACGCGCGCTGACTTTCTGTCCGAAGCGGGACGCCAGACGCCGGTGTTCGTGCGCTTCTCAACCGTCGCCGGCTCCCGCGGGTCCGCGGACACCGTGCGAGATGTCCGCGGCTTCGCGACCAAGTTCTACACGCGCGAGGGCAACTACGACCTGGTCGGCAACAACATGCCGGTGTTTTTTATCCAGGACGGCATCAAGTTCCCCGACTTCGTACACGCGGTGAAGCCCGAGCCCCAAAACGAAATACCCCAGGCCTCCTCCGCGCACGACACTCTATGGGACTTCGTCTCGCTTCAGCCGGAGACGACGCACATGATCATGTGGCTGATGTCCGACAGGGCGCTGCCACGCAGCTACCGGACGATGCAGGGCTTCGGGGTGCACACGTTCCGGTTCATCAACGCCGAGGGCAGGGGCACCTTCGTCAAATTCCACTGGCGGCCAATGTTGGGCACGCATTCGCTGGTGTGGGACGAGGTGCAGAAGATCGCCGGCGCTGATCCGGACTTCAACCGCCGGGATCTGTGGGAGGCGATCGAAGCGGGAAGCGGCCCCGAGTACGAGCTCGGAGTGCAGCTGGTACCCGAGGATCGCGAACACGACTTCGACTTCGACCTGCTTGACGCCACCAAGATCATCCCCGAAGAGGATGTGCCGCTGCGGGTCGTCGGGCGGATGGTGCTCGATCGAAACCCCGACAACTTCTTCGCCGAGACCGAGCAGGTGGCGTTCCATACCGCGAACGTCGTGCCCGGAATCGATTTCACCAACGACCCCCTCCTGCAGGCGCGTAACTTCTCTTACCTGGACACTCAGCTGATCCGGCTCGGTGGTCCCAACTTCGCGCAGCTGCCAGTCAACAGACCGCTGGCAGAGGTACATCATCACCAGCGCGATGGCTACGGCCAGCACCGCATCGACGTCTCCCCGGTCTCGTATCACCCCAACTCGATCGCGGGCGGCTGCCCCGCGTTGGCGTCCTTCGATGAAGCGGCATTCCGACACTACACCGAGCGCGTCGACGGGGCGAAGATCCGCAAGCGCTCGGAGAGCTTCAAGGACCACTACAGCCAGGCGACCCTGTTCTGGAACTCGATGAGCGACTGGGAGAAGCAACACATCGTCGACGCCTTCCGTTTCGAGCTGGGGAAGGTGCAGCGGCCGCACATCCGCGAACGTGTGGTCCAGAACCTCGCGCACGTCGATCACGAGCTTGCCTCCCAGGTCGCTGGCGGGCTCGGGTTGCCGGCGCCGCCGGCGGCCACATCGAACCACGGCCGTAGCTCCCCGGCACTCTCTCAGGACCGCCAGCCGCAGAGCGCCGCCACCAGAAAGGTCGCGGTGCTCGCGGCCGACGGCGTCGACGCCGGCTCCCTGCGGCCAGTGCTCGACTCGCTGCACCGACTGGGCGCGGTCTGCGAGGTGCTGGCCCCGCATGGAGGCGAGCTGGACGGTGGCATCGAGGTCGACCGGCCGATGTTGACGATGGCCTCCGTGCTCTACGACGCGGTGCTGGTCGGCGGCGGCGCGGAGAGCGTGCGCTCGCTACTGAACAACGGGGCTGCCCTGCGCTACGTAGCCGAGGCCTTCAAACATGCCAAGCCCGTAGCCGCCGTCGGCGAGGGAGTCGAGCTTCTGCGCGAGGCGCCTCTCAACGACGTGCGGATCTCCGAAGACGGTCTGGTCGTCGACGCCGGCGTGGTGACGCTCGCTTCGCCCGGCGAGAACGGTCTGGACGCGTTCAGCGACTCGCTGGCCGCAGCGATCAGCGGCCACCGCCACTTCGATCGCCGACTGGAGCTGGTACCCGCATAGGCATGAGTCACGCGAGACCCGGCTGAGGGTGTCGGTGAACACTCCGGCCGTATACTCGGCTAGCACGGATCGGGGCTTCAGTGATGCAGTTCCGCATTCTTGGGCCGTTGGAAGTTCTCGCTTCAGGCGAGCCGCTTTCGCTTGGGGGTGCGCGCCCGCGGGCGCTGCTCGCATTGCTGCTGGTAAACGCGGGCCACAGCGTCTCTGTCGATCGGGTGATCGACGAGTTGTGGGGGCAGCGGCCGCCGGCCACAGCGGCGCACGCGGTGCAGGTGTATGTGTCGATGATCCGCAAGGTGCTGCGCACCTGCGGCGACGAGGTGGTGCTGGACGGTTCGGCCGCTGGCTATCGGCTGGACCTGGATCCAGAGCGGATCGATGCGCGCCGTTTTGAGCGGTTGATCGCAAAGGCCGGGCGCTTGGCCGTCGATGATCCGGGACACGCCGGAGCCGTCTTTGATGAGGCGCTGGCGCTGTGGGGCGGTCAGCCACTGGCCGAGTTCGCCGAGTACGGGTTCGCCGCGCGGGAAGCAGACCGGCTGGAGGAGTTGCGTGCGATGGCGCTCGAAGGATCGGTGGCGGCTCGTCTCGCGTGCGGTGAGACTACGCAGGCGATTGGCACGTTGAGCTCGTTGATCGCGGATAACCCCCTGCGCGAGAGCCCGCGGCGGCTCTTGATGCTCGCGCTGTACCGAAGCGGCCGCCATGCCGAGGCGCTGGCTGTCTACCGCGACGCGTGCATTGCGCTGGATGAGATCGGGCTCCAGCCCGGGCCCGAGCTACGAGCGCTCGAAGCCGCCATCCTTCGTCACGACGCCTCGCTTGCGGCCGCGGGCGTCGTAGAGGACACGAGTGCGGGTAAACGGGTTCCGCAGCCCACCGTAGAGGAACGGCGACCTGCCGGGGAGACCTCGCCGGCCGACCCGAGCCCCGGAAGGCGTCCATCGCGCAGGGTAGTCACCGCGCTGTTTTGCGATGTAACCGGCTCGACCGCGTTGGGCGAGGAACTCGATCCAGAGGCGTTGCACGAGGTGATGAACCGCTATCTCCGTGAGCTGAGGGCTGTGATCGAGCGACACGGGGGGAGCGTGGACAAGTTCATCGGCGATGCGATGATGGCGGTATTCGGAATCCCGCAGCTGCGCGAGGACGATGCGTTGCGCGCGGTGCGGGCGGCGTGGGAGATCCGTGAGCGGCTTCCGGCGGTGGCGGAGGAGGTCGGGGTGGCGTTGACGTTCCGAACAGCGGTCAACACCGGCATGGTGTTGAGCGGCGGAGGCGAAAACCTCGCAATTGGCGATGCGGTGAACGTCGCGGCGCGGCTGGAACAGTCCGCGGCCCCGGGCGAGATCTTGCTCGGATCGGAGACGTTGCGGCTGGTTCGAGATGCCGTGCGAGTCGAAGAACTCGAACCGCTCCCGGTGAAGGGGAAGGCTGACCCGGTACGGTCCTTCAAGCTCGTCGGGATCGATCTGCACGCAGCACGTCGTGCGCCTCCGTTCGACCGCCCGCTGGTCGGCCGCGAACGCGAGCTGGACCTCGTCCGCCAGGCCTGGGAACGGACGGTGGAGGAGTCCGGCTGTCATCTGTTCACGCTCCTCGGTCTTGCAGGGGTGGGTAAGTCGCGGCTGGCGGCTGAACTGCTCTCGGGCGTGGGCGATACCGCGACCGCGCTGCGCGGACGCTGTCTCCACTATGGCGAAGGAATCACGTTCTGGCCGGTGGTCGAGGCGCTGACTCCGGTCGGCGCTCGCGCAGACCGGGTCCTTGAACGCTTGGGGAGCGGTGGCGCGGCGACGCCCGAGGAGCTGTTCTGGGAAGTGCGGCGACTGCTGGAGGCGCTCGCCCGCGAGCGGCCGGTGATCCTGCACATCGACGATCTCCAGTGGGGCGAGCAGATGCTGCTCGACCTCCTCGACCACATCGTCGAGCTCTCACGCGGGGTCCCGATTCTGCTGCTGTGCACGGCCCGCCCGGAGCTGCTGGACGATCGCCCCAATTGGGGCGGCGGGAAGCTAAACGCCACCTCGGCGTTGCTGCAGCCCCTCGGCGCGAGCGAATGCGAGGTGCTGCTCGACCAGCTCGGCGACGGGATCAATCGCGAACTCAAGGCGAGGGTGATCGCCGCGAGCGAAGGCAACCCGCTATTTCTGGAGGAAATGGCCGCGCTGGCACGCGAACAGCAAACGTTCGCTGTCCCCCCAACCATCCAAGCGCTGCTGGCGGCGAGACTAGACCGCCTGCCCGCCGAACAGCGTGAGCTGCTCGAGCGCGGGGCGATCGAAGGAGAGGTCTTTCACCTCGCCGCGGTACGCGCGCTCGCCGGCGATGGCCAAGCGGGATTTCTGGAACTCGCCCTGGCGGCCCTGGTGCGCCAAGAGCTGATCCGCCCTCACGCGTCCACGCTCGAGCGCGACGATGCGTTTCGCTTTCGCCACATACTGATCCGCGACGCCGCTTATGCCGGGCTGCCGAAGACGCTGCGGGCGGACCTCCATGAGCGGTTTGCCCGCTGGCTCGAGCAGAGGTCGCGCGAACTGTCCGAGGTCGACGAGATCGCGGGATGGCACCTCGAACAGGGAATCCGCTACCGAACGGAGCTTGGACGTAAGCTCGACCCGGCGCTTTCGCAGCGCGCTGCTGAGCACCTGCACGCGGCGGGCAGGCGCGCGAGCTGGCGAGGGGACGCGGGCGCCGCGGTAAACCTGCTCGAGCGCGCGCTTGCGCTCGTGCCGCAGGCCAGCACGATTGGAGCAACCGTTTGCGTGGATCTCGCCGAACGGTTGCTCGACATCGGTGATCTCGCGCGCATGGACGAGCTGCTTTCGGCAGCCGAACGCGATCCTCACACGGCCGATCTCGCCGCGTTAACTCGGCTCGACTGGATGCTGGCGGCAGAGCCCCAGAACGCTGTTCGTGCAATTGAGACGAGGCTTCCTCGGATCCTCGAACGGGTCGAGACAGCCGCTGACGCGCGAGGGCTGGCCAAGGCGCACATGTTGGCGTTCGAATTGCACTGGTACGCGGGGCGGGTAGCGGCCGCTGGTGGGGAGCTCCGCCGCGTGGCCGATTACGCCCGTGACGCTGGCGACGGAGGCACGCGCTCGCGCGCCCTTGGATGGTCTTTGATTGCGCTCATCGCCGGGCCGGCTGACGCCAAGACACTGGAAGAGGCGATCGGTGCGATGGAGAGAGAGGATCTCGGTCCCTACTTGGCGGCGTATCTCGATCGAGGGAGAGCCGAGCTGGAGCGGCTCAACGGAAACCTCGATGCAGCCCGCCGCTTCGCCCGCCGTGCGATCGAAGGCGTTGGGGCGCTCGGGAAGGGTGCAACCCAGGGTGGCTTTGAACTGGTCCTTGGTGAGTTGGAACTGTTGGCGGGATCCCCCGCTGTCGCGCTCGAAGCGCTGCTGCGTTCCGACGCGATCCTTGCCGAGCTCGGCGAGCGGGCAGTTCGCTCGACGACGCAAGCGCTACTCGCAGCCGCCCACGAGCGCTTGGGTAACCGAGACGCGGCCCGTGCTTCGTGCGAGCTATCAGATAAGCTCGCCGCGCGCGAGGATGTGCTCAATTACATGACCACGCACCGTGTCCGCGCGCGCCTTGCACTCGCCGAGGGCGACGACAACGCCGCCGAGGGATGGGCCAGGAGCGCGGTGCGGTACGCGTGCGGCACTGAGTTCGGACGCTGGACGGCCGAGGCAAGACTGGACCTCGCCGGGATTTTATTGGCCCTGGAACGGCCGCAGGAGGCAAGGATCGAGGCTCGCGCCGCGCTGGACCTGTACAACCGCAAGTGCGATCTGCTCGGGACCGGTGAAGCATCCGCGATGCTGGATCAGATCAGCGCAGCTGCCGATCAATAGTCGTGGAACGCGCTGGCCAGCAACCGTGCCGGGGCCAACATCTGCGACCCTCCCCGAAGTACGCCCCATGTGGGGTAGTTCGCGTCGTCCCGCCGAGTGAGACCATCGCTCGGGTCCTGCCGCTATGCGAAAAGATCGGCGTGACCCGGGTAGCGGACGTGACGGGCCTCGACCGCGTTGGGGTTCCCAACTTCACCACCGTACGGCCCCGCGAAGCGGTGCCGGGGATCTCGTACTACAACGGAAAAGGACTGACAGCATCAGCGGCCAAAGCTGGAGCGCTGATGGAGGCAGTCGAGCGTCATTGCGCAGAACGTTGTGACCTTCCGGTTATCCGCGGCACGCGGGACGAGATAGGTGAGTACGGGGCGGCCGTCGACCCTCGGCAACTCGTCGCTCCCCTCGCTCGAGCATATGACCAGCGCACGACGCTTGAGTGGGTGGAGGGCTATGACCTCATGAGCGACCAACCCATGTTCGTTCCCTTGGACGCCGTGGTGTGTCCATACACGCCCGCTGACCCGGCCGCAAGGGTTTATTACTCCCACACGAATGGGCTTGCGTCGGGGAACACAATTGAGGAGGCTATCTGCCATGCGATCTGCGAGGTTGTTGAGCGCGATGGGCTATCGATTGCAGATACGGTCGATAAGTTAGCTCCCGCCGTCGGGCAGATTTGCGCCGGGGGTGAGAATCCGCGAAACCGGAAGTTCGCTCCGGCCACGCTTGGTAGGCGAGTGGCTCTTGAGACGCTTCCCCCGATCGCAAGGGGTGTCGTGACGAAGATGGAGCAGGCTGGGCTCCGCGTGTCTCTGCGCGACATCAGCGCAGCCGTTGGCGTCGCGACCCTAGAGTGCACGTGTATAGAGGAAGGGGCTGGCGTCGGGCACGTAGCCCATGGCGGCTGCGGGTCGCACCCCGACGCGCGCGTGGCGGTCAGTCGCGCGCTGACTGAGGCGGCGCAAAGTCGCCTTGCACACATTCAGGGTGGACGCGAAGACCTCGTTGACATCATCTCTGAGCCCCTACCGTCGCATCCGAAAGAGGCCGTCGAGCGCGGCGACTTCTACTCGTTTGCGACGGTCCCCACAGTGGAAAACGCGAATATCGATGACGATATTCGATACCTCCTCGATCGCCTCGCGGATGCGAAATTTGAACACGTCGTCGTCGTCGAGCTGACACGAGCAGAGTTAGGCGTACCGGTAGTCCGCGTAGTTATCCCGAAGGCCGAGACGTGGACCCTGTTTTGCCATCATGGCGCCAGCGCCAAGCTCGGAGAGCGGGCGAACCAGGCTTTGTCTGATGCTGTCGGCGACTGGTTCTCGTCGGGTAAGCGATCGAAATCGCCGGAAGCATTCCAACCAATCCGCACCTCGGTGCGCTGATGCGCCCTGTTGGTCCGGCGCCTATCGTGTACCTGGGACCTAGCCTCCCCCCTGCAACCGCGGCCGCCGTTCTCGCCGCCGATTACCGACCACCGATCAAGCGCGGCGACTTGCCCGTCGGGTACGACGGCACGATCATCATCATCGATGGGGAGTTTCAGCAAAGCCTCTCGGTTTCACCAAAGGAGATCCTTCATCTTCTAGACAAAGGTACGAGGGTGATTGGAGCAGCAAGCATGGGCGCACTCCGAGCCGTCGAGCTCGCACGTTACGGGATGAAGGGGTTCGGTTGGGTGTTCGAGGCGTACCGCTCGGGCAGACTCGAAGCGGATGATGAGGTCGCGGTCTCATACTCCCCCGAGGACATGAGGTGTCTCACCGTACCTCTCGTCAATGTGCGGCGGTGGCTCGACGAGCTGAGCGCCGGTGGAGACATCGACGAGTGGACTGCCGCCTGGCTACTTGAGCGAGCCCGGCGACTGTTCTACGCAGACCGCACCCCTGAGCGGCTTTGGGCTACGTGGAGCCAAGTTATCACGAAGTCCGAACTCGAGCGGGTCCTGGCTGTCACCGGCGGTCAGATTACTGATGTCAAGGCTGCGGACGCCCTGATGGCGCTTAACACATTAGTTCGTGAATCATTACAAACCAACTCACAGGAGCATGATCATGGCAGACCGTCCACGACCGAGCGAGAAGACCTGCAAGGTACTGGGGCACGCGCTTGTCGACAGCAAGCTTCGCAAAAAGCTTCTTAAGGATGTCAGCATCGCAAACACGGAGTATGGGTATGAGCTAACCAAGAAGGAGCTCGGCGAGCTAGGCAAGATGGTCAACAAGGTGACGCGTGACGAAATCGAGGAGCTCGCCGGGAAGTGTCACGAGTACGCCGTCGCCAAAGGCTTCTGCCCGCGGTAACCCCGCTTCGCGAGAGGCCCGATCGCAGATCACGAGTCGTAGGCGAGAAACGCGACTTCTCACCGGGGTGGCGCACGGCGTGCGTCATCCCACTCTGATCCCCACCCTCTAGCCGGTCCTTACCCGGGCGCAGCAAAGCGCTCAATCCGGCCTTGAGCCGATCGTGAGCGACGAGTGAGCGGCCCTCCTGATCCTCGCTGGCGTCAATCAACGCCGCCGCCAGGAGGGCCGCTGTGGGCACCAAGCTCAAGCTGTTCCACGGATCGCTGGGACTCGCCGCCGCCCAGCGTCGATTCATCCTGCGCGCACTTGCGGTCGGCGCGGCATGCTCGGGCTTAGCGCTCACTTACGGCGCCACCGAACATGCCGCGGCGAAAAGGATTGCCACTCAGACCTTCGCCGTGCACGCTGCACGGGGTGTTTCGGCGAAGTGGCTACGCCGCTCCGAGCAGGCGATTGAAAAGCAGTCACTGACCGTCCGGGCGCACTGGCACACACCACTGGTCGACTTTGGGCGGGACGGTTGGCCGATATATGTGCGGCGCGCCCGCGACTCAGGCAAACCGGGGTGGCACGATGTGCGAGACGGGCGTCCGTATGCCGTCGTCGCGACACGCACATGGGCGCTCCCGGCGGGGATCTTTGACCACGAGGTCCTGGAAATGTTGGTCGACCCCTACTTGCGCCGTTTCGTGCGCGGGAAGCTAGCCGAGATCTGCGACCGAGTGGTGGGACACCGCTACACGGCAGGCAACGGCGCAGTGCTGGTTGACTGGGTATACCCCTCATATTTCCGGGACGTGAAGGCGGGACCGTGGGACTATCTGCGGCTCCTGACCGGAGGCGCGAGATGACGAGCCTGGTCGGTCCTCGCCTTGCGGGGGTATTCCCGATGGCGGTGTGACCCGCATCTCATCGATCGCCGGCTTCCCGGCAAGGACTTATCGCACCGGCGAGCAGCGCCGGTCCCAGAGCGCTCCATGCGTCGCCGTAATAGGTCGGGGAGCGCAGCGCAAGCGACCGGGCCTGGCGCCGTAGCGCGCGGGCCGCGTGCCCATCGCCGGCGGCGGTGGCCGCGGCGGCGCCGGCCAGCAGCGTCAGCGGGGAGCTTGAGGCGTCGATCGTGGCGCCGGTCAGAGTGAGCGCCGTGTGGGCGGAGCGACCGCCGGATCCGAGCACGTTTCGCCACCAGTCGGCGGCGAGCCTGCGCGCGCTGCGGTCGCACGCGGTCGCGAACCAGATCGGGACGCGCGCGGCGTCGAGACCGTACTGGATGCCTGCCCCCCCGCCCGGTTGCGGGATCGGGACCAGCTGACCGCCTGACAGCGCGGACCAGTCGGACGGCAGGCGCCCGCCGTTGTCGGTCAGGCGCCGGATCAGTTGAACGGACGCGGTGGCCGCGCCCTTCCACCGCTCGTCGCCGGTGAAGCGGGCGAGAGCATCGAACACGCCCGGCATCAGGTACGAGGGGTCAACGGTCGGGGCGGGCTTGGATTTGGCCCATGGCCCGGCCACCAATACAGGCGAGCCGTCAGCCAGGGTCACGGACTCGTTGGCGATCACCGCCTTGGCCACCCGCCGCCCCGCGCCGTGTAGGGCCGCCTGGCGGGGGCCGGTGTAGCGCAGGAGGGCATACGCGATGAGGACGTCGGCGTCGGTCGCGGACTGTGGGTCTTCGATCTGCCCGCTGCCTGTGGCGTGCCACGCGAACAGGCCATCCGGTCGCTGGAGATGGGCGGCCGTCCATGACCATATGGTCCGTACGAGGGCCTGCTGATCGGCGGCCTCGGCGATCAGCATCGCGTACGCCTGCCCTTCGCTGACAATGTCGCCGCCTTGGTCGTGCCGGATGACGCGGCCGTCGGTCGTTACGTAGCGCGCGAGGAAGCGCGTGGCCGCGGTCGTCGGGGACTGGGCCGGCGCCCTCGCGCTGGGATGACCCGCCTGACGGTCGGTGGTGCCGCAGCCAGGCACGCTCATCGAGAGCGCGAGCACGAGAAGAACCATCCGGCTGATCCGCACGTCACTACGGTGTCGTGTTCGTGGGGCTACCGCGCGGGCCGGTGGGAGTGGTGGTCGTGGGCGTCGTAGGAGTAGTCGGGGTTGTGGACGTCGTTGGGGTGGTCGGCGTGGTGGGGGTGGTGGGCGTGGTGGGGGTGGTGGGCGTCGTCGGGGTGGTGGGCGTTGTGCTTTGCGGCGGGGTCCGCGAAGGCGTCGTTGACTGCTTGGGTGTGGTCTTCGTAGTCGACGGGCGCACGGGGGCGTGGTGGCGAGAGGACGTGCTCTTTGAGCTTGAGGATCGTGCTTGGTCTGACGAGTGGACAGGGCCGTAGTGAGCGGGCCTGCCCTTTGCCGGTCCCACGATCTGTGGCGGCACGACAGCCACGGGGGCCGGTGCCAGCAGCGCCACGGTGACGGCCGCCGTCCCTCCAGCGAAGCCCAGACCGCCGACAGCGTAGGTGAGCCTGCGCCCGCCGGACCGCAGGTACTCCGTACGCCGTCGCTCTCTCAGCGCCGGCGGCAGAGAGGCAAGCTGAGCGCTCAGGCTGTTGTAAGGCGCGGCCAGGAAGCTCGTGGTCGGCCAGAGCAGCAGCACTGCGAGCAGGGGCCCTCCGTAGCCGGAGCCCGCAGTCAGCGCACCGATGATTCCGGCTAGGCCGACTAGGCCGAAGAGGCACTCGGCCCAGTTTCCCTTCAGCGCGTCGGTCCACGCGTTCTCGCCCAGGGTCTTTGGCGTCCGGAGGAACGCCGCCTCCTTGGCGAACAGGGCCTGAACGGAGGCACGCGCGACCGTAAGGCTCGTCGACTGCCAGATGAAGAAGGCCCCGAAGGCCTCGCGCCACGAGGCCCCCGTTCCTCGGCGCAAGAGGGCTACCGCACGCACCAGGCCCAGCCCGACGAGCAGCGGGATCGCCAGTAGCAGAAAGCCCGTGAGCTTGCGGTACAAGAGGCCACCGCTGAAGACCATGTTGCCCGCTCCGACCAGCAGGAAGACGAAGAACACCAGCGCGAGCAGGTCGCCGTACCACTGGATCGCGCCCGTCAGATAGGCCCAGCGCTGCGCCGCGCTGAGGTGGTTCTCCTCGGTGTCAGGCCCGGGCAGCATCGAGCGCCAGTGGTGGCGGAGGATCTGGATGCCGCCGAAGCACCAGCGAAAGCGCTGGCCCTTCAGCGCCTCAAACGTGAGCGGCATGATGCCCTTGCCGAACGAGCGGTCTACGTGCAAACCCGACCAGCCGGCTCGCAGCAGACGCAGCGACAGCTCAGCGTCCTCGGTGATGCACCACTCATCCCAGCCGCCCACGGCCTCGAGCGCGCGGCGGCGGATCAGCCCCATCGTGCCTGCGAAGATGGCACCGTCGCGCTCGTTGCGGGACGGCTGGGAGACCGCAAAGAAGTACTGGTAGGAGTAGTACAGGCGCCTGAGGTACGGGGCGCTCTCCCACTCCCGGTAGTCCTGGGGGGCCTGGATGAACCCGACTCGCGGATCGATGAACAGCGGCGCGCAACGCCGCAGAAACTGGCGATCGATCTGGTAGTCGGAGTCGACGACCCCGATCAGCTCGCACGAGTCGTCGACCATGTGCCTCAGGGCATAGTTGAGCGCGCCCGACTTGTAACCGGGCCAATCGCGCAGATGCACGAACTTCACCCCGTGCTCTCGGCACCAGGCCTCCACGGGCCGCCAGAGCGTCTCGTCGTCGGTGTTGTCGTCGATCACCTGGACCTCGTAGTTCGGGTAGTCGAGCGACTGCAGCGACTTCAGCGTCTCGATGACCATGTCCGGCGGCTCGTTGTAACAGGGCACTTGTAGACAGACGGACGGGTAGGGGCCGTCGGGCATGTCCCTGAGCTCTTGCGTCCCGATCCGGCGCACCCAGCTCGCCCGGCCGAGCGTGTCGCACAGCTCCCACAGATATGCGCATCCCAAAAACGCCGCGACTACCTCGAGCGCCCACAGCACCAGCCCACCGACTGTCCCCGCGACGCCGAGATTGCTGGCGAACGTCCACCAGAGCATGAACGCGAGGTAGACGGCGAACAGGTAGGTCGTCGCCGCCCAGCAGAGATGGGCGCGTGCGCCCCATCGGCGGGTGATGGGCAGCCACAGCACGCTAGCGAGCGCAAGCCCCACTGCAACTGCCACGAGATTGCCGGAGGTAACCCCGATCAGCGCGAGAGTTCCGACCACGACGGCGATCAGCACTACCGTCGAGGCAACAGCCAGGGTCAGCCGACCGATCCACCTCCAGACCTCCTCCACGCACCGGGTGTGCCCGGTCGCGGGCAGGAACAGCGTGGCCGTCGTAATCGGCGCCGCAAACAACCCGGCTAAAAGAAGAGCAGAAAGCATGGCTAATGGGCGCGCACCGCCCCCGGTTCTAGCCGCGCCACGTAAGTCGCTACCCAGGGCACGCGACGGCTACACCCCAAATCCGAATCAGAGGCCCGGCGACTGACGTTCGTGCGGCGCCTGCGGCGCCTCAGCCCACTCGCAGCTGCATTTCGTCGCGAACGCGGGTGGCGACCCCGTCGGCCAGCAGTTGGCCGGCCGACGTCGACAGGAGCGTGTCAAGTGGCACATCCTCCTGACGGACCATGCCCGCTTCAGGCATGGCCCCTCGCGCGAGCAGCTCGACCATCGCGACCGCACCCGCCGCGGTCGTCCAGGCGATCGCCGTGCGGACCTCACCGGCGATCGTTCTTGGACCGTACAGGCGAACGAGCTCCTCGCGTGCTCGCTGCCCGGCTCGAGTTCCCTCGGCTGTCGCGTAGAGGACGACCAGGTCGTCTCGCACGGGCGGGTAGGCCTCCGCGAGCAGGTTCTGCAGGACGCCGCGTTTGGAAGCCAACCGGAGCTCGTGCAGCAGGAAGCGCATGAGCTCGCAATGTCCGGGGTAGCGGATCGTCTTGTAATCGAGCCGATCGACGCGGTCGGCAAATGTCTCGCACATGGTCCCCAGTCCACCCGAGGTCGTGAAAGCCTCGTACTGCGTTCCCTCGATGGTGATCGTCTCGAGCTCGCCGAGCGGCGGAACCATCACCCTGACACCCTCGTGCAGCTGTTCACAATCGTTCAGATACTCGTTCACGACACCGGCGGGGGACCAGTTGAACGCGTAGCCCAGGGCAGTGTTCCGGCTACGGGGTAGCGCGCCGACCCGCAGCGCGATCGCGTCGACCGTGTCAAGTCTTGCCGCCAGGCTCGAGCCGACCACGCAGATGAAGCCGGGCGCTAGCCCGCAATGCGGCATCAACACGCTCGTGGAGCTCTCTGCCAGCTTCCGCAGACGACTGGACGTGTCGACGTCCTCGGTGAGGTCGAGGTAGTGGACGCCGGCCGCTTGCGCCGCGGTTGCGACGCGCGTCATCAGGTGGTAGGGAAGGCACGAGACGACGGCGTCCGCGCGGCCGAACAGATCGGCGAGGGCCGCTGAATTGGTGACGTCCAAGATCGTGACGTGCTCGTCGACCGCTTTGGCGCGGTCCGCATCGGCGCCGAGGATCTCGAAGCCGCGTTCCTGCAGCATGTCCGCGATAAGCCCACCGACGTTGCCCAGTCCGAGCACCGCTATTCGCTCAACGCGTAGATCAGTCATGGCTCTCCCGGTGCGCCCACTCGGTCATCTGAACGCGTCGATGCCGGTCAGCGCGCCGCCCACGACGAGCGCATGGATGTCGGCTGTGCCCTCGTAGGTCACAACCGATTCGAGGTTGTTCATGTGCCGGATCACCGGGTACTCGAGCGTGATCCCGTTCCCGCCCAGCACCTGCCGCGCGGTGCGGGCCACGTCCAGCGCCGCATTGACGTTCGCGAGCTTGCCCATGCTCACCTGTTCGGGGCGCAGTCGGCCATCGTCCTTCATACGCCCCAGGTGCAACGCCAAAAGACTGGCCCGTCCGACCTCCAGCGCCATCTCCGCGAGCTTCTGCTGCTGGAGCTGAAAGGAGGCGATGGGCCGACCGAACTGCCTGCGCTCGAGGCTGTAGTCCAGCGCCGCTTCGAAGCACGCACGTGCGGCGCCGACCGCGCCCCACACGATCCCGTAGCGGGCCTCGTTCAGGCAGGAGAGCGCACCGCGCAGCGATGTCGCCTCGGGCAGGACGGCATCGCCCGGCAGGCGCACGTCGTCCAGCAGTAGCTCGGAGCTCACGGAGGCCCGCAGCGATAGCTTGCGGTGGATGTCCTGAGTCGAAAACCCGGCGGTTCCGCGCGGCACGAGGAACCCCCGGACCCCGTCGTCGGTCCGGGCCCAGACGACCGCGAGGTCGGCAACCGAGCCATTCGTGATCCACATCTTCTGGCCGTGAAGGACCCAGTCCGAGCCATCGCGACGCGCACGGGTACGCATCGAACCGGGATCCGAGCCCGCGTCCGGCTCGGTCAGGCCGAAGCAACCGATCGCCTCGCCGGCCGCCATGCGGGGGATCCAATGCTGCTTCTGCTCCTCGGAACCCCACCGGTGGATCGCGTACATCGCGAGCGACCCCTGCACCGAGACCAGGCTGCGCACGCCGCTGTCGCCCGCCTCGAGCTCCATGCACGTCAGCCCGTAGGCGGTGGCGCTCGCGCCGGCACACCCGTAGCCGTGCAGGTGCATCCCGAGCAGGCCGAGCTTCCCGAGCTCGTGCGCCAGCTCGATCGGGATCCGCGCCTCCTCGAACCAATCCCCCACGTGCGGCAACACCTGGTCCGTGACGAACGCGCGCACCGTGTCGCGAATATCACGCTCCTCGTCCGAGAGCAGCGCATCGATATCAAGGAAGTCTTTGGGGCGAAGTTTTGTATCCGCTACAGCCATCTCCGCACTTTGACCCTAGATGCCCGAAGACCTGGACTGCCAAGCGAGAATACGCAACAAGGCTTCAATTGCCGCCATAAGCAGGCATCGATGGAGGAGCCGCCCGGTAGGCGGGCGGGGTGGCGGAGAGGCCGATCGGGTTGCGCGTCAGCCGAACCGGGTCACCGGCCTCGCGCGGCGGGAGCTCCACCACCGGGTCGAGGCCGAGCGACTCGGCCAGCGCGAACGCGCCGGCGATGTCATTCACGACGCCGGCTGGGACGCGGGCCGCATTGAGCTCCTCTGCCCAGGCGGGCGCAGAACGGCAGGAGAGAGCCCGCTCGAGCTCCGCGCGCAGCTCGCCTCGGTGTCGCACGCGCGCGGCATTGTCCTGGAACCGCGGGTCGAGCGCCAGGTGGGACAGCTCAAGAACCTTGCAGAGGGATTGGAACTGACGGTCGTTGCCAACCGCGACCACCAACTCGCCGTCCGCTGTCTCGAATAGCTCGTAGGGCGCGATGCTGGGATGGGCATTTCCCATCCGTGTCGGGACGACACCCGCGATCGTGTAGGCGGAGCCCTGGTTGACGAGCGCCGCCAGCAGTGAGGAGAGGAGGTCGATCTCGACCCGCTGGCCTTGCCCCGTACGGTCGCGGTGGCGTAGGGCAGCCAGAACCCCGACGGTCGCGAACAGCCCCGCCAGCACGTCCACGAGCGCGACACCGACCTTCTGCGGCTCGTCGTCGGCTGGACCGGTGATGCTCATCAGCCCCCCGAGCGCTTGCACGAGCAGGTCGTAACCGGGGAGGTTCGCCCCGGCGCCGCGACCGAACCCCGTGATCGAGCAATAGATGATCGTGGGGTTCTCGCATCGCAGATCCTCGTAGCCGAGACCGAGACCGTCGAGGAAGCCGGGACGGAAGTTTTCGACGACGACATCGCTCTCATTCGCCAGCTCGCGCAGGCGTGCGACATCGGCCGGGCTGTGAAGGTCAATGGCAACGCTGCGTTTGTTGCGGTTCACGGCCTGGAAGTAGGTGGCGTGCCCGCGAGAGTCGTATGGCGGTCCCCAAGCCCGTGTTTCGTCGCCCGTCCCAGGGCGCTCGATCTTCACCACGTCCGCCCCAAGATCGGCCAGCACCATGGTCGCGAAGGGGCCCGCCAGGACCCGCGAAAAATCGAGGATGGCCAGGTCTCCAAGCGGCGTCGGCACCGGTAGAACCTAGATCTTCGAGAATCTACGATCAAGGCGTGGTGCGGCTGGACGGCCGCACACCAAGCAGGAGGAAACCAATGGCTGAGACGATCGCCGCGACCGCAGCGGCCAACTTCATCGATGGAGAATTCGCCCCGAGCAGCAGTGGCCGCACGTATCAGCGCGTCAACCCGTGGCGGCCGAGCGAGCCCGTGGGCGAGTTCCCAAGCTCGACCGCCGAAGACGTGTCCGCCGCGGTTGCCGCCGCCGAGCGCGCGTTCCCGGACTGGGCTCGGCTGTCCGCGGCCAAGCGCTGCGCGTACCTCGCTGGCGCGGCCGACGCAATCGAGGGGCGCGTCGAGGAGATCGCCCGGGACATGACGCGCGAGATGGGCAAGCCCATCCGCGAGTCGCGAATGGAGGCGGCGAGGGCCGCCGCGATCTTCCGCTACTTCTCTGGAGAGGGCTGGCGGGCGCTGGGGCAGGTATACGAGCAGTCGGGGACGGGCGCGGCCGTCTACACGCGGCGCCGCTCGCTCGGGGTGGTCGGTCTGATCACGCCCTGGAACTTCCCCGCCGCGATCCCCACCTGGAAGGCCGCTCCGGCGCTGGCCTACGGGAACGCCGTGGTCCTCAAGCTCGCCACGGACGCCCCGCTCACGGGGCTCCATCTCGCGCGGGCGTTCCAAGAGACTGGGCTCCCGCATGGCGTGCTGAACGTCGTCATCGGAAGCGGCGCGGAGGTCGGCAAGGCGCTTGTCGTTGGTCCGCGCGTGCGGGCGATCTCCTTCACGGGCTCGGTACCGGTCGGGCACGGCGTGCGCGAGCAGGCCACGCGCGCCGGGAAGAGGGTTCAGCTCGAGCTGGGCGGTCACAACCCGTTGATCGTGTGCGGCGACGCCGATCCCCAACGCGCGGTCGAGGCAGCCTACGCGGGCGCGTTCTGGTCGGCGGGCCAGAAGTGCACAGCCACACGCCGGATCTACGTCCATGAAGCCTTGTACGACCGTTTCCGCCAGCTCTTCGCGGAACGGATCGCCTCGGGTCACGTCGGCGACCCGGCGGATCCCGAGACCGAGGTGGGCCCGATCGTCAACGAGCGCCAGCTCGAGGAGGTGCTCGCCGGGGTGCAGCGGGGACGGAGCGAGGGCGGCACCCTCGTGGTCGGCGGCGAACGCGCCGACCCGGAGGCCTACCTGATCGCGCCGACAGTGTTCGAGGACGTTTCAGACGAGGCCTTCCTCTCCTGCGAGGAGGTGTTTGGCCCGGTGACCTCGCTGTATCGCTTCCAAACGCTCGACGAGGCGATTGATCGCGCCAACGCGGTGCGATTCGGACTCTCGGCGTCGATCTTCACCGGCAGCCTGGAGGCGGCGGAGCGGTTTGTCGACGGAATCGAGGTCGGGATCGTGCACGTCAACTCGCAAACGGCCGGAGCGGACGTGCACGTGCCGTTCGGGGGGTCGAAGGCGTCCGGTTACGGGCCTCACGAGCAAGGCCGTGCCGCGATCGAGTTCTACACCGAGGAGGTGACCGTCTACCGCGACGTCTGAGGGAAGCCGTCGGCGCCTTGGGCACAGTGGCGTCTCGCGGGAGGCGACAGTTGTTGATCCACCCGGGCTATCTTTCTGCGCCATGCCGTTCTTCGGTCACAAGACGCGCCATGAGCGGGAATGGGAGGAGGCCCGGTCCGCGGCGCAGGATGACCTCGTAGCCCTCGGCGAGGACATCCGATCGCTCGACGTCGACATCCAGATGGCCAATGTCTCGGCTGACGCGAAGCAGCGGTACGAGCAGGCGCTCGAGGCTTACCAGCGGGCAAGCCAGATCTTCGACGAAGCGAAGCGGCCGGAGGATCTCGCCCCGGTGAGCGAGACGCTCGAGGAAGGGAGGTACGCGATGGCCGCGACGAAGGCGCTGCTGGCCGGCCAGCCGATCCCCGAGCGGCGACCGCCATGCTTCTTCGACCCCCGTCACGGGCCGTCGACCGAGGACATCGAGTGGGCGCCACCAGGGGGCACGCCGCGGCGGGTTCCCGTGTGTGCGGCTGACGCGATCCGGGTCAAGGAAGGCTTCGCGCCGCATAGCCGACGCGTCATGGTGAACGGGCGGCCCACTGACTATTGGAACGCGCCCGCCCACTACGGGCCTTGGGCGGGCGGGTACTTCGGCGGCTTCGGGGGCGGGCTTTTGTCGAGTCTGCTGATGGGCTCGGCTCTGGGTGCCGGCCTCGGGCTTGGCGCTGAGGCGGTGGGAGGGCTGTTCGGCGGAGACGGCGACGGCGGTTGGGGAGATGGTGGGGATGGGGGAGACGGCGGCGACGGCGGGGACGGCGACGGCGGGTGGGGAGACGGCGGAGATGGGGGAGACGGCGGGGACTTCGGCGGCGACGGCGGAGATTTCGGGGGCTTCTAGGGAACCAGCTAAGCGCCCCCGCGCGCGGCTGCGGCGTTCGCGGCCCAGTAGCGATTCAACCTTCGCGCGTGCGCCGCCGCGTACCTGTGCAACCCCTCCAGCAGGCTCACCTCGGTCGGCGAGAGGCCAGGATGCCAGAGGTCGGCGATCAGGACGATCCGCTCCTCGGCGGTGTGGTTCCAAGCCTCGTGCTCGAAGTGATCGTCGAACACCAGGCACTTCCCTTCCTCCCACCGGCGCGTCACATCGCCGACGCGGATTGCACAGTCTCCTTCCGGAACCGTAATGCCCAGATGGCACCTCACTCGCAGGTTCGTGGGGCCGTGGTGGGCATCGATGTGTGTGCCGGCCCGCATCCGGGACACATAGATCAACCCGGCCATCGTGCGGACCGTGCCGTGACCCTCGATACCGCGTGTAGTCACAGGGCATGCCTCGCAAACTTCGTCGTGCCGGCGACCGCGCTCGTAGAAGAACGCAACGTCCCAGTCTCCCGATCGCTTTATCCGCTCGGACTCACGGTGAAAGCGCCAGGGATCCAATGAGATGACCTCCTCACGGATCGCCGCGAAGTGCGACTCGAGGAATGCCACGAGCGGAAAGTCACTCGGGTGCAGCCACGGCTCACCGGAGAGTTCAGGGTAGATCCCCCCGAATGCCGACGCATCGCCCTCGGCGAGCCTCTCGATGTACCGGTGAAAGCGCCTCCTGCCCGGGCCCGGCTGCGGTGAGGTCGGCTTTGCGCCTGGGCGTCGATCGCCGCGAGGAGAGCGCAAAGCGGCTTCACGCATCACTCTCGCGAGCAACTCGCCCGGGTGCCCGGCAATCGTCGCCGAGGCACAAATTTCCTGCGCTCGTGGATCGCCGAGCGCCTCCGCCAGCTCCGACCACTGCTCGAAGCTCAGGCGCTTGTCCCAGGCGGCCCCCAGCCGGAGGAGCCGCTCTCGTGCATGGTGAGCCCACCGCCTCGCCAATTCAACATCGCTCCTGCAAACGGCGAGGTACGCCAGCCATACGCGGGGCTCCGCGATAACCGGGCACGCCGAGGCCGCCAGCGCCAGACGATCCGCTTTCTGCGCAAGCGAATCAGCGGAGCCAACTCCGGCCCCGTAATTCCGGCAGGCGAGCTCTTCCTCGGCTGCGGAGAGCCCGGCCAGCTGCGCGAGGAACAGCGGCAGCACGATCGTTTCGCTATCGACCAACAGCTCCGCCCAGTCCCGCACCTTCGCCAGCCAGATCCCCGGCGCACCGCCCCTGGCGCGAGCCTGCTCTGCCAGGTTGGCCATGTGGAGAAGAACGAGCGCGTCAAGCTCGCCCTTGGTGGGGGCGGCCTCGAGAGCGCCGTCCAGCGGTACACGGGCCCACCGATACGTTCCGGCCAGCAGTGGACCGCGTGGGACCGCCGAGAAAAGGTAGGCGATCCGCTCGGCCCGAGCGCCGGCTAGCTCGCTGATCTCAGCTCGCCGAGAGACATCAATGAGCTGACGGCTGTAGCGGTCGGTGCCGTAAACGCTGTGAAGAAGCGCCGCGTGCGCCAGCCATTCAGGCTGTCCCCAGCGGCGCACGATCGCGCAAGTCTCGAGGAGATGGTCGAGCAGTGACCGCCCCGCCGCATGACGCAGCTCGCCGGCGCCCTCGTCGTCCAGGAATCCGACCAACGATGAACCGGAGGGGTCCGCGCCGTGGCGCCCGGTGATGGAAGCGCCGCCCGGCACCTAGTGCAGAGCCGGCGACGGTCGAGCCCGCCCATGGCGAGTCTGCGCTTCGGCGACCAGAGCGCGGGCGGCCGCTTCGATTTGCTCTTCTCCGAGCAGAACATGGTTTGCCGCTTCCCCCAGCGGTACGAACGAGTCCTCGCTGTTGAGCCTGGAAACCGATCCGTCAAAGCGAGCGTCGACGAGAGCGCTGACGATGCCCTCGGACACTCCGCCGCTGCGACGGGTTTCGTCGACGATCAGGACGCGCCCCGACAGCTCGGCCTCGCGAATGATGTCCGCGATCGGTAGCGGCACCAGCCAGCGCGTGTCAACGACCCTCGCCTCGATCCCGTCCTCCGCGAGCCGGTGCTGTACCCGAAGCGACATGTGAGTGCCGTTGCCGAACGTCACGATCGTGAGATCACGACCATCGCCGTGCACTCGTGCCGACCCCACCGCCACGTGCTCGTCTGGCCACTGGCCGGGAAGGGGATACGGCGCCAGCCACGCCCTGTCGTTCGCGTTGAGCAGATCACGGGTGTGGTAAAGCGCGATCGGCTCCAGAAACACGCAGACGGACCCGTCGACCGAGGCGGCCGCCAAGCAGGTTCGGAGCATTGCCGCGGCGTCATCGGGGCGCGAAGGCGATGCCACGACCAACCCCGGTATATCGCGAAGGACCCCTACCGCGTTGTCATTGTGAAAATGGCCACCGAACCCTTTTTGGTAGGCGTATCCCGCGATCCGGATAACCATGGGATTGTGGTACTGACCGTTCGAGAAGAACGGCAGCGTGGATGCCTCACCTCGGAGCTGATCCTCGGCGTTGTGAAGGTACGCCAGATACTGGATCTCGGGAACAGGTAGCAGTCCCGAGACACCACACCCGAGCGCGACGCCAAGGATCGTCTGCTCGTCGAGCAGTGTGTCGAACACGCGGCTGACGCCGAAGCGCCGCTGCAGGCCGCGGGTCACCCCGTAGACCCCCCCCTTGCGACCAACGTCCTCGCCGAACACGAGCAGTTCGGGTCGAGCGGCGAGCGCGTCTGCGAGCGTCCGGTTGATCGCATCAGCCAGGGTCAGGGGTCCGGCGTCTTCGGGGAGTCGACCCGCAAACACACGTCGCCGCACCTCCGGAGTCGCTGCCCGGGCCGCATCGGCCGCGACGTCTGCGGGCCTCCGTCGAGCGATGGGCTTCATCACCTCGCGAGCGCTCGACAGGCGAGGATGAGTGCTCGCCTCATCGGCAAGCCCGCGGACTTCGGCCGCGACCGCACCGTATTGGTCAAGTAAATCTCGCGGCCCAGCGATACCGGCGTCAACCAGGACGCGCGCCGCGCTGGTGAGCGGATCGCGCGAGAGATCCGCGGTGATCTCGGCATCGCTGCGGTAGCCAATCTCGGCGTCGGTCCCGGCATGGGCCAGGAAGCGAACGCAGGACAAATGCAGAAAAGCTGGCCGCCGCGAGCCGCGCACATATTCCGCGGCGGCAACGGCTGTGTCGTATGTGCCAGGGATATCGGCCCCGTCGGCGCTGAAGTAGCGCATATGGCGACGTGACGAGCGCGCCGTCTTGATCCAATCGATCGGCGTGCGGACGCTGATGCCGAAGCCGTTGTCCTCGCAGCAGAACAGCAGTGGCATCCGTAGGCCCTGGTAGACCGTGTGCTCCGCGGCGTTCAGCGCACCAACCGCGGTCGAGTGGTTCAGCGTCGCATCGCCAAAAGAGCACACCACGACCGCGTCAGATGGCCAAGCGCAGGGCTGCTTGAGTCGATGTGCCCGCTCAATCGCAAACGCGACGCCTACCGCACGAGGGAGGTGAGAGGCAATCGTGGACGTTTGCGGAATTACGGCGAGGGCGGCATTGCCGAATACCTTGTGGCGTCCTCCCGCGATCGGCTCGTCTGCGGCGGCAACCAGACCGAGCAGCACATCGCGCAGCGGAGTCGATCCGGGGACCTGTTGAGCGCGGGCGCAGTAAAAGCCGCCGGAGCGATAGTGCAGGAGCGCCGGGTCGGTTGGGCGCAACGCCGCCGCGATCGCAGCGTTGCTCTCGTGTCCGGCTGAAGCGATCGTGTAGAGGCCGGGCCCCTCGGCGCGCAGGTAACGTGCGGCGAGATCCAGATGCCTGCTGGCCAGCATCGCCTCGAACAAGGCGGTCGCTTGCCGTCCCGTCAATCTCGTGTGGGGGCGAACCGGACGGTCGAGATCCACGTCGGCGCGCTGCCCGGACCATGCGCTGACTTGCTCGCGGAAGTGCCGGTCCAGCTCCTGTTCTGGTCGATCGATGGCAGTCATGAAAGCAGGGGGCAAACGCGGCGCCGGTCGCCGCGGCATCGCTCACCCAAACTCGACCCCCTGCGCCAGCGGCAGCTCGTCTGAGTAGTTGATCGTGTTGGTGGCGCGGCGCATATAGGCCCGCCAGGCGTCGGACCCTGATTCGCGCCCGCCTCCGGTCGATTTCTCGCCGCCGAACGCCCCGCCGATCTCGGCTCCAGAGGTCCCGATGTTGACGTTGATGATCCCGCAGTCCGAGCCGTCAGCGGCCAGGAAGCGCTCGGCTTCCCGCTGGTCGCGGGTGAAGATGCTCGAGGAGAGCCCCTGAGGGACGCCGTTGTGGAGGGCGATCGCGTCCTCGAGCTCGCCATAAGTCATGGCGTAGAGGATCGGCGCGAACGTCTCGCGTTGCACCAGTTCCGTCTGTGTGGGCATGTGGACGACCGCCGGCTCCACGTAGTAGGCCTCCGGATGGCCGGCAACCGGGCGGCGGCCGCCGCCTACCAGGAGCTCACCGCCGTCCGCACGCGCCCGCTCGAGCGCCTCGACCATGCCGCGGTGGGCGCGCTCGTTGATGAGCGGGCCGACCAGGGTGCCTTCGGCCAGAGGATCGCCGATCGGCAGCCGCTCGTAGGCGGCGCGCAGCCCGGACAGGAGCTCGTCGGCAATGTCCTCGTGGACGATCACACGACGGAGGCTCGTACAGCGCTGGCCGGCGGTTCCCGCCGCGGCGAAAACGATTCCCCTGGCAGCTAGCTCGCGGTCGGCGGAGGGCGCCACTACTGCCGCGTTGTTTCCCCCCAGCTCGAGCAGGAAGCGACCCATCCTGGCCGCGACTCGCGGTGCGACCTGCGCACCCATCCGCTCCGAGCCGGTCGCGCTGACGAGCGAGATGTCGCGGCTGTCGACCAGCGCCTGGCCCTCCTCCGCGTCAGCGAGCACGAGTTGGTGCAGTCCGTCCGGCGCCCCGCAGTCGGCGATCGCGCGCTCAAGCAGCCACGAGCAGGCGAGCGAGGTCAGCGGCGTCATCGGCGAGGGCTTCCAGACGACGCTGTCGCCGCAGACGAGGGCGACCGCCGTGTTCCACGACCACACGGCGGCGGGGAAGTTGAAGGCCGAGATCACGGCGACCACCCCGAGCGGGTGCCAGGTTTCCATCAGCCGGTGGCGTGGCCTCTCCGAGGGCATTGTCCGGCCCTCGAGTTGGCGTGAAAGACCGAGCGCGAAGTCACAGATGTCGATCACCTCTTGGACCTCGCCCAAGGCCTCGGAGCTGATCTTCCCCGCCTCGATCGAGATCAGCTCGGCGACGTCGTGCTTGTGCTCGGTCATCAGCGTTCCGAACCGCTTCACGAGGGCCCCGCGAACCGGCGCCGGCACGGTGCGCCACTTCGCAAAGGCCGCTTTGGCCGCGGCGATCGCGGCTTCGATCTCGGCGCGCCCCGCCCCCTGCACCTCGAACAGGTCCTCGCCCGTGATCGGCGAGCGCGCGCTCATGCGCGGGCCGGCCCCGAGCGACAACCGCACTCCGCAACGCTCGAGACTCCCGCTAGCCCTGGCGCGGAGGTCGTCCGTCGAGGAGACGGATAGCTCCTGTGTGGCGGTAGTCGAACTCACTGGATTCTCCGTAGGTTTCGGATTGAGATGTAGTTCAGTGTGCTTCGTGTAGGGCCCAGCTTGCCTAGACGACGTTGTACTCGGGGCGCAGTGCGGTGGTATCAAAGCGCTCGACGGCGAGGGGCGAGATGTCGACGAAAGTCGGGCGCTGCAGAACCAGGTCACGCAGGATCTCGCCGACGGCAGGGGCCTGGAGGAACCCGTGCCCGGAGAAGCCGGTGGCGTAGAGGAAGCGCGATACGCCCTCCGCCTCCCCGATGATCGCGTTGCGGTCTGGCGTCATCTCGTAGAGCCCGGCCCAGCCGCCGCGGATGCCGGCGTCCGCGAGCCGCGGCGCGCGCCGCCGGACCACGTCCATCAAGCCGGGGATCCAGTCATCGGTGGTCTCGACACTGAAGCCGGGCTTCTCGTGTGGATCTGACATTCCCATCAAAACGCCGAGGCCTTCGCGGTGGAAATAGAAACTTGATTCGAAGTCGATCGTCATGGGGAGGTGGGCCGGCATACCGCCGATCCCCTCGGTGAACAGGATTTGGCGCCGCAGCGGCGTGACCGGCAGGTGCACGCCGACCATAGCGCCACAGCTTCGCGACCAGGCGCCGGCGGCGCAGGTCACGGTGGTCGTCTCGATCGAGCCCTGGTCGGTGACCACCGCGGTGATCTCGTCGCCGCTGGTCTCGATGTCGAGCACCTCGCAGTTGAGGCGGATGTCCGCGCCATGGGCGCGGGCCGCGGAGGCGTACCCCTGGACGACTCCCTCGGGAGTGGCGTGGCCGTCGCCGGGCGAGAACGCGCCGGCGAGGATGTCGTCCCCCTCCACCAGCGGGCACAGCCCGCGGGCTTCACCTGCCGTGACCCTCCGGGAATCGAGCCCGCGCTCGTTCTGAAGCGCGACGCTGCGCTGGAACTCCTCGACGTCTGACTCGCGGCTCAGGACAAACAGGTACCCGACGTGCCTGAGGTCTATATCCCAGCCGGGCCGCCGGGCGAAGTCGCGAAACGCGTCCAGGCTGCGCCGGGCGATCTCGACGTTCAGCGCGTCCGAGAACTGGGTGCGCACGCCCCCGGCGGCTCGGGACGTGGACCCGCTTCCCAGGTGTGCCCGCTCGAGGAGCACGACCTCGACGCCGGCCTCCGCCAGATGGAAGGCAGCGCTTGAACCGATGACGCCGCCACCGATGACGACCACGGCCGCCGAAGTCGGGAGGGGTGAGTCCTGACGGCGCATCGACCGCGAATCGTAGGCGGGGCGCCGCGGGCGTCTGCCGAGGCCCCACCGGGCGTGCGCGCGCAGCCGCGCGGCACCGGCCGTCCTCGCTTTAGACTGGCGGAGTGCGGTACCGGGCCGTGGTGGCCATCGTCACAGTCGTGATCGCGAGCGTCGTGACGGCGGCGTCTCCGGCCACCTCGACCGGAGGGCAGTCTGGGAGCAGGCGCCCCGGATCCAACCTGCTTCGCAACGGCGGCGCCACGGTGGGCGCCGCCTCGGCGCAGGGATGGGACAGCGTCACGATCCCGGGCTGGCAGGTCGTGCGCGGACTGCCGAGCGTCGTACGGTATGGCACCCGGAGGTTTCCGACTGAGAGCCACGCTCGCGGACGCCCGCGGCGCCTGTTTGCGGGCGGCGCCGGGGGTTCGGCGATCCTCACGCAGAACGTGTCGCTGCGCTCGCCACGCGGCGCGCTGCTGGCCAACGGCACGCGTTACCGGTTGACAGCGTGGCTCGGTGGGACCGCAACCAGCGACGCGTCACTGACAACGATCTTCCTTTCGCGCGCGGGCAAAGTCCTCGGCCGGCGCAGGATCGGGCCGGTCGGCCGCGCGACCACGGCGCGGCTCGAAGAACGGATGGTCTCCGGCGCGCTGCCGGAGGGGTCGACGAGCGCCAGGGTCGTGCTGCGCCTTGCGACGTCGCTCAAGAACTATGACGGACCTTCCGCTCCGACGGTCGGCTACAACCGAGCGGTCGCCGGGCGGCTGGGCTTCTCGGTGTCGGCCAGGGTCCGGACCACGCCGCGCCTCATCCCTGCGCCCGCGCACGTGCCGCGGTTCGACCACGTGTTCCTGTTCATGTTCGAGAACCAGGACTTTCGCAGCGTGATCGGCAACCGCAAGCAAGCGCCGTACATCAACAGCCTTCTGCCCCACGGCTCGCTGTTGACGAACCTGTTCGCAGAAGAGCACCCCAGCGACGGGAACTACCTGGCAATTGCGGGCGGGAGCGTGTTCGGGATACCACTCACCAATCCGCTCGAGATCAACCCCCGCTACACCATCCATCGCAGGAACATCGGCGATCTGATCAATGCCGCGCACGAGACGTGGCGTGCCTACCTCCAGACCGCTGCCGGACCCTGCGACGACACCGTCCACGGCTACTACTGGAACGACGACCTTCCGTTTCTGTACTTCCCCGACATTCGCGATCGGCCGGCGTACTGCGCCTCGCACGTGGTCCCGCTCGAGGCTATGCGAGCCGACCTCGCGAGCGCCAAGACGACGCCGAACTTCGCGTGGATCGCCGCCGACGACTGCAGCGACATGGAGGGCTGCGGCTTACGCAAGGGCGATCTATTCCTCGCCCACACGCTCGGCGAAATTCTGCGCTCGCCGGCTTGGCGAACGCAGCGGTCGCTCGCCATCATCACCATGGACGAGGACGCCTACAACCACGAGCGTCCACCGCAGCTGGTGCCGACGCTCGTGCTGGGCTCGCGCGCGGTGCGCCGGGGGTTCGTCTCTGGAGTCCGCTACACCCACTACAGCCTGCTGCGGACGGTCGAGGCCGCCCTGCGCCTGGGCACGCTGACCCGCAACGACCGTTACGCCCAGCCGCTAAACGACGTTTTCGACGCACACGCGCGCGGCAGCTTCTCGCTCGTATCTGCCGGGGCCGGCGCCGCCCCGCCGGCCGTCCGGCGGCACGCAGCGACCGCTTCAGCTGTCCGGGGATCCGCCCGGACGGCCGCTGCGCCGCAAGACACGGCGCTAGTGGCCAACTACAGCTCCGGCACCGTCACGCCGGTATCGCTCTCCACGCACAAGGCGCGCAAGCCGATCGCGGTCGGCTCAGGACCGGACGCGATCGCGCTTGCCCCGAACGAGCGTACCGCATACGTCGCCAACAGCGGCTCGGCGACCGTCACGCCGATCGACACGACGACGATGACAGCCCGGCGCCCGATCCCCGTCGGCTCTGACCCCACCGCGATCGCGGTCACCCCGGACGGACGCACCGCGTACGTCGTCGACGCGGGCTCGAACGCGGTCACGCCGATCGACACCACTACCGGCCGGGCGCGATCCCCGATCCCCGTCGGCGCCTACCCGCGCTCGATCGCGCTCGCGCCAGGGGGGCGCACCGCTTACGTGCTCGACTGGGGCGGCGCCTCGGTCACCCCGCTGCACCTGGCGACCGGCAGGGCCGGGCCTCCGATCCGAGTCGGCTCCTACCCCGCTGCGATCGCCTTCTCGTTCGACGGAGCGAAGGCGTACGTGGCCAACTACGGCTCGAGCACCGTCACCCCGGTCAGCACAGCGACGGGCCGTGCCGGCAGCGCGATCGCGGTCGGTCAGGCCCCGAACGCGCTCGCGTTCATCCCCCATACAGGGAAGCTGCTGGTGGTCAGCGGCGACACCAGCTCGGTCACCCCCGTTGACACCTCGAGCGGGCGAGCGCGGCGTGGAATACGTGTCGGATACTCGCCCGAAGCGATCGCGTTCGCGCCAGGCGGCGCGACGGCGTGGGTGGCCAGCACGATCGCTGGCACCGTGACCCCCATCTCCACTCGCGGCGCCCGCGGCGGCAGGCCCATCTCGGTTGGTATCTACGCCTACCCAACCTCGATTACGTTCGCCCCCGGCAGCGCCACTGCGGTGGTGCTCGATACCTACGCCGGCAGGGTCTCGCTGGTGGACACACGCACGCGCCGCGCGGCGCGAGCGATCAAGGTAGGCGGCTACCCAGACGCGGTGGCTATCACCCGTTGACCGCCTCGTTATCGGTCTCAGGCACCAGATCGGCGGGCCGACGGCCGCTGAGGACATCGACCACCGCGCGAATGCCGCGGGAGCGAAGCTCGGACACGGCACGGTCGGAGTACCAAGCGATGTGAGGGGTCACGAGGGTGCGCGGGTGGCGCAGCAGGCGATTTGACGGCCCCGGAGGCTCGTCGGTGAGGACGTCGAGGGCGGCTCCCGCGAGCTTCCCTGCGTCGAGCGCGTCCGCGAGGGCATCCTCGTCTATAAACGCCCCGCGTGCGACGTTGACCACGTAAGCGCTGCGCTTGAGCAGTGAGAGACGCCGGCGATCGAGCATCTTGTCGTCGTTTCCCGTGCGCAGGGCGTGGATGCTCACGACGTCGGCCTCCGTGAGCAGTTCATCGAGTTGCGTCGGTCGGGCCCCTTGACGGCTTATCTCCTCCGCGGCCAGGTGTGGATCGAAGGCGCGAACGGAAAAGCCAAACGCCCGCGCCCTCCGAGCCACTGCTCGGCCGATGCGGCCGAACCCGATGACGCACCAGGTCAGATCCGCGCAGCGCCTCACGGGGCCGGTGTGCACCTGAATCCAGTCGCCGTCGAGCGCTTGTTGCCTGAGCGGGTCGAGCCTTCGCAGCAGGCTGAGGCCGACCGCAAGGGTGTGGTCGGCCACCTCCTCGGTGCAATAACCGGCGACGTTGGCGACCGCGATGCCCAGTCGTCGGGCGGTCTCGAGATCGATGCCGTCGTAACCGGTGCCGAACTCCGAGACGACCTTCAGCTGCGGATAGCGCTGGAGATCTTCCGCCGTCACGCGCGCCCCTTCAGACAGCAGAGCGACGACGCGTGGACGCTGCGACTCCTGAAGGTCCTCGAGCCTTATCAAATCGACCCCCAACGGCGCCAGCGCGGCCTGCTCGAGTGCCAGGTCACCCCATTCAAGATTGAGGGCAATCACCAGCGGAGAGTCGATTCGTCCGCTCTCCCCTGCTCGCGTTGGTGGGTCGGTTTTCATCTCACGGCAATCGAGCTAACCGGCGGACCTCATCCGCCGCCCTGCGGCCGCTTCGAAGCGCGCCTTCCATGAGACCGCTCCACTGACCTGCCGCGTATTCGCCGGCGAAGTGCAACCCGTCGACAGGGGCCTCGAGCTGCGTCTCATCCACCGGGCACACGCCATCGGCCCGATACGCCCCGTGGGCCCAGGGCTCATCGTCCCAATTGGTGAGCACCGCCTCCCGCGTCACCAACTCGAGGTTTGCGCGAAGAGCTCCGACCCGTGCGAGCCACCCGCCGGCACCATCGGCGATCGCGAGGCGGGTGAGCGCAGACGGCGATCCGGCTAAGCAGTTCAGAACGGGCGCGACGCGTCCATCGCCATCCGCGGCGGTCCAGCACCAGAAGCGATCGTGAACGCTCATGACCGCGCTGCTTGAGGCGCTCGCGCCAAGCGGAACGTGCAGCTTGGCGGCGTGCCCGATCTCCACGCGGGCGAGCGCATCTCGCTTCCAGGCGGGCAATGGAGGATCGATGGCCAAGTCGCGCAACACCGGGAGCGGCACGGCCAGGATGACACGGCGCGCTTCGAGCTCCCCGCCTTCGACGATCACGCGGATGTGCTCGCCGCGCCGATCCAGCGCGGCAACAGGCGTGCCGAGCTTGACGCGATCGCGGCCGAGACTGCCGGCCATGGCGCTAGCGAGGAGCTGGTTGCCGCCGGCGACGCGGTGGCTCGGCAAGGGCTCGAATGAGGCGACGTGATCGAGGACGGACGGCGCTAGCCGGTCGGCCTCCAGCGCGCAGGAGATCTCCACCCGGGCACGGACCGCCTCGGCGAGGTCCGCCGGCAGCCCTGCGGCTGCGATCACATCCGCGACCGACGGAACGTCAGACCCACGGGCAGCGCGCGCCACGATCCTGCCGGCCCGCGCGAGCGCTGCCGCCTCGACCCCGGGGAGGTCGCGCGGCTCACGCACGTAGTAGCTCATCCCTGTATCGGCGAGCGCGAGGCCATGGCAGGCCGCGAGCGCTTCCAGCGCCCTGTACCCGGACAGGACGAACTCCGCGCCCCGCTCGATCACGCACCGGGACCCGTCGGGGGCCTCCAAACTCTCCGACCACACCCGACCGCCCACCCGTGTGCGCGCCTCGAGCACTACTACATCGATACTGGCCCGCGCGAGCTCGGTGGCGGCGGCCAGACCGGCGAATCCGGCGCCGACGACTATCACCTCGACCATTGGCTCACTTGGAGAGTCGCCGCTCGGTCGCCTCCTCGGCGTCCGGCGTCTGTGCGAGCAACCCATAGGCGAGACGTTCGAGCTCGAGCCCGGCCGACCGCGCGCCCTCGCTCATCGAGTCGATCACGCGCTTGGTCACCCGGGCGGCGAGCTGTGGAAGCGCCGCGAGGCGCTCGGCGTGGATCAGCGCACGGGAAAGCGCCTCGCCCTCGCCGACGACCTCCGTGACCAGCCCCATGTGGTGTGCTTCCGGCGCCGAGACGCGATCTCGCAGCAGGATCAGCTCCTTGGCTCTGGCCGGTCCGAGCATCTGCACGAGACGGTGCGTGCCCCCTGAGCTGGGCAAGATCCCCAGTCCCACCTCAGGCAGCCCAAAGACGGCGTGCTCATCCGCGATGCGGAAGTCGGTGGCCAGGGCAAGCTCGAGCCCGCCTCCGAGGCAGTAACCGGAAATCGCGGAGAAGGTGGGCTGGGGAAGGCCCGCGACCCGTTCGGCGAAGTCGCCGGTCCCCTCGTAGTAAGAAACGATCGCGGCGGGGTCGAGTCCCCGCATCTCGTTCAGGTCGGCTCCGGCGGAGAACGCGCGTGCGCCCCCGGTCAATACCACGCAGGCGGCCTCCCGTAACTCGTTGCGGTCCAGTGCGGCGCACAGTTCGCGCTCGAGCTCACTCGAGATCGCGTTCAGCTTGTGCTCACGGCGGAGCGTGACGATGCAGGTCCGCTGTTCGCGGCGCAGCTCGAGCAGCTCAGGCATGACTGGGCTGCTCGGCCAGGCCCCATGCATCGGCCCCGCCGTCGACGACCAGCGTCGTGCCGGTGATGTAGGCGCCGCCGGAGGTGGCGAGAAACGCGATCAAGCTGGCGACCTCCTGGGGGGACCCAAGACGCCCGAGTGGAACGCTGCGCCGCCACCGCTCGACGGCATCGTCGCCGTACTGCGCCAAGGCGTCGGTGGCGATCGTTCCCGCCGCGATGCAGACTGAGCGGATCCGGTGGCGGCTCCATTCCAGGGCAAGGCCGGAGGCGAGGTTGGCGATCGCCGCGCGTGCCGCGCAAGCGTGGGCGAATCCGGGAATGCCGCGGAGGGGGCTGAAGCCAAGGAACACGATGAGTCCGCTCTTGCGCGGGATCATCGAGCGTGTCGCCACCGCGCGCGTGACGCTCCAGGTCGCGTCCAGTGTCAGTCGGGCGACCGCGCGCCATCCCTGGTCCGAGATCTGCTCCGCCGGTGCCTCGAACTGGCCCCCCGCGTTGTTGACCAAGACCTCGATCCCGCCGAAGCGCTGCACCGCAGCGTCCACGATCCGCTCGACCTGCTCGGACTCGCGGACGTCAGCCGGCACGGCCAGGCAGCGCCCCCCGGAGCGCTCGATCTCGGTGGCTGTAGCCCTGAGGGGCTCCTCGCGCCGTCCGCAGATGACCACATCGGCGCCTGTGCACGCGAGCTCCAACGCGGTGGCGCGGCCGATACCGGTCCCGCCGCCGGTCACGAGCGCGACCCTCCCCGCGTTGGCGTCGGGGCGCAGCGGCGAGACGAACGGCGACGCGGTCGTCATTGCGGCAATCCTACGTCCCCTGCCGTTGCGAGCCCGGGACAGACTCATACAATCTCCCTACCGACGGAGACTGCAAGGAAGGAGGTGATTGGATGCCAAAGCAACGCGGCAGGCTGACCGAGCCTCTGATACGCGAGAACGGTTCGCTCCGCCCGGCGGGGTGGGACGAGGCGCTCGATGTCGCGGCGGCGGGGCTCGCTCGGGCCCGCGCACAGGACGCGACGCGGTCGTTCGGGATGTTCAGCTGTTCGAAGGCCTCGAACGAGGTGAACTTTCTGGCGCAGAAGTTCGCGCGCTCTGTGATGGGGTCGAGCAATATCGACTCCTGCAACCGCACTTGACACGCTCCTAGCGTCGTCGGTCTGGCGACGGTGTTCGGTGCTGGCGGTGGGACGTCGTCCTATAAAGAGGCCGAGGAGACGGATCTGCTGATCCTGTGGGGCTCAAACGCGCGCGAGACGCATCCGATCTTCTTCCACCACGTGCTCAAGGGTGTGCATCGTGGGGCGAGGCTGTACGTGATCGATCCGCGGCGAACCGGCTCGGCTCAGTGGGCCGACACCTGGTTGGGGCTCGATGTCGGCACCGACATCGCGCTCGCGAACACGATTGCCCGGGAGATCATCCACGCCGGACTCGCCAACGAAACCTTCGTCGACCGAGCGACGACGGGATTCGCCGAGTATCGAGAGTCGGTCGAGCCGTGGACGCTCGAGCACGGCGAGCGCATCACCGGCGTCCCTGCGGAGACGATTCGCGAGCTGGCGCACACCTACGCGCGCGCGGACCGGGCGATCCTGTGCTGGACGCTTGGCATCACCGAGCACGTCACCGCGGCCGACAACGTTCTCGCGCTGATCAACCTCGGGCTGCTCACCGGCCATGTCGGTCGCTACGGATCGGGTCTGAATCCGCTGCGCGGCCAGAACAACGTCCAGGGCGGCGGCGACATGGGCGCGATCCCGGACAAGCTGCCGGGCTTCCAGGACGTCGAGAACGACCACGCCGCACGGGCCCGGTTCGAGGCAGCCTGGGGCGTAAAGCTGCCGCCCCGGCGTGGCTGGCACCTCTCGCAGATGTTCGAGGCGATGGAGCGCGGCGAGCTGCGCACGCTGTACGTGTTCGGCGAGAACCCCGCGCAGTCGGAGGCGGACTCCAAGAAAGCGCTCGAGGCGCTGGAGGGGCTCGACTTCCTGATCGCCCAGGACATCCTCATGACGAGGACCTGCGCGATGGCCGATGTGGTTCTGCCGGGAACGGCTTCGTGGTGCGAGGTCGAGGGCGGCACCGTTACGAACAGCGAGCGCCGGGTGCAGCGGATGCGCAAGGCGCTGGACCCGCCGGGCCAGGCCCGCGACGACCACTGGATCATCGTCGAGCTGGCGCGCCGCCTGGGCCATGACTGGGGTCATCCCACGCTGGAGCAAGCCTGGGACGAGCTGCGCTCCCTGAGCCCGATGCACCGCGGCATGAGCTACGAGCGGCTTGAGGAGTTGGGTGGAATCCAGTGGCCGTGTCCGAGCGAGGACCATCCTGGCTCGCTTTACCTGCACGGACGGCTGTGGTCTGAGCCCGTCGAGGGCCGGCGCGCACCGTTCTCCGTAACGCCGTGGGTAGCGCCGATCGATGAACTGAACGATGAATTCCCGATACGGCTGACCACGGGCAGGCGCCTGGACTCCTACAACACGGGAGTGCAGACCAACCTCTACAGCTCGCCGCTGCGCCGCGGCGAGACCCTCGACCTGCATCCTGAGGACGCGGCGAACCTTGGTGTCGAGCCGGGCGAGACCGTAAAGGTGAGCTCCCGGCGGGGCTCGATCCAGGCGCCCGTGCGGCTTGACTGCAACCTGCGTCCAGGGCTTGCGTTCATGACGTTTCACTTCCCGGACGAGATCGACGTCAACGTGCTGACGATCGACGCCACGGACCCCAAGTCGGGGACCGCGGAGTACAAGGCGACGGCGGTGCAGGTTGAGAAGCTGAACGGAGACGAGCGGCAGACGGCGGGAGTCGCCAGCGGGCGGGCGGGCAAGTAGGGTGGACGTTCGTCTCCTGGACGCCGAACCGACAACGGCTGAGCGGGCGGCCGTCGACGCCTTTCTCGGTCCGCCGCTGTCGACCTGGGTCGGAGCCGATCGGGCCGATGACGGCCACGCCGCGCACGGGGGGCATTCGGCTCGCGCCGAGCGCCATCAGCTGCTGCCCACCCTGCACGCGCTGCACGAGCGCGTCGGATGGATCAGCCCCGGAGCGCTCAACTACATAGCGCGCCGACTGACGATCCCGCCCGCCGACGTGTACGGCGTGACCACCTTCTACGCGCTGTTCTCGCTCGAGCCTCGCGCCCCGCGCGTGCTGCATGTCTGCAACGACGCGGTGTGCCGCTGCTGCGCCGGGTCTGACTCACTCGTGGCGACGCTCGCCGAGCAGATCGGCCCGCAGGGCCAGGAGGTGGGCGGCGTCACCTGGCTCGAGAGCCCCTGCCTCGGCCAGTGCGACCGCGCGCCGGCCGCGCTGGTGGTCGAGTCCGGAGAGTCGCCGCGCGAGGTCGAGCTCGCGTCGGTCACAGCCGATGGATTACTCGCGGTGATGGACGGCCAGACACCGGCGCCGCCCCCGACCGCCATCCCTCCCCAGGCCGGGCAGCCGGGGCTCGCGCTTCTGAAGCGGATCGGCGTGGCGGATCCCGAGAGCCTCGACGACTACCGCGCCCACGGCGGATACGAGGCGCTCAGGCGCGCGTTCGAGCTCGGCCCCGACGGCGTGATCGAGGAGATGGTCGAGTCCAAGCTGGTGGGGCGCGGGGGCGCCGCGTTTCCCACCGGGCGCAAGTGGGACGCCGTCGCGCGCCAGCCGCGCCGACCGCATTACATGATCTGCAATGCCGACGAATCAGAGCCAGGCACGTTCAAGGACCGGGCGATCATGGAGGGGGACCCCTTCTCGCTGATCGAATCGATGACGATCGCCGCTTACGCGAGTGGGTGTGAGCGCGGCTATATCTACATTCGCGGCGAGTACCCACTGGCGCAGCGCCGGTTGGAGCGGGCGGTGGAGCAGGCGCGCGCGCGGGGCCTGCTGGGTGACGACATCCTGAGTCGCGGGGTGCGCTTCGACATCGAGCTGCGTAAGGGCGCGGGTGCGTATATCTGCGGCGAGGAGACCGCGCTGTTCGCCTCGGTCGAGGGCTACCGCGGCGAGCCACGCAACAAGCCTCCGTTCCCGGTCGATCGAGGCCTTTTCGGCAAGCCCACGGTCGTCAATAACGTCGAGACGCTGGTCAACGTGTTGCCGATCGTGCTCAAGGGAGGCGCGGCGTTCGCGCGCATCGGCACCGAACGCTCGACCGGTCCAAAGCTGTTCTGCGTCTGTGGGGCAATGCAGCGGCCCGGGACGTACGAGGTGCCGTTCGGCACCACGCTGCGTGAGCTGCTCGAGCTGGCCGGCGGGGTGGCCGCCGGGAGCAAGCTGCGCGCCGTGCTGCTTGGCGGTGCAGCGGGGAGCTTCATCACGCCCGACGAGCTGGAACTAGCGCTCACCTTCGAGGACGCGCGCGCGGCAGGCACCACGCTCGGTTCGGGCGTCGTGCTGGCGGTCGATGAGCGCGTGGACCTGCCCGAGCTGCTGGCGGCGATCGCGGCGTTCTTTCGAGATGAGAGCTGCGGGCAGTGCGTCCCGTGCCGCGTCGGCACGGTGCGCCAGGAGGAGGCGCTTGCCAGGTTGCGTTCCGGGCGCACGCGCGGCAGCGTGCAGGACGAGCTCGCGCTGATCGCCGAGATCGGAGAGGCCATGCGGGATGCGTCAATCTGTGGCCTGGGGCAGACCGCGTCGTCCGCGATCGAGTCGGCGATGGCGCGGCTCAACGTTTTCAACCGAGGAGTTAGCGCATGACCGAGCTACCGATGGCCCCCGTCAAGCCGCCGGCGCGGCTGATCTCGGTGACGATCGACGGTCAGCAGGTCGAAGTGCCGGAAGGCTCCACGATTCTGGATGCCTGCAACCAGCTGGGCATCGACACGCCCACATTGTGCTACGGCGACACGCTCGCTCCCGCCAACGCGTGTCGGATCTGCGTGGTCGAGCTGGAGGGCGCGCGTACGCTGATTCCGGCCTGCGCACGCAAGGTGGAGCCCGACATGGTGATCCACACCGACTCCGAACGTGTTCGCCACAGTCGAAAGATGGTGATCGAGTTTCTCGCCTCCTCGGTCGATCTCTCAATCACTCCGGTGGCACAGGACTACCTGCGCCGCTACGACGGCCGCCCCGAGCGCTATGGGCCGCCCGCGCCAGCCGACCCCGAGCGCGACCACAAGCGCACCGGGCACCACGAGCCTCCGGACGGCCAAACCGCCGCCACCGTCCACTCGCCGGCGAAGCTCGACAACGACCTCTACGTCCGCGACTACTCGAAGTGCATCCTCTGTTACAAGTGCGTCGACGCGTGCGGCGAGCAGTATCAGAACACGTTCGCAATCACCGTCGCCGGGCGCGGCTTCGATGCACGGATCTCGACCGAGTACGCCAATCCACTGCCCGAGTCAGCGTGCGTGTACTGCGGCAACTGCATCGCAGTTTGCCCGACCGGCGCGCTCATGTTCCGCTCCGAGCACGATCTGCGCGACGCCGCGGCGTGGGACGAGTCCCGTCAAACCCAGACCGATACGATCTGTCCGTACTGCGGCGTCGGATGCAACCTGACGCTCCATGTGCAGGACAACCAAATCGTCAAGGTAACCTCGCCCGACGACCACGACATCACCCGCGGCAACCTCTGCATCAAGGGCCGCTTTGGATTCCAGCACGTGAATCCCCAGCCTCGAGCCCCGCTCTAAGGCGCGTGGGTCAGCTGATCCTCGACGCCGGCCACGCGTACAAGATGCTCGGCCTTGGACCGCTTGCCGCCTCTGACATCCTGGAAGGCCCCGAGCCCCGGCTGGAGCCGTTTCGCCTTACCCGCTTCGAGACGGGCCAGCTCCAGCCGAGCTCGAGCGGCCCCTTCCCCTGGACCTAACGGGGGCAGTGCTCGACGAGGTCCGAGCCGTGCTGGTCGATCTCGACGGCGTGCTGTACGTCGAGGAGCGGCCGATCGCCGGCGCCGTGCAGGCAGTGCAGCGCCTCCGCGAGCGCCCTGTCGCCCTGCGGTTCGTCACCAACACGACGGCATATTCGCGGGGCCGGACGCTGGACAAGCTCTACCGCCTCGGCTTCTCGGTCGCGAGCGACGAGCTGGTGACGCCCGCGGCCCTGGCCGTCGCGCACTGCCGCGAGTGCCACCACAGACACGTCGCGCTGATCATGAACGACGAGGTCAAGTCCGACTTCGCCGAGCTCGAGGAACGTGGCGAGGACTGCGAAGCCGTCATCGTCGGCGATCTCGGCGAGGCGTTCGCGTACGACGTCCTCAACCATGCGTTCCGGCAGGTGATGCAAGGTGCCGAGTTGATCGCGTTACAGAAGAACCGCTACTGGATGCGCGCCGACGGTCTGTCGCTCGACGTCGGCCCGTTCGTAGCCGCGCTTGAGTTCGCCACCGGCCATGAGTCTTATGTCGTGGGCAAGCCGGCCCGCGGCTTCTTTGAGCAGGTGCTCAGCGGGCTCGGGGTCAGCGCGGCCGCGGCCGTGATGGTGGGCGACGACATCGAGTCAGACATCGGCGGAGCGCTCAACGCGGGGCTCGAAACGATCCTCGTGCGCACCGGGAAGTACGTCGAGGACCGGGTCCGCGACTCGGGGATCCAGCCGGCCGCGGTAGCCGACTCAATCGCCGACGTGCCCACGCTCCTTGGCTGCTGAGGGTCCGCTGAGGGTCAACGTGTCCCGGGCCCGGGTGTGGTCGATGAATGTGCGCGCGAGTGGGGGGGTCTCTTCGGTGCGAGTGATCGCGACAAGCTCCGAGTAAGGCGCGCCTCCGAGCGGGCGGTACGCCACGCCGTCCAGCGCGAGGCGCGCGACCGACGCGGGCGCGGGCGAGACACCGATTCCGGCCGCCACGAGGCCTACGATCGTGAGCATCTCGGGCGCGTACTGGACGACTCGTACATGGGCGCCGGTGGCGGCGAGGCTCGAGATCAAAAGGTCGTGAAACCCTGGAGCCTGGGCACGAGGAAAGAGGACGAGGGGCTCGGCAGCCAGCCTTCTCAGAGGAACCCGACCGAGGACGGTGAGCGGATGGCCCACGGGTAACGCGGCGACCGTGTGCTCTCGCATCACGCGCTCGACCTTGAGGCGGTCGCTGGGCTCGATTGGGGGGCGGATCAGACCGACGTCGACGGCGCCCTCCGCGACGGCACGGAGCTGGTCCGTGGTTGAGCGCTCGCGCAACACGATCTCCACGTCGGGGCGGACCGCACGAAACCGCTGTACCGCGAGGGGCACGATCGAAAGGAGGGCCGACCCTACGAAGCTGATGCGCAGGCGGCCGCTCTGCCCTGCATCGATCCGGCGCGCGGTCTGCACCGCCGTGTCGACTTCGTGGAGGATCGCGCGGGCGTCGCGCAGAAACGCTTGGCCCGCCGGCGTCAGGTCGACGCGACGGCGGGTGCGGTGCAGGAGCTGGAACCCCAGCTCCTGCTCGAGCTGCCGAATCTGAAGGCTCAGCGGCGGCTGGGAGATGTGGAGCCGTGCAGCGGCGCGGCGGAAGTGAAGTTCTTCCGCGACCGCGACGAAATAGCGCAGCTGACGCAGTTCCAAGGGATGGATTTCTGATTCGCCTAAGAAATCAATAGCACCTAAGTCGGTATTGGACAAGATCACAGTCCCGGCGTACCGTCTCTGCGAGCGACGATGTCGTTCGTACTGCGCTGTCCTAACTGCGGGCCTCGGGAGGTGACGGATTTCGGCTTCGGCGGCGAGGTGATACGCCGGCCGCGTTTCCGGCCGTCCTTTCGCGAGCTGAACTCCTACAACTACTTTCGCGTCAACGTGGCCGGCGTGCAGCGGGAGTGGTGGTTTCACCGCTCTGGCTGCCGCGCTTGGTTCATCGCCGAGCGCGACACGACCACCAACGAGGTGCTGTTCACGGCGCGCCCGCACGAGGTGGGCGCCGAGGGCAACAGGGACCAGTGACGCGCCTCCCCGTAAAGCCCGGTGAACGCCTCCCCGTAAAGCCCGGTGAGCGCCTCCCCGCCCAGCCCGGGGAGCGCCTCGCGCGCGACCGCGTTGTCGGCTTCACGTTCGACGGCCGGTCTGTTCAGGGGTACGAGGGCGACACCGTCGCTTCGGCGCTGTACGCCTCGGGGCAACGCACGTTCTCCCGGAGCTTCAAGTACCACCGCCGTCGCGGGCTTTTGTGCTGCGCGGGCCAGTGCCCCAACTGCATCGTCGCCGTCGATGGCGCGCCAGGAGCGCGCGCGTGCACCGAGCCCATCAGGGAAGGCATGCGAGTCGAGCACCTGAATGCCAGTCCCACGCTGGAGTTCGACGCGATGCGCGCGGTGGACGTGGTCGGCAGCTCACTGACGCCCCCGGGCTTTTATTACAAGACCTTCATCCGCCCGCGGAAGCTGTGGCCGGTCTACGAGAAGGTCCTGCGCCACGCCGCCGGTCTCGGGCGTGTCGCGCGAAGGCATACCGATCGCGCGTGGCGGACCGAGTACCGCCGCCGCCACGCGGACGTGCTGGTGGTGGGCGGGGGGGTGTCGGGACTGCGTGCCGCGGCGTCGGCTGCCGAGCTTGGGGCCGACGTGGTGCTGGTGGACGAAGGGCCGCAGCCGGGCGGTGCGGCGGCGCAAGACGGCCGGCACTTGACGGCCGGCCCGCTCGAGGAGCAGGCGATCGCCGCTGGGGTTGAGATCCTCACCGGCGCCACTGCCCTCGGGTACTTCGACGGGATCGTGCCGGTGTGGCAGGGCCGCACGTTGCATCAGGTGCGCGCCCAGCAGCATGTGTTCGCGACCGGCACGATCGAGCAGCCGCTGGTGTTCTCGGGCAACGACATGCCGGGCGTGATGCTTTCCGGCTGCGCGCGCCGACTGGCGGCCCTCTACGCGGTCAAGCCGGGTCACCGGGCGGTCGTAGCCACCACCTCGGACCGGGGACTCGAGGCCGCGATGTCCCTCCACGAGATCGGGGTCGAGGTCGCGGCAGTCGCGGACCTCCGTCAGCAGTCTGGGGTTGCTGCAGAAACGCTGAGGAAGCTGGGAATCGAGGTGCTCCCGGGCCACGCCGTGGTGGAAGCGCAAGGTCGCAAGGCGGTGCAGAAGGCTACCCTCGCTCCGGTCGACGCCCGCGCGCCCAGCTCCGAGCGCGCTTTTGACTGCGATCTCGTGGTGATCTCGGGCGGCTTTGTCCCCTGCACCTCACTGCTCTGTCAGGCGGGCGCGAAAACGCGCTACGACCCCGAACGCGGGCACTTCGTGCTGGGCGAGCTGCCCGCGCATGTACATGCCGCGGGCGAGGTCGCCGGCGCAGAAGACGCCGAGAGCTCCGGGAAGCTCGCAGGTCTCGAAGCCGCGCACCTGATCGGTATGGGAGATCTGAGTTCGCGGCAGGAGGCGGACGAGCTGCGCGCGCGCATGGCCGAACTGGCGGAGCGCTTGGCGTCGGTGCTGGCGCCCCCCGCCGTCTGTGGTGAACGGAGCGGCAAATGCTTCGTGTGCCATTGCGAGGACGTGACCGCCAAGGACATTCGTCAGAGCATCGCCGAGGGCTACGACTCGATCGAGCTGTGCAAGCGCTACACGACGATCACGATGGGCCCCTGCCAAGGGCGGATGTGCGAGCTTCAAGCCGTCCGCTTGATGGCCCAGGAGATAGGGCGCAACCTGAGCGACGTCGGCACCACGACCGCCCGCCCGCCAGCCACACCGGTGCCGATGGGTGTGCTCGCCGGGCCCCCGTTCGAGCCCGCCAAACGGTCGGCCATCCACGGGCGCCACCGGGAGCTGCGGGCCAACGTCATGTGGGCCGGGGACTGGCGCCGCCCCTACGACTACGGCGATCCCGAGGGCGAGGTGATGGCGGTCCACCGCGCCGCGGGGCTGATCGACGTCTCGACGCTCGGCAAGTTGCTGGTGCGGGGGCCCGACGCCGGCGAGTTCCTCGATCGGCTTTACCCCAACCGGCTGTCGAATCTCAAGCCCGGGCGGATCCGCTACGGCGTGATCAACACGGACGCCGGACGGATCGTCGACGATGGCACGATCTGTCGCCTCGACGAGGAGACCTTCTATGTCACCACCACCTCGAGTGGGGCCGGCGCGGTGGAGGAATGGTTCTCCTGGTGGCTCACAGACTGGGACCTGCGCGTGTACATGACGGATGTGACCCAGGGGCTTGCCGCGGTCAACCTCGCGGGTCCGCGCGTGCGCGAGATCATGGCCGAGGTCACCGATCTCGACTGCTCAAACGAAGCGTTTGCCTACCTCGACGGAAAGCGCGCGCTGGTCGCCGGCGTCGGTTGTCTGATCCTGAGGATCGGCTTCGTGGGCGAGCTCGGCTATGAGATCCATTGCCCCGCCGCCCACGGCGAGCATCTGTGGGACGCGCTGCTCGAGGCGGGCGCCCCGTTTGGGATCCGTCCCTTTGGCCTCGAGCCCCAGCGGGTCTTGCGGCTGCAGAAGATGCACATCCTGGTGGGCCAGGACACGGACTCCGAGTCGACCCCGTTCGCCGCGGCCATGCCGTGGATCGTCAAGCTCGACAAGGAGGAGGACTTCATCGGCCGCTGGGCGCTCGAGCGCTACTCGAGCGACACGCCCGCGACCACGCTCGTCGGGTTCACGCTGGCTGACGGGCAGGCGCCAACCGAAGGGGCGGTGGTTCTGGACGGAGCGCACGCACCGATCGGCCAGGTTACGAGCTCACGCTTCTCACCGGTGCTCGGGCGGGTGATCGGGATGGCCTGGGTGCCCGCGGGCCTCGCTTCAGACGGCGAGAGGGTCACGATTGCGGATCAGGACCGCACGCTTCGGGCCGAGGTGAGGACCAAGCCGTTCTACGACCCCGAAGGCGAGGTGCTGCGCTCGTGAGTCTGGGGTTCCTCGACGTCGAGGCGGCAGTCAAGTCGGAGCGCTTCTCGCCCGTCGCACGGAGCCCCATGGAGCGCCTGGCCCGCGCGGCCGGCGGCCAGTTTGAGATTCGCGACGGCTGGGCGGTCGCGGTCTCCTACGGCTCCGCCGAGCGGGAAGCGGAGACGGTGACGCGGGCTGCCGGATGGGCGGACACGTCCCACCTCGGCAAGCTCGAGCTCCAGGCGGAACCCGAGCTGTTGGAGGCGATCGTCGCCTCCAACGCGTCGGCGCCATTCGAGCTCGGCTGCGCACACCGCGCCGCCGGCGCGTGGTGGTGCCCACTCGCTCCCAGCCGCCTGCTCGTCGTCTGCGATCCGGGCCGGCTCGCGCCGGTGCGCGGTCTGCTGGAGCAAGCGGTCGGCGCCTCGGACGTGCCCGGGAGCCTCGTCGATGTGACCACGGTGCTCGCTGCGCTGACCATCGTTGGGCCAGCCGCGCGCGAGATGTTCGCCCGCTTCTGCGCGATCGACCTGCGCGCGGGAGCGACGCCGCCCGGTGCCGTTCGTCCCGGCTCCGTGGCCCGCCAGCCGGGCGTCGTGCTGTGCGAGGGCGAGGACCGGTTCACGATGCTGTTCGGGTGGGCGGTGGCGGAGTACGTGTGGCGCCAGGTCGATGAGGCAGGTCGCCATCTCGGCGCCGGCCCCGTGGGAGTGGATGCGCTGCGGCCGCTGGCCGCGCCCGTGGAGGTGAGCTCCGGTGCGTGAGCTGTTTCGCCCCCGGCGGATGTGGCGCCGACAGCAGGAGCTCAAAAGCTCCTACGACGTGGTGATCGTCGGCGGCGGCTCGCACGGCCTGGCCGCCGCGTACTACCTCAAGCGAGATCACGGCATCCGCAACGTGGCGGTGCTCGAGCAGCGCTACATCGGCTCGGGAGCGGCGGGGCGCAACACCACGATCCTGCGCTCGAACTACAAGACGCCCGAGGGTGCGCGCTTCTACGACCAGAGCGTGAAGCTGTACGAGGGACTCTCACAGGAGCTCGAGTTCAACCTGCTGTTCTCCCAGTGCGGGCACCTGACGCTCGCCCACTCAGACCGGGCGATGTTCGTGATGGCCAACCGCGCCGAGGTCAACCGCCAGCTCGGGATCGACTCGCGCCTGATCTACCCCGAGGAGATCAGGCGCCTAGCGCCCGCGATGCGACTCGACCAGGGCGCCACCTTCCCCGTCATGGGCGCGCTCTACCACCCGCCGGGGGGGATCATCCGCCACGACGCGGTGGTGTGGGGCTTCGCCCGCGGCGCGGACCGGGGCGGCGTGGAGCTCCACCAGAACACGGAGGTGACCGGGCTCGAGCGCGCGAACGGTCGCGTCACGGCGGTGCGCACCAACCGGGGCACGATCAAGGCGGGCGTGGTCTTGAGCTGCACCGCGGGGTGGAGCTCCGAGACCTGCCGGATGGCCGGCGTTTCACTGCCGATCACCACTCACATCCTGCAGGCGTGCGTGACCGAGCCGCTGAAGCCACTGCTGGACGTGGTGGTCGTCTCCTCGCAGATGCACGTCTACATAAGCCAGACCGACCGCGGCGAGATTCTGCTCGGCGCCGAGATCGAGCCCTGGACGACCTATCGCATGCAGGGGACGCTCAACTTCCTGCAGGAGGTCTGCCGCCACACGCTGGAGCTGTTCCCCCAGCTCGAGCGGGTGAGGATTCTCCGCAGCTGGGCGGGCCTATGCGATCTGACCCCCGACTACAGTCCGATCCTGGGCGCGACGGAGGTCGAGAACTTCCACGTGAGCGCCGGGTGGGGCACCTACGGCTTCAAGGCTGCGCCGATCGTCGGCAAGACTCTTGCCGAGCTGGTCGCCACCAACAAAACGCCGGAGCTGATCGCCCCGTTTGCGCTCGAGCGCTTCTACGAGGACCGGCTCGTCTCCGAGTTGGCCGCGGCAGCGGTGAGCCACTGATGAAGGCGGCGGCCGCCAACACAACAGTCGTTGTTTGTCTAGCGAAGGGACCACGATGTGCGCTGTAGCCAAGGAACCCATCAGCAGCCTTGAGATCGCCCAAGAAGCGGAGCTTGCACCAATCGAGGCGATCGCTGAGCGTGCCGGGCTCGAGCCCGATGAGGTGGAGCCGTACGGCCGCTACAAGGCGAAGATCAACCTGGCCGCGCTCGAGCGTCTGGCCGGGGTCGCGCAGGGAAAGCTGATCTGCGTCGCTGGAATGACGCCTACGCGTGCCGGCGAGGGCAAGACCACCACTTCTGTTGCGCTCACCCAGGGGCTGGGGGCGATCGGCCGCAGGCCGGTGCTTTGCCTGCGGGAGCCGTCGCTGGGGCCGGTCTTTGGCATCAAGGGCGGCGCGGCCGGCGGAGGCTATACGCAGGTGGTGCCGATGGAGGACCTGAACCTGCACTTCACCGGCGACATCCACGCGATTGGCGCCGCCAACAACTTGCTGGCGGCGATGCTCGATGCCTCGATCCTGCACGGGAACCGTCACCACTTGGATGCGCTCAACATCACGTGGCGCCGCGCTGTCGACATCAATGACCGCACGCTCCGGCAGATCACGATCGGGCTGGGAGGGCGGGCCAACGGATACCCGCGAGAGACCGGCTTCGACATCACGGCCGCATCGGAAGTGATGGCGATCGTCGCCATCTCCCGCCACCTACAAGACCTCCGGCAGCGGCTCGGGCGGATCACGGCCGGATACAGCTATAACGGGCAGACCCCAGTCACTGCGGAGGATCTAGGCGCTGCGGGCGCGATGACGGTTCTGCTCAAGGACGCCATCAAGCCGAACCTGATTCAGACCCTCGAGGGGCAGCCGTGCCTCATGCACTGCGGTCCCTTCGCGAACATTGCCCACGGGAACTCGTCGCTGGTCGGAACGACGCTTGGACTGCACCTCGGTGACTACGTGGTGACCGAGTCGGGCTTTGGTTCAGACATGGGGATGGAGAAGCTGTTCGACATCGTCTGTCGCGTCGGGGGCCTGCGACCCAGCTGCGTGGTGCTCGTCACCACCGTCCGCGCGCTCAAGCATCACGGCGGGCTCGATGGCAACGAGCCCGATTCAGCGCGCGCGACGGCCGCGATCGTGGTGGGCGCCGAGAACATGAAACGCCACCTGGGGATCGTCCGGGAGTTCGGCGTTCCCTGCGTGGTCGCGGTCAATCGCCGTCCTGAGGACACGGACGAAGAAGTCGAGCTCGTCAGACGTCTTGCGTTGGAAAATGGCGCCCACGCGGCCGAGGTCAACGACGGGTTTGCGCGCGGCGGCGAGGGAGCCATCGAGTTCGCTCAAGCCGTGGTCGACGCGTGCGAGCTGGAGAACGACTTCCACCACCTGTACGACTCGCAGGAGTCGCTGACATCGAAGATCGAGACGATCGCCACGCGCGTGTACGGCGCGGAGGGCGTGTACATCCTCCCTGAGGCGGAGCGCAAGATCCGCAAGCTGGAGGCGGACGGGCTCGGTGAGCTGCCGGTCTGCATGGCGAAGACGCACCTCTCGCTGTCTGCCGACCCAGAGCTGCTGAATGCCCCCACGGGATTCACAGTCCCCGTGCGCGATGTCCGCCCGTACACCGGCGCGGGATGGGTCGTGGCTTTGACCGGCGCCGTCATGCAGATGCCCGGGCTGGGCAAGGATCCCGCCGCGGTCCGCGTCGATATCACCGAGACGGGACGCACCGTCGGCCTGTTCTAAGTGGCGTCGAGCGCTCAGCGGTCGCTGGCGTCACTTCTGGTCGACCTCGCGGACCGCACCCCGGCTCCGGGCGGCGGCTCCGCGAGTGCCTGGGCCGGGGCACTGGCAGCCGCGCTCGGTGAGATGGTGGCGAACTTTGCCAACGACAGCGCAGCCGCGCAGGAGGCGATGTCCCTGCGCGCCGAGCTGCTTGCGGCTGGAGAGCTCGAGCTCACGTCGTATGGGCCCGCCCTGGAGGCGTGGCGGCTTCCGGCGCAAGATTCCTCACGCGAGGCCCGGCTGGCAGCGGCGTTGTCGGAGGCGTCGCGGGCGCCGCTCGCGATCGCCCGCGCGTCCACGCAGGTCGCTGAGCTGGCCGCCCGGATCGCGGAGATGAGCAAGCCGGAGCTCGCCGGGGATGCGATCGCCGCGGTGCTGCTGGCCGAGGCCTCCAGCCGCGCCGCAGCCCGACTCGTCGAGATCAACCTCGCGCAGAGGCCCGAGGATCCGCGACTGGCGGTCGTGGACGAGCTCGTCGAGCGGGCGGGTACGGCGCGAGACGCCGCGCTCACAAGCCGCAAGCCGCCCTAAGTCGTCGCGGCTACCTCCGCCGGCAGCAGCGCCTCTTCGACGAGCTCGGTGAGCTCGCGCAGCTCGATCCGCTCGGCATTGCCGGAGGTCTTGATCGCGTCTTCGAACATCGTCACGTCCTTGGGGCAGGAGACGACGAACAGCTCCACCGCTTGCAACGCGACGGCCTCGCGGATCCTGTTCTCGGCGGGCCGCTCCTGGCCGGGCTCGTCGGGGATCCAGATGCGCCCGCCGCCGGCGCCGCAGCAGAAGGAGTTCGAGCGGTTGCGCGGCATTTCTAGAAGCGTGCAGCCGAGCTCGCGCAGAATCTGGCGCGGTGCCTCGTAGACGCCGTTGTGGCGGCCCAGGTAGCAGGGGTCGTGGTAGGTAGTGCGGTAGGACAGCCGCCCCCCCACGTCCAGTCGCCCGGCAAGGATCAGCTCCAGCAGAAGCTCGGCGTGGTGGAGCACCTGCCAGTCAGCCCCGAGCACCGGGTACTCGTTGCGCAGCGTGTTGAGCGAGTGGGGGTCGCTGGTCATGATCCGCTGGAACTCGCATTCCGAGATCGCCGCGATGTTGTGCTCGGCGAGGTCCTCGAACAGGCCCTCCTCGCCGACCCGGCGCACGTCGTTGCCCGAGTTGCGCTCGCCGTCGTAAAGGATCCCGAATTCCACGCCGGCCCGATCCAGCAGCCGCGCCAGGGTGCGCGAGACCCGCTGGGAACGGGGGTCGAAGCTGGCGTAGTCCCCCACGAACCACAGCACCTCGACGGGCTCGCGGCGCGCGTCCTTGACGTCGAAATCGAGCTCCTCGGTCCAGCGACCGCGCCGCCGGTTGCGCTCGCCGAACGAATTACCGGACTTGTGGATCGTCTGGAGGACCGATTGCACGTTCGGGTCGAGCTCGCCCTCTTCGACGAGGCGGCGGCGCAGCTGGTTGATGATCGGCGCCTGCTCGATCCCCACCGGACAGGCCTCCACGCAGGCGTTGCACTGCATGCACGACCACACGGTCTCGGTGCGAACCCCGTCCTGGCCGACGACAGCGTCGTCCTGCGCGCCGCCGCCGTCAAGCCGGCCGGCCATGAGCCCGCCCAGCACGCCGCCGATCGCGACGTTTGACTGCTCGTGAAGCTCAAGCACCACGTCGCGCGGCGACAGCGGGCGGCCGGTGGCGTTGGCCGGGCAGGCCTCGTGGCAGCGCCCGCACTTGGTGCAGGCGTCGATCTGGAGCAGGTGCAGCGGGCTGAAGTCCTGAAGCTGGCCGTACCCAGCTGGCGCAGAGGCGCGCTCGGGCGGGATCACCGCAAGCCGCTTGCCGGCGAGCGGGTCGCGCAGCGACAGCGACAGGTAGCTCGTGATCATGTGCCCCGCCTTGGTGTAGGGAATGCTCGCCACGAACGCGATCGCCAACAGGCCGTGAAACCACCACAGCCCGTGGCGCACCCCGCCGAGCGTCGCGGAGCTCACCCCTGACAGCGCCTGAGCGACCACCCAGCCACCGAACTGCGTGCCGCCGTAGCCGGGGTGGCTCATCGCGATCCGCACGCCCTCGAGCACGAACCCGGTCAGCGCGATCACCAGCAGGATCGAGATGAACGCCCAGTCGCCGACGCGGTAGGTGCGCCGCTCGAGGTGAACCTCGCCCGGCGCCCGGTCAGGCCGCGTGTAGTCAAGCTTGCGCGGGCGCAGAACCCCTCGGCGGAACATCATCACCAGCACGCCGGCGATCAGCACCGTCCCCAGGACGTTCAAGACCTCCTTGTAGCCGAGATAGAAGTTGCCATGGAAGTAGTCCAAGCCGAACACCGGCTTGGTGAAATCGGTGTTGAACCCCAGCACCACCGTGCCCGCGAACAGCACGATCCAGCCGTAGAAGATCCCCCGGTGCGCCCACCCGGCCAGGCGGTCACGGCGGGCGATCGTCCTGTGCGAGAGAAGGCTTTGCAGGCCGCGCCACAGCCTGGCCGGCAGCTCCCGCCAGGGGTACGGCGGCCAGGGGCCCCCGCGCCCCCGGCTCCACTTGTAAAACGGCCGCGCGACCCCGTACAAGAAGACCAGCACCGACACAACAGCCAGCGCGTACCAGGCTATCTTCAAGCCGACCGAGAGATGCCAAAAGACCGGGCGGGTCTTCACCGCGGCCTGCAGGAGCGTGCCACCGCCGGGCACCTGTCAGCCCAGCGCCCGCTCCAACTCGTCGGCGACCTCAAACAGGTCCGCGACCGCGCCGAAGTGCGCCACCCCAAAGATCGGCGCCTCTGGATCGGTGTTGACGGCGATGATCGTGTCCGCGCTGCGCATCCCCGCGAGGTGCTGGACCGCGCCCGAGATCCCGAGCGCCAGATAGACCCGGGGCTTGACCGTCTTGCCCGACTGGCCAACCTGACGAGCATTTGGCATCCAGCCGGCGTCCACCAGCGGCCGGGAGACGCTCAAGGTAGCGCCGAACCGCTCCGCGAGATGCTCAAAGCGTGGGATGTTGTCCTTGTCCTCGATCCCCCGGCCGATCGAGAGCAAAAACTCCGCCTTCGTTATGTCCACGTCGCCGATGGCCACGTCCCGGAACTCCACGTGCTCGGTGCGCGCGGTCCCGTCGAGGTCGATCTCCACGGCCCGGGCGGCGGCTGCCCCGGAGCCCGCCGGCGCCGCGGCGAAGATCCCAGGGCGGACGGTCAAGAGCGTGCAGCTCTTGCCCGGGAAGTCAAGCTCGGCGTGGAGCTTGTCGCCGTAGGCGCCGCGGCGCGCGCGCGGCCCCTGCGCCCACCACACCGCCGTCACGTCGGCGGCAAACCCCAGCCCCAGACGGGCCGCCACCGCGGGTACGAACCCCAGCGAGTCGATCGTGTGGCCGGCGAGCACGATCGCCGGACGTTCGCGCTCGATCAATCCCTCAAGCGCCCTCTGCCACACGTGCGCCTCGAAGTGCTCGGTCGGCGAGGTCACCGTCAGCACCTCGGAAACGCCGTCAGCGCCAACCGCATTGGCGAACCGCTCGGCCTGCTGGTCGATCACGGCCACCGCGACCCGGCCGCCGACGCCCGCGGCGACTTCGCGCGCTGCGCTCACCAGCTCGAGTGAGACCTCGCGCAGCTCTCCCTGCCGCGCCTCCGCGAGGATCAACACGCCGCCGTCGCTCATCCGCTCATGCGCTCCTGCACGATCTCGACGATCCGCGCCGCCACCTCGGCCGGCGAGCCGTCGAGCAGCTGCGCGCCGGCCCCGCGCTCGGGCGTCTGGAGCTCGATCGTATGCGCACCGGCGGCGACCCCGACGGCCCCCGCATCAAGGCCCACGTCCTCCAAGCCGTAGGTGACAAGCGGTTTTTCCCTAGCCTGCTTGATCGCCCGCAGCGTCGCGTAGCGCGGCTCGTTGATCCCCGTCTGGATCGTCAACAGTGCCGGCAGCCCGATCCGCACGACCTCGACCAACCCACTCTCCAGCTCGCGGTCGACCGTCAGCGTGGAGCTAGGCGCGTCGTAGGACAGCGCCGTCACCACCGCGACGCGCGCCATGTCCAAGTAGCCCGCCAGCGCGGTCCCCGTAGAGCCGGTGACCGCGTCGGAGGACTGCACCCCGCAGAAAACGAGGTCGGGCGACTCCCGCTCCACCACCGCCGCCAGCACGCGCGCGACCGCCAGCGGATCGGCGCCCTGCAGCGATTCGTCCCACACGCGCACCGCGCGATCGGCCCCACGCGCCAGGCACGCGAGCAGCGCCTCCTCGGCCTCCTGCTCGCCAACCGTGACAGCGACCACCTCACCGCCCTCGCCCTCACCCGACTCGCGCAGCGCAAGCGCGGCCTCCAGCGAAAACGTGTCCCACTCGTTGAGCTCCCACTCGACGAAGTCCGAGTCGACGCCGCCCCCTTCGAGCAGCTCGAACTCCTCGTCCAGAGAGGCGACCTGCTTGACGCAGACGACGAACTTCACCGGGACGGGGCGCGCCTATGGCACTCAGACAAGCGCGACATCGGCCGTGTTCGCCAGCTGGCGCAGGTAATCCTCGTTGCTCGCCTCCCCCCACAGCCGCCGCTCGCGGATGAACGGCAGCGGCATCTCCGGGTGGGGCGAGTCAATCTCGCGCGCGAGCCGGTGCCCGTCGAAGATCGAGTCCACGATCATGCGCGGCGCCGAGGCGTCGCCGATCACGTACACCGCCTCGATCCCCTCCTGGTCGAGGCGGCCCTTGTCGGCCTTGACCTCTCGGTAGAGCTCCTGGTTTGAGAGGCGCGCGGTGCACAGCACCACCGAGTCGACCTCGAACTCGTGCTTGTGCTCGGGATCCCAGACGTTGTAGGCGTGGCAGACGCCGGGCTCGATGCGCTCGATCATCGTGTACACGTGCATATCCACGTGGAGCCGGTGCAGATCGCGGTGGAGCATCGGCGCCTCGAGCGTGTACTCCATGTACCCGGCGATCTCCTTGGCCTGCGTCACAAGCGTCACCTCGCGGCCCTCGCCGGCGAGCTTCTGGGCGATCGAGGCGCCCATGAAGTACCCCTCGTTCTCGAGCACCAGCACGCGCCTGCCGACCTCCTTTGAGCCGAGGGCGACCTCGTCCGGCGTCATCTGCCAGTCAAGCGATGTGTCTGCACCCGGAATCGGCGCGTGGGTGGCGGCATTCAGTCCGTCGGTCGCGTAGTGGCAACCGGTCGCGACGATCACGATCTCGGCACCGTAGTTGCGCACGTCCTCGGCGCTCAAGCGGGAGCCAGTATGGATCTCGACGTTGCGCAGCTTGTCCAGCTGGATCTGGCGGTAGTTGACGATTCGTTTCCACTCGCCAAGGCCGCGGGCGGTGCCGCGGTGGAGGTTGGGCCGGCCATCGGAGTGGCCCAGCAGCGAGATCCAGTTCACGCAGCCGCCGATCTCGCGCTCCGCCTCGACCAGGTGCACGGCCTCCATCTGGCGCTTGCCGAGGACCATCGCGCACTCCATGCCGGCCGGTCCCGCGCCCACCACGAGCACGCTCTTCTCGCGGTTGGCGGCGGGGTGAAACTTCTCCGGGTGCCAGCCGCGGCGGTACTCCTCGCCCGCTGTCGCGTTCTGCGTGCAGACCAGCGGCGGCCCCCCGATCTCCCAGCGCGAGATGCACTGGTTGCAGCCGATGCACTCGCGGATGTCGTCAAACCGTCCCTCCTCGATCTTCTTCGGCAAAAACGGATCCGAGATCGAAGGGCGGGCCGCGCCGATCAGGTCGAACTGACCCGAGCGGACGATCGCGACCATCGTGTCGGGATTGGTCACCCTGCCGACGCCGACGACCGGCTTGTTGGTGTGGTTGCCTGGCTTGATCGTGCCGCTGTAGGGCTTCTCGTGGTTCTCCTCGAAGAAGCGCGAGGGTCCCGCGTTCTGGCCCCATTCGGCGATGTCGCCGACGGTGAAGTCCCATAGGTCGACCAGGTCGTCGGCGTACTCGACGAAGCGGGCGCCGTCCTTCTGCGCCTCGATGGAGACCGGCCCCATCAGGTGGTCGACGGCGAAGCGGGAGGCGATCGCGCAGTCATCACCTACCGCCTCGCGCACCTTGTAGAGGGCCTCGCGCCAGAAGCGCGCCCGGTTCTCGAACGAACCGCCGTACTCGTCCGTGCGCCGGTTGTAGTAGGGGGAGAGGAACTGGAACGGCAGGTAGGCGTGGGCGCCGTAGACGTAGACGATGTCGAAACCGGCCTCGCGCGCGCGCACGGCCGCGTCGACGTACATCTGGTGGACGGTCGCGATGTCGTCGGCGTCCATGTAGCGCGGGAAGATGTTGAGCTCGTAATCCGAGGCGATCTGCGACGGGCCCCGGGGGTTGTGGCGAGTCTCCATGCAGGGCGCGTGGGGGCCGCCGTACCACAGCTCGATGCCCGCCAGGGCACCGAACTCGTGCAGGCGGTCGCACATTGCCGCTAGGTTGCGCACGTCGCCCTCGTCCCAGATCCGCGCCGACAGCCGCGATGTGTCGTCGGACTCGGGGTGGATCGAGCAGTACTCGGTGCAGAGCGCCGCCCAGCCGCCCTCTGCCTTGATCCCCCGGTGGTACGCCTGCATCCCGGGCTTCTCGGAACCCGCGCCGATGCAGTGCGGCACCTGATAGAAGCGGTTCTTGAGCGTCTTTGGACCGATCTGGACCTGCTCGAAGAGGACGTCGTACTTGGGGTCGCGCGCCACTGCTTCTCTCTCCTTCTTCGGGGATGCCCTTGAACGAATAGGTGCAGGGCATTTCTAGCGGATTGGTGGTCCGGTGTCCACCGATCCGGGTCGGTTTTTGACCGCCGGGGGCTTGTGCCCGCTTACCCGTCGGGCGCGATCCACACCAGGCAATCGGCCTGGCGGCGGACGCGCCGTGCGGCTAGCCACAGCTGCCACCGCGGCGTTCTGCGAACGTCGGGTCCGAGCACCACGAGCCCCGCGCGACGCTCTTCAATAAGCTCGATAAGGGATGTGAGCGGGCGCCGACTTGTGATCCGCAACAGCTCGGTCTTGATCCCCAGGGCGGCGGCGCGGCGCGCAGTCGCCCTGACCTCCTCGAGATCCTCCTCGTGCGGCAGCGTGACGTATTCGCGCGCGAGCATCAGGGTGCGGGGATAGGGCGGAAGCTTGAGCATGTTGGCGACGATCAGAGGGGCGTTGGCATCGAGGGCGCTCTCAAATGCCATCCGCTCGGCGTTTGGATCGAAGCGCACCGAGAGCGTCCCGAGCACAACGGGTCGCCTCGGGCCGCGGCCCGTGGTCCGAACTGTCGCGCCGTCACGAGGACCATCGAGCGTTTTGGACATCGCCGCAGGTTGATTCTACGCCTGCGCAGACGCGACCTCCAGGGGCGGCGCCAGTGCTAAAGAGCGCACTCCAGAAGTCTTTAATTGACCGTTCTTGAACAAACTGGTATAAGCCGATGCCGACGAGTCATGCGTCAAGACGCACAACCCAAAGTCGGCTCAAGCTGAGGGAGGATCGGGGTATGGCCACGGCAGTAATCGAGGAGCGTCAGCTGCTGAAGTCCCTGCGTTGGTGGGACGGGTTCACGATCGCGTTGGCGAATCCGGGCTTCTTGATGGGGTCGCTGCTGGGGGCGTACGGCGCCCTGGGCGTGATCGGCGCGACCGTCCTGTGGGGGATTGCCGCGCTCGTCGCCCTCCTATTGGTCTGGATCTACTCGGAGCCGGCGATGATGTTCCCGGGCAGGTCGGGTGGTATCTCGCTGTACGCCAACGAGGGCTGGCGCAAGTACACGACGCTGGTCGGACCGATCGCGACCTTTGGGTACTGGATTGGGTGGTCGGTGGTGCTCGCGATCTTCGGCAACATCATCGGCTCGCTGATTCAGGCGCAGTGGTTCTCGAGCTCGACCTGGACGATCTACGACGGCGTGGTGCATCTGCAGCTGTTCAACTTCATCGGGATCGGCTGCATCATCATCGTTTGGCTGTTCAACATCTTCGGGGTGCGGCCGTTTGCGTGGTTTACCTATGTAACCGGGGTGTTGATGATGATCCCGGTGTGTGTGATGATCTTCGGTCCGGCCATCAGCGGCCACTGGCACTCCTCAAACGTCCACTGGGCGCTGGCCAGTAACCAGTGGGGTGGCGTCAAGATCGCGCTGGTGTGGCTGTTCATCATGGCCTGGTCGGCGGATGGGGTGGAGGTCTGTGCGACGTTCACGCCCGAGTACAAGTCCAGGCGCGACAGCACGATCGCGCTGCGTAGCGCCGGGACGTTCTCGCTGCTCGTCTTCATCCTGCTGCCGCTCGGCTTGGGTGGCTATACGGGCGTTCCGTCCACCTCGGCGATCCTCGCGAACTCCTCCTACGTCAGCGCGATGAACACGGTCGTCGGCCATAGCGTGGCCGATGTCCTGCTGATCTTCCTGATCCTGTCCTTCCTGCTGTCGATGGCGAGCTCGACCGCCGACGCCGGACGCGCGCTGTACGGGATCTCCAAGGCCGGGCTGACGATCAAGTGGCTGGGGCGCCTGAACCGTTTCCACGTGCCCGGAAACGCGATGACCGTGGATCTGGTCGTCAACTCGTGCCTGATCCTTTTCATCTCGAGCAACCTGGCGATCCTCTACATGAGCAACATCGGCTACGTGCTCTGCCACGTGTTCGCGCTGAGCGGCTTCCTGCTATTGCGCAGGGATCGACCGAACTGGCCGCGACCGATCAAGGTCACCGCCCCCTGGGTCTTTCTGGCCGGTGTGCTGATGATCTACAACGCCGTGATCCTGGTCGTGGGCGCCGGTGCGCCGAAGCTCAACGGCTACGGAACCTGGACTGACTTCGCGATCGGCGTCGGCATCCTGGTTGCCTCCGTCCTGCTGTTCTTCTACCGGCGCATCGTGCAGGACAAGGAACGCATCCACTGGAGGGAGCCCACGCCCACCATGCCCGAGGGAGCAGACCGGAGCGCGCTGATGCAGGTCGGCTGGACGCCCCAGGAGACACCCGCTCAGGTGCCGGTGGGGAGCTGAGCTCGCGAGGCGCCACGGCGCGCCACCCTAAGGAGAGTGATGAAGAAGATAGTGGTCGGCTATGACGAATCCGATGCCGCCAAGCGCGCGCTCGAGCGTGCGGCGCAGATCGCCAAGGCCTTCGATTCGGAGCTGATCGTCACAAGTGTCGCGCCGGTGATGACGAGCATCGGCCGCTCTGCGGGTCCCGTCGACCCGACCGATCCCCCGTCGGCGCACGTCGAGGAGCTCAAGCACGCCAGGGCTTACCTCGAGGGCGAGGGTCTGCAGGCCGATTACGTTCCGGCCCTGGGTCACCCCGCCGACACGATCGCGCAGCTCGCCGAGGAGCGCGGTGCCGACCTCATCGTGCTGGGCACACACCAGACGGCCATCGGGCGGCTGCTCGGGCAGAGCGTGAGCGAGTCGGTGGCGCACAAGGTCGACACAGACGTGCTGATCGTGCACTGACTGTCACGCGGCAAGGCGGAGAACGCCGCCGCGCGGCTAGTCCGCCGCCCCTCGGCTAATCCGCCTTGATGTTCCAGGTGGGGAGATTCTCGCCGAGCTTTCGCCGATAGCGCGAGCGAAAGAATGGCCGTCCGAAGATCGCCCACGAGGCGAGGAAGAAAGCTGCCGCCACAAACGCGCTGAACGTCCTCCCGACGATGAAGAAGGCGATCATCGCAGCCAGGAGAATGAGCCCGGCTCCCAGCGGGACCAGACGGTAGCGAAGCTGGGTGCGGCGGATCGCCGCGTACTCCTCGAGCGGGATCTTGTTCGTGTCGAACCGGCGGCCGCACCCCTCGCATCGCCACGTCTCGCCGTAGTGAAGCTCGCGGCGCTCGCCGCATTCGCAGGTGACGGTGATCAGCGGTCCCTTTCGGACCGATCGAGGCAGCTTGGCCTGGTCGGTCGCCATCCCGACGAGTGTACCCGGGGGCATACACTTTTCGTGGGCCACGGTGGGAGTGAGATCGTCCGGGGACGCGCGGAGATCACGCGTTATCTCCAGGAAGTCCGCAACACGGGCGACGTTCGCTTGCACAACATCGACGCTTGACGCCGGGCTCTCCGCGCAGCCACGAGCTACTTCCCGGCTCCGGCGTGGAACGCCATCGCCTCGAGTGCGACCCGGCCTGCGATCAGCGCGCTCGCGGGCGTGGCGTCGAGGCTGGGGGCCGTCTCAACCACATCGATTCCCGCCAGGCCGTGGCGGGCGATTCCGCGGACCAGCTCGAGCGCCTCCCGCGTGGTGAGGCCGCCGGGTGTCGGACAGCAAGTGCCGGGTACGTGCGCCGCGTCGAGCGAGTCGACGTCGAATGACAGGTAGAGGCCGTCGCCCGCTCCGGCGACCGCCAGCGCTTCTTCCACGATTCTGGCGGAGCCCCGCTGCCACAGGTCATCGAGCCAGATCACGGTGATCCCGCGCTCTTGGCAATACCCGAGCTCACTCCTCGGGTTCATCCAGCCCGAGATCCCAACGAGCACGATCTTCCGAGGATCGAAGCCGGCGTCGACAGCGCGCGTGATCGGGCAACAATGATTGAGCAGCTCACCGCCGACATCTACCGCGGTGTCGAGATGCGTGTCGATGAGGACCAGGGACGGGTCCTCGTGTCGCTCTGCGACCGCCCGAACGGCGGGAATCGTGATCGAGTGATCTCCGCCGAAGGTCACCGGCAGCGCGCCTGCGTCGAGGATCGCCCCGATGTCGGTCTGCGCGCGTTCGAACGTGCGCTCCGGGTTTGCCAGCGCCACGGCGCAGTCGCCGCAGTCGACAGGATTGAGCGCTTCCACCAGATCGAAGTCAAACGTCGCGCAGTAGGTGAGGAACTGACACGAGACCTCCCGGATGCCGCGAGGCCCGTAGTTGGCGCCAGTTCGGCTGATGTTCGTGGCGTCGAACGGCAGTCCGTAGACGGCCGCGCCTGCGCCCCGCTGCCTGAGCGCCTCTGCGTCGGCGGCGACGTGCGGAAGACCCAGGAAAGAGCCGGCGAGGCCTGCGTGGAGCAGACCGGTCCACATCGTGGGGTCGGTCTGCGGTGTGGTGTCGGTCAACTCAAACCTCCTTGAGGGCTTTTGTGGAGCTGTCAGCCAAGGCAGCGCTCAGATCACCGTCCGGCCGCCGTCGACCAGCAGGTTGTGCCCGGCGACCATGTCCGACGCGCGCGAGGCCAAAAACAGCACGGCCCCGACGATCTCCTCGGGCTGACCAATGCGTCCGGCCGGGATCGCCTCCATGATCCAGTCGCGGTACTCCTGCTGGTCCAGAAACGGGAAGATCATCGGGGTGGCGAAGTCGCACGGAGCGACGGCGTTCACGTTCACGCCGTGGCGGATCCACTCCGCGCCCAACGTTCGCGTCAACTGCACGATGGCGCCCTTGCTGACGTTGTAGGCCGCCTGCTCGGGTACGCCCAGGAACCCGTCGGTCGAGGAGAAATTGACGATTTTCCCGCGGCCTCGTTCGATCATCCGCCGTCCGAAGCGCTGGCAGAGCAGGAAGGTGCTCGTCACATTGGTGCGCCACAGCGCGTCCCATTCTTGGAGCCCGACCTCCACGGCTTCTCCGCGCGAGAACACTCCGGCCGCGTTGACGAGGATCTCCACCCGGGCGTGGCGCTCGAGCACCCGGTCGGCGAAGGCGACAGCCGCCTCGGCGTTCGAGAGGTCGGCGAGCTCGAGCTCGGCCTCGGCACCCGCCGCTCGAATCTCCTCGACAACGCGGTCTCCTCGTTCACGGTCCCGCCCCGCGACGATCACCCTGGCACCGGCGCGCGCCATGGCCATGGCGCTGGCGGCCCCGAGCCCGCTGGTTGCGCCCGTGACGACGGCGGTTGTCCCGCGGAGGCCAAACAGCTCGTCGAGGTATGTCATCCAAGCCTCCGCGTGGTCATTGGCAACGACTTGGTTTGCGCGGTACGCTTCGTCCATGCCCCCGAAAGTCCACGGCGGGTTCGACTACGCCTCGTTGGCTTATTTGGCGTTTCTTCTTGCCGTGGTGTTCGCCCCGGTGCTCCTCGGCCGGTTCGGCTCGGCGAGCGGCCCCGGTGATTCGGGCCCGAGCGACGGGCCCGGGGGTGGGCGACCACCAGACTCGCCCAGTCCTCCACCGGGGCCCGCCCCCCTCCCCGATGCCGAGCAATCGCCGTTCCGGCTTCGCGGTCCTGGTGCGCTCAAAGACCGATACCGACGTCCGCGCCGACCGGCGCGTCATCCAGACCGCCGTCCCGTGCGGACGCGGCGGCGAGTCAAGGCTCCCTGACGCCGGCCGGCGAGCCTTCTCATCGCAGCGCCGGGATCATCCGCTCGGCGACTAGCCTGAGCTGATCCTTGATCGGGGGCACGCCCTCGATCGCCTGACCCGAGAAGAACTGCACCAGTGGCGCGTCGGCCAGCGCGAGCACGAGATGGTTGATACCGGCGGGCAGAATGTCACGAGAAACTTGCTCGGCGCATTCCTCTGGCGTTCCGGCGACCGACAGCTTCTCGGCCAGCTCCGGGCCGAACATCTCGATCGCCTTTGCCACGTCACCGGCTGCGAATGCATCGAAGATCGGCTGCAGCTCGGTCTGGTCGATGCCGTGGCGCGCAAGCTGCTCGGCGGGCATCGAGGGGATGTAGAAAGCGACCAGGATGCGCGCAGCCCGCTTGGCGGCGGCCGAGTCCTCGGAGACGACGGACACTAGCCATGCGCCGAGATCGAGCTCCTGCCACTCGCGCCCGGCACGCTCCGCCCCTACCTTGACGTGGTCGATCACGTAGTCATACGCCTCGCGCGAGTACGAGAGCGCGTGGTGGAGCCCGTCCGCAATCTCCCCGGCGACCTCGAACGAACGCGGGCCCTTCATCCCGCCCATCTTCAGCGGGATTCGGTCCTGCACCGGTCGCGCCGCCGTGAATAGGCCCGTGTATTTGAAGAACTCTCCTTCGTAATCGATCTTGCCATCGTCGAGGAAGGTCCGCATCACGTGCATCGCCTCGCGCAAGCGCGAGAGCGGCCTGCGCCTTGCCCAATCGAGGTGGTACTGCTCCATCATCACGAAGTTCCCCGTGGACACGACGGCTTCCGTCCGGCCGCGGGAGAGCTCATCGAGCGTCGCGAGCTGCTGGCAGATCAACGTGGGCTCGCGTAAGAAGACGTGCGTGACGTTCGGGCCGAAGCGGATGTTGCGGGTCTTGTCGGCGGCCGCGGCGAACAAGCACCACAGGTCTTTGTGCCACGTCTCGTCGACCGAATAACACGCGTAGTAGCCGAGTTCATCGGCGGCCTTGATCATCTCGATCGAATCAGCGAGGGAATAGTCGGGCAGCATGCAGTAGCTGAACCGCACCGCCCCATCGCCTGAAGTGGACATCATGGAACTCCCTCTCCCGAAGTTGTAGGCAAGGCTTTGCCCCTCTCTCTGTCCACCGATCCTATCCGCGGGCAGACCTGCGAATCCACCTCCCTCGGGCTGTGTTTCTTCATGCCACGGCCGTCGTCGACAGCATCTCCCGGGCTGCCCGCGCCGCTCGATGTCCGCTCTCGATCGCGCCATCGATCCATCCGCACCACCCCGACGCCAGATCGGAGCCTGCGAACGCGAGCCGTCCCTCCGGCCGCTGCAGCGCGGAGGCGGTGCGCATCACCTGCCCGGGGCGGTACGCCATCCAGGTGCCCTGGGAGAACTCGTCGGTGTTCCAGTCGTGAGCGTCGGTCCTGACCACCTCGGCGCCCGGCAGGAACTCGCGCACAGCGCCGGCGACCGCCGTCTCGTCGGTGACTTCGAGTTCCTCCGGCGAGGTCCCGAAGCCCACCAGCAGGTCGCCTTCTGGAGTCGAGTACTCGGTGGCCAGCCACTTGATCTTCGTATCCCACCCCACTCCGTAGAAGTTGCCCTTGACGCCCTGGACCAGAGCCCAGAGCTTGGTCGCGTGCCCTGCCATTCGCTCCTGTGCCATGGCCGCCTTCGCCCCTTCCAGCGAGGGGCTCGCCGTGAGTGCGTGCCAGGTGTTGATAGGCGTGGCAAGGACCGCTGCGCGAGCGGCGAACCGCCCGCCGTCGCGCGTGGCGATGGTGACTCCTTCGTCGTCGGTGTCTATCCGGTCCACGGCGGCGCCGAGCTTTATGTCTGCCGCCGAGTCCTCCGCCAGCGCATCGATCAGACCGGCGGTGCCAGCCGCGAGCTTCTGACTCACTGCCACGTACCACGCCACGGCGCTGTTCTCGAAGCCTGCCACCCAGGAGAGGATGTGCAGCCCGGACACCTCCGAGCACGGCGCGCCAAAGAAGAACCCGGCCCAGGCCATGAGGAAATCTCGCGTCTTGCGCGGAAGCTCGAGCCCTCGTAGCCAGGAGTCGAAGCTGACGTCGAGGTCCTCGAGGCCGCGCTGGTCGAGCGGGGCCTCGCCGAACCGGATGCGTGCCGCAGCGTTGTCGATGGCGCGGATGCCGCGTTCGAAGTCGAGCCATTCCTCGACCGGCAGCGGATTCGGGGCGGTGCTGAACTCGCCGCCCAGAGACCACGCGAACTCGGCCGGAACAGGGCTCTCGATCAGCTCCGCGGAGTACCGCTCGATCTCGGCTCTGATGTGGGGCTGCCAACGGGGGGCGACCCAGGTCCCGCCGAACTCAATCCTCTTGTCGCTTCCGCGAAACGGCTTGTACCACGTCCGGCCGCCCAGCCGGTCGCGAGCCTCGAGCACGAGCACGGCATGTCCGGCGTCGTGCAGGTCGCGGGCCGCAGTCATCCCGCCGAACCCGCCGCCGACAACTATCGCTTCGTAATCCACTCTCGCTCCTTTTGGGTTGACGGCTCTCGCAACTGCTGGCGCAAGGCGAACTTCTGCACCTTGCCGGTGGACGTCCGCGGCAGCGATTCCACGAACACGACCTCGTCGGGCGCCTTGAAGCCCGCCAGCCGCTTTCGGACCTGCTCGATGAGCTCGCGCTCCGACGCCTGCGCTCCCGCGACGAGCCTGACGAAGGCGACAGGACGCTCTCCGAACCTTTCATCCGAACGGGCAACCACGGCCACCTCGAGCACCGAGGGGTGGGAAGAGATGGCCTGCTCGACCTCGACCGAAGCGATGTTCTCGCCCCCCGAGATGATCACGTCCTTGAGGCGATCGCGCAGCTCGACATACCCGTCCGCGTGCATCACGCCGAGGTCGCCCGTGTGAAACCAGCCGTCCGGCGCCGCGGCTGCGGTCGCCTCCGGGTCCCTGTAGTAGCCGAGCATCAGGTCGTTGCCGCGGAGCACGATCTCGCCGAGCGTCTGGCCGTCGGCGGGCACATCGCTGCCGTCGGGCGTCACCACGCGCGGCGCCTCCGCAATCAAGTTGCCAACCCCCTGGCGCGCCTTGAGCCGGGCGCGCCGCTCCGGTTCGAGCGCGTCCCACTCGGGCTTCCAGTCGCAGATCATCACAGGGCCGAAGGTCTCCGTGAGCCCGTAGAGATGCTCGACGTCGATGCTCAGCTCGCGCAAGCGCGCCAGCAGCGCGGGGGAGGGCGGCGCCCCGCCGGTGGCGATCCGGACCGGCTGGCGCGGGCGGTGGGCCGCGGCATGGCTGGCGAGGTCGACCAGCACCGTTGGCGCCGCGCACAGGTGGGTTACCTGCTCCTCGTCGATCAGCCGCCAGACCGCAGCGGGGTCCGGCCTGGGAATGCATACGTGGCGGGCTCCGGCCGCCGTCACTGCCCACGTGAAGCACCAGCCATTGCAGTGGAACATCGGCAGCGTCCACAGGTACACGCTCCCCGCCGCGAGCGCCGAGTGGTACGCCATCGCGAGCGCCTGCAGGTACGCGCCGCGATGGTGGTACATGACGCCCTTGGGCCGCCCGGTCGTCCCGCTGGTGTAGTTGATCGCGAGCAGCTCGCGTTCGTCGCCGACCGCGCGAGAGGCTTCCGGCGACTCCTCCACGAGGCGCTCGTACTCCGAGGCGCCGATCAACCGCACACGTCCGCCCGAGGCGGCATTCGCCTCCCGCCCCAGCGCCTCCAGCTCCGAGTCGCACAACAGGACGCGCGACTCGCTGTGGCCGATGATGTAGCCCAGCTCGCGCGGCGACAGGCGCATGTTGAGCGCAACGAGAACCGCTCCTCCGAGTGGGACTCCGTAGTGGGCTTCGAGCATCATGTGAGTGTTGGCAGAGAGCACCGCCACGCGCCCGCCCGGCGGCACCTCGAGCCTGCCCAGCGCGCCAGCGAGCCTGCGAGTACGCCCCCACAGCTCCCCATATGTCAGCTTGAGCGCGCGGTCCACCACCGCAAGCCGCTCCGGACACACAAACGCGCAGCGGCGCAGGAATGCGGTCGGCGTCAGCGGTGTGGACGAGAACGTCAAGCACCCACCAGGTAGGAGTCGAGTGGAAAATGCCTGTACCGGAGCCGTGGTAGATCCGCCACCGTTGTGAATCCAGGAGGCGCGTTGATCACATCCGGGATGCGGTTGACGACCTGCGTACATGTCGCCAGCCGCGTCGGGACGTCGTCGTTTCGCAGCCTCAGCTCGGCCGGCTCGCCCCGGACGACCCACTCGTTCAGGTCGGACCGACCCCGGGCATACACGCACCCGGTCTGCTCGAACGTGAACGACGGCCCCTCCAGGGTGTCGGTCGTCGCGGTGTCGGTGACGCCCAGCAGCTCACCGGCGGTGATCACGCGCCCCAGGCTGCGCGACGGTGTGTCGGTCGCCGCTAGCACCGGTGCAACCGAGCTCTCCATCTTGGCTGTGGTCAGGCCGGCGTCCGCAACGAGGGCGTCCACGGTGTTGCGGACGACGAACGACGGCCAGCCTTCGCGTGCCACGTGGGCTTCGAACTGCTCGAGCGTGGAACCGGCGTGGACGTGCTGCGCAACCTCGGGCCCGTAGTCGTCGACGTTCCAGGTGGTGCGGCCGTGTACCGAGTCGACTCGGTGCGCCGCCCCCATCAACGCGGACGGCAGGGTCATCCAATAAAGGTCTTGCGCACCCGAGCCCATGATCGTGACGCCGTGGCGCTTGGCGACCAGATCCAGACGCTTTGCCAGCGACGGCGCGGTCGCCCACGGGAAGAAGCTCTCCTCCTCGATCGTCACCACGTTCGCTTCGTGCTCGAGGCAAGTACGGAGATGGTCGTACATCGTCCGGAGATAGCTGGAGACGGCCACGACCGCGATGTCCGCCGCCGCGCGAGACATCACCGCGTCCGGGTCGTCGTCGACCGTCACGCCGAGTTTGAAGCTCAGCCCCGCGACCTCGCCCAGATCACGGCCCACCTTCCCCGGGCTCCGTGCGACTGCGCCGACCACGCTCACGCCCTTCTCGACCAACAGGCGCGTGATGATCGACCCCATCGCGCCCGCGCCGTAGACGACCGCGCGCACCGCGGTGTCACGGCGGGGCGGTCTTCATCCCGCCACCTGTCCGGCTCCGCCGACGACCACGATCCGCATGTGCGAGCCGATTCTGCGAGCAGGCCATCGAGATGTCAATGGCCTCGGAGCAGCCAGCATTGAGCGGCAGGGCCGTATTGGCTAGGCTCGGCTGCGCTGACCGCAGCTGTCGACACCCACCTGTGGCACCCGTTCGCCGACATGGCGTCCGTGCGCCACGCCGAGTTCGTCCTCGAGCGAGGCGACGACGTCTGGGTGTGGGATCGAGACGGCCGCCGCTACCTCGACGCCACCGCAAGCCTCTGGTACGCGAACGTAGGTCACGGCCGCCGGGAGATCGCCGAGGCCGCGGTCGCGCAGCTGGAGCGCCTAGAGGCCTACTCGACGTTCGGAGACTTCGCCAACGAACCGGCACTGGAACTCGCGGCAACCCTCGCCGACCTCGCGCCGATGCCGGCGCGTGTATTCCTCGTCTCCGGGGGAGGAGACGCGATCGACACTGCGGCGAAGCTCGCGCGTCAGTACTGGTCACAGGTCGGGGAACCCGATCGGACCATCCTGATCAGCCGTACCGCCGGCTATCACGGCACGCACGGCTACGGCACTGCACTAGCCGGGATTCCGGCCAACCGGGAGGGTTTCGGCCCCCAGGTCGACACGATCCAGGTTCCTCATGACTCCATCGAGGCCATGCACGTGGAGATGGAGAGGGCCGACCCCAGCCGGATCGCTGCCGTCTTCGTCGAGCCGGTGATCGGCGCCGGTGGGGTCTATCCGCCGATGCCAGGCTACCTGGAAGGGTTGTCGGAGCTGTGCCGGCAGACCGGCGTACTGCTCGTCGTTGACGCCGTGATCTGTGGCTTTGGCCGCCTGGGGACATGGTTCGGGATCGAGCGGTGGCAGGCCGATCCGGCGATGATCGTTTTCGCGAAGGGCGTGACCAGCGGCTACCTCCCGCTCGGAGGCGTGATTGTCTGCGAGCGCGTCGCGGAGCCGTTCTGGACGACGCCCGGCGGCCCGGTCCTTCGTCACGGCCCCACCTATTCGGGGCATCCCACCTGCTGCGCGGCGGCGTTGGCAAACCTCGCGCTGCTGGGGCGAGAACGCCTGGTGGAGCGCGGCCGTGATCTGGAGGGAGCTCTGCTCGACGCGCTCGCGCCGCTGCGCGAGCACGACGCGGTCGCCGAGGTTCGCGGCGGAACCGGGATGATGGCGGCGGTGGAGCTCCGAAGCGATGTGCTCGACACGCAGGCGGGTGCGATCGCAAAGGTGACCGGCGCGGCGCGCGAAGCCGGGGTGATCGTGAGGCCGCTGGGCCGAGCCGTCGCGGTCTCGCCACCGCTGACCGCTACGCCCGAGCACTTCCAGTTGATAGCGCAGGCGCTCGATCACGCGCTCGATTCGCTAAGTGCGTCGCTTTCGGGCACGCGTTGACAGCCGAGTTATGCTGCGGCCGCCCGCGGCAGGCGTGTGTAAGGAGCGCGGATGAGGCGAATCAAAGCTGTGGTCTACGGGGTCGGATCGATGAACTCGATCGCGACCCGGATGATGCTCGAGAAGGGCGTCGACATCGTCGGCGCGCTCGCGCGCAGCCCGGAGAAAGTCGGCCGCGACCTGGGCGAGGTGGCCGGCCTGGGCTTCGAGACCGGCGTGACCGTCGAGGACGACCCCGATCGCGTGCTGTCCTCGCGGCAGGCGGACATAGCGGTGATCGCAGTCGCAAGCTACATGTCGGACATGTACGAGCACCTGCGACGCTGCGCCGAGCACGGGGTAAACGCCGTCACAATCGCCGAAGAGGCGCTGTACCCGTGGAACTCGTCACCGATGGCAACGGCTGAGCTCGACCACATCGCTCGCCGTCACGGAGTCACGCTGACGGGCACCGGGCACCAGGACGTCTACTGGGTGAACCTGGTGAGCATGGTGCTCGCCACCGCGCACCGAATCGAGACCGTCACCGGGCGGGCGAGCTGGAACGTAGACGACTTCGGCCCCGAGGTCGCCAAGGACCAGCGCGTGGACACGAGCGTGGAGGACTTCGACCGCTGGCTCGCCGAGGCAGACCGCCCTCCGAGCTTCGGCCGCAACACCCTGGGCGCGCTCGTCGAGGACCTCGGGCTGAGCGTCGCGGCGCAGGAGAGCACGACGCGTCCCGAGGTCGCCAAGCAGCGGGTTCCCTCCAAGAGCCTGGGGATGACGGTTGACACCGGGCGGGTGATCGGGTTCACCGACGTCGACACCGTCCGCTCGCACGAGGGGGTCACCTTGACGTTCGAGATGACCGGGAGGCTCTACCTGGAGGGAGAGGCGGACATCAACGACTGGACCGTCACCGGAGAGCCGGAGCTGCGTCTCCTCAATCCGGCGGTGCCGACGGGCGTGACCACGTGCACGCAGCTGGTCAATCGGATCCCTGACGTCATCAACGCCCCACCGGGCTTCATCACGATCGAGAAGCTCCCACGGCTCCGCTACCGCGCCTTTCCGCTCGGAACGTATGTCCGCGACGGCGGGTAACTGCGAGCGCGGCGCGACTGTTGCTGGGTGGACGAATATGTATATGATCGTTGCGCTCCGCGGGGACGTAGGAGAGGAGAGAACCGATGGCGGAAACGACGGCGTCTGATCAGAGGACCAACGGCGCTCAGACGGCGGGCACCCAGGAGACGAACGGGGCGGTGCAGGCGCTCATCGAGGAGTGGCGCGACGTCGCGTACAACTGCTTCAGCTCGGGCCACAAGTTCTGTCGCGAGGTGTGCCCTGTCATGCAGGTGACACGCGACGAACGCCACACTCCGACGGCGTTCCACGCCAACGTGGTGGCGATGGAGAAGGGCCACCTGTCGATCGAGGACGTGGCCGAGGACTATGTGCACTGCACAATGTGCGGCGCCTGCGAGCTGCGGTGCCCCAACAGTCTTTTCACCGGCGACTTCTACCGTTTCCGCCAGCGCACCATTGACGTGGTCAAGGCGATGCGGGCCCTGGCGGTCCAGAGCGGCGTCCACCAGAAGAACTGGAAGCGGTGGGCTGAGCTGACGAACCGGTGGGGGAACGAGCCCGTTCTCGGTTGGACCAAGGAGACGTCCGCTAACAAAGTCCGCGCTTGGGCCGTGGGGTTGAACATCCCCACCGGCGGCGAGACCATTCTGTTCGCCGACTGCGAGGCGGCCTTCTACCGCCCCTCGGTTCCGCGCTCGGTCGCCCAGCTCCTCACCGCCGCGGGGGTGAAGTTCGGGCTCATGAATCAGCAATGGTGCTGCGGCGGGCCCATGTGGGAGACCGGCTACGTCGACATCGCCCACGCCATGGCCGAGCACAACATGCTCGACTGGCGCAAGACAAACACCAAGCGGATCGTCTGCCTCGACCCCCACGACTACATCACGATCGTCGAGAACTATCCCGCGCTGGATCCGAACTTCGACGAGTTCGAGATCGTGCTGGCGGTCGATCTGATCGCCGAAAAGATCCGAGAGGGGAAGCTGAAGCTGACCACGCCGGTGCGTCGCACCGTGACGTACCACGACCCCTGCCGCCTCAACAAGCGGATGGGGGTGTGGAAGGCGCCGCGCGAGATCCTGCGCGCAATCCCGGGACTGACGTTCGTCGACGTCGACCACGTCACGCAGTGGTCCTACTGCTCGGGGGCCGGCTCCAACCTGGGGGTGGAGAAGCCCGAGCTGACCGCCGAGATCAGTCGCCGGCGCATGGCCAAGGCGGGTGAGCTCGACGGCGTCGACACGCTGGTCTCGGCGTGCCCGTGGTCCGAGCGACCACTGACCGAGCAGGGCGAGGCGCAGGGAATCGAGGTCTTCGACATCTTCGAGCTGGTCGCCGAGGCGGCGGGATTCGAGGTGTGAGATGGCGACGGTTGCGCTCCTAGACGGCGTGGTGGACGAGTTGACCGCGATCTGCGGGCCCGATCACGTCTTCACGGGTCGCTCCGCGGTGTTCAACCGGGCCCGCGTGCCGGCCCCGTTCCCCGTCCACCGCTGGGAGGAGCACATCCCAAGCGCGGTGGTTCTGCCGACCTCCGCCGAGCAGGTGTCCGAGGTGGTCAAGCTCGCCAACCGGCACGGCATCCCGGTGGTGCCTCGGGCCGGCGCGACGGGGCTGACCGACGGCGCGGTGCCGCTGCGCCACGGCATCGTCGTCGACATCAAGCTGATGAACCAGATCCTCGAGCTCGACCACGAGAACAGGACGGTGACCGTCGGTCCGGGGATCAACATGCTCAAGCTCAATGAGGAGCTCCGCAAGCATGGCTACATCTATCCCGACGACCCGGCGTCGTACCCCTGCTCCTTGGTCGGCGGCCGCATCGGGACAAGTGGCTGGTCGCTGATAGGCGCTCGCTACGGTCACACCCGCGACCTGGTGATCTCGTTCGAGATGGTGCTGCCCACCGGGGAGATCATCCGCGTCGGCGACGGAGGCGGCCCGACGGTGCGCAAGTCGTCCAGCGGCTACCAGCTCAAACACCTGTTCATGGGTCATCAGGGGACGCTCGGGATCGTCACAGAGGCGACGCTCGAACTGGTCAAGCGGCCCGAGGCCGAGTTCTCGATGTTTTTCTCCTACGGCAGCTACATGGATGCGTGGCGGGCGACCGGGGAGCTGGCACGTTCCGGCGTCGCGACGCTCGCCGGCGTGGTCCTGTTCGACGAGGAGAAGATCCGGTACCTGCGCCGGGACGACGAGGCCTACATTCCCCAGCCGGAGTCCGTCAAGGCGGTGATCGCCTGCGCAGCGTACGGGAACGCGGACGAGGTGCGGGTCGGCGCCAAGCGCCTGCTGCGGATCGGCAAGGCATCTGGCGGCGCGTACCTGGGCGACGAGATCTCGCAGGGCGACTGGGCCTCGCGCCACGACCGGTACGCGACACCGCAGCATGGGCGCACTCGCGACGGCCAGGTCGCTCTGATGAGCTGGCACTGCGAGGACGCGGCGATCCCGTATCCCCAGCTGCCGGCCGTGCGCGAGAAGTGGCACGCGATCGCCGACTCGCTGCGCGAGCGGTTCGACATGTTCGACGACTGGGGCATCTTCGCTTACACCAACGGCGCCTTCAAGCCGTGGGGCGACTACCTCACCGAGATCGACATCGGCATCTGGGAGATGAAGTGGGACGACGAGAGCTGGGCGGCGTGGGTCGACGCGAAGCGAGAGCTCGCGCGCGTGTCGATCGAGCACGGCGGCTCGATCTCCGCTTGCCATGGAGCGTGCCGCGCCGGCGAGGTCGACCTCGTGCCGACTGAGCTGGGCGGCGGCTTCGAGGTGATGAAGACGATCAAGCGAGCGCTCGACCCGAACAACATCATGAACCCCAGCAAGTACCTGCTTGGTCAGGCCTACGAGGAGGAGTAGACGAGATGCTCGGCTTCAGGCTGTCAGCAGAAAAGCCGCCCCAGGCGCATCGCGTCACCGATGTGGTCATCAATCGCTTCGAACACGTCTACGAGGTAGACCCCGCGCTCATGACCGAGCATGTCCACCAGCAGGCGATCCCTAACTGGGAGTTCAACCGGATCGTCGAAAACCGCTGGGAGCACCTAGCCTGGATGCACGATCACTTCGCCGAGTCGGTGCTCTCGGGCGAGGGACTGCTCGCGGAGGTAGAGGCAGAGGGCTGACTCGCTCGGGCGTTCGGGGACGGCCCTTCTGAGACGAGGTGCCTACCGGAGCGGCACCAAGCCCGCCGGCGCGAGACCGGCCAGGGCGCGGTCGATCCGGGCAGGCCTTCGATCCTCGTCCTCGGCGCGCTCCTTGCGCGCCACCGCCGCACGCACGAGGCGCCCGCCGAGGTAGCGCAGCGGTTCGCTCGGCATCCCGCGCGGAGGCTTGCGCACGAGTCCGCACCTGCTCCACTCGTCGTCGCGCCCTAGCACCAGCGACGCCAGGATGCGCCCGCCCAGCGCCGACGGTCCGACGCCATTGCCGGAATAGCCGGCGCCGCAGACGAGATCCGGGCGGCCCAGGGCGAAGAAGAACGGCAGTCCGTCAACCGTGCGATCGATCGGCCCGGTCCAACTGGCCGCGATCGGCACCGATGCCAGGGCTGGGTACGTGGAGCGCAGCCGCGCCGTCACCAGCGGCTCGAGCGGGGAGCGCCCACTGAACGAGCGGCCGACTCGCGCGTCGTAGGCGAGCAGCCCGCCGCCCTTGCCGAACGCGACCCGTCCCTCGCGAGTGGTCCGGTAGTAGTGGACCATGAGACGCGAATCCGAGATGCACACGCCGTCGCGCCACCCGATCCGCTCGAGCTCGTCCGCTGCCGGTTCGGTGATGACGACGTCGCTTGAGACGACCGCGAACGCGCGGCGCAGCTCCTGAAGCTGGCCCGCCCACGCGTTCATCGCTACTACCACCCGATCGGCTGTGACCCGTCCGCGCGCGGTCCGTACCGCGAGTGGCTTTGAGCGCTCGAGGCCGACGATCGGCGACCGCTCGAACACGGTCACGCCGCGTTCGCGGGCGACCCGGAGCAGGCCGCGAGCGAGCGCAGCGGGCTGAATGCTTGAGCAGGTCGATTCGAACACTCCGGCCAGGTGCGCGCGAGAACCGGTTCGGACCTGAAGCTCCTCGGTGCCGATCCGCTGAAACGGCCGCACGCCGTGGCTCTCGATGGCCTGGATCGTCCGCTCCCACGCCCCCGCCTGTGCCGCGTTGGTAGCGGTCCACAGCCAGCCGTCCGGCCTGTACTGGGCGGCGATCCCGTGCTCCTCGCAGAACGCGCCGATGTCCGCCACGGCGGCGGTCGACGCGCGCGCCAGCCACAGCGCGCCGGGGGCGCCGCAGGCGTGCTCGAGCGCGAGGAACTGGTGCCACAGGCTCATCACGAAGCCGCCGTTGCGGCCGCTGGCGCCCGTGCCGCAGTGATCGGCCTCGACCACGGTCACGTCGAGCTCGGGCTGGAGCTCTTTCAGCGCGAGCGCCGTCCAGAGCCCGGTGAAGCCGCCGCCCACGATGCAAACGTCGGAGCGCAAGTCTCCCTCGAGCTGGGTCACTGGAGCCAGCGGCCCGACCTCGCGCAGCCACCAGCTCGTCGTTGCAGGGCTCTCCCGGCTCAAGGGCGGCGCCATCGACGCAGCCTAAGCTATGTGGCATGGCGACCGGTCGATGCCTGTGTGGCGCGGTCACCTACGAGGTCCGCGGCCCACTGCGCGACGTGCTCATTTGCCACTGCGTGGAGTGCCGGCGCTGGCAGGGCCATGTGTCGGCCATGACGGCCGCGCAGAGGGAGGACCTCGTGCTGACCGAGGGACGCGGCCTTCGCTGGATCCGGAGCCCGCACAGCGATGCTCGCGCGCGGCGCGGTTTCTGCGGCGATTGCGGCTCGAGCCTCTTCTGGGACGCGCCTGGCCGGGAGACGGTGAGCATCGCCGCCGGGACGCTTGACGGCCCTACGGGGCTGCGGAGCGCGAGTCACTGGTACGCGTCTCAAGCCGGCGACTACTACGCGATGCAGGACGACGGCCTGCCGAGGCACGAGCGCAGCGGCGAGGGGGAGCTTCCGTAATGCACACCGCGCAGGAGCTCTCGAGCTCCGACTTTGCGATCGAAGTCGCGGGCAGGTCGGCGAGCCTTCAAGACCTCTTTCCCGGCTTCGGCGAACGGGACCGCGCCGGCGTCGTGGTGCGCCGGCCGTGCGGCGCGGTCGGGGCGAGCACCTTGCTTCTCGCGGCCGTGACCGCGTTCTATGACATCCAGCGCGAGAAAAGCGAGGACTTCTTCATCTATCCCGACTACTTCCTGTTTCACGCCGACAGGCTCTGGGGTGACCACGGCATGCTCGACGTCTGGCCCTCGCACAAGGAGGTCGTCATCGCCGACGAGCCGGAAGAACTGCTGCGGGCGGTCAACGACAGGGCGATCACGCGGCTCGTGGTGCAGGACGGTCCGCCCCGACCGCTGGCGTTCGAGCGGGAATCACTTGCCAGCGCCCGTCAGCGGATTGTCACGGCGCTGGCCTACTCGGCGTCCGGGCGGGTGAGCGACCCCGATGTCCGGCTGGCCGGCAACGGCGTGACCGAGTCGTACGTGGCCGCCGTACTGGATCGGTCGGAGGGGATTGCGCCGGGGGACAGAGATGAGCTCGCGGCCGGGCGAGACCGGCTCCACGAAGAAGGGTTGCCGGTCGAGACCTACCGCCGCCTGACCCTGGACGAGGCGCTGGCGCGGCTCTAGTTGGCCGATACGCGCGCCCCAGCCGGGCCTCAGTGCGCGGGCGGTTCCCAGCCTTCGAGCACCGTGGGCTTCCAGTCGGCCCCCACGGTGCGGGTGTCCTCGACCCACGGTCCCAGCTCCGGCTGGGGGAACTTGGCGTGGATCTCCTTCAACCTCACGCCGTACGAGTTCCCTGACTCCAGGTGCTTTATGAGCACCTTGCGCGCGATCTCGTCCTCGCGGCCCTCCGGGATGGGGAAGTAAATCTTCAGGAAGGAGTTCGAGTAGCGGTCGAATACAGCCGGTACGCCCTCCTCCTGGAGTAGGTTCACGTCCTCCAGCCAGTTGAGGTCCTGACCCGGCGTTGCGGCCATCAGATCGACGTCCTGCACTAGCGAGATGTCCTCCTGGTATGGGAAACGGTGGCCGGCTAGGTACTCCGCGTCGATCGCGATCACCTTCTGGGGCTCGGCCGGCATGTGCTGCGCCTCTGTCACGGCGCCATCCCCGAGGGAGCGTCACCCACCGGCTCGCGCTCGGGTGCCAGGTAGTCGATCGGGTTCTCGAGGTGGCGTTCGAGCAGCCCCCTGATCTCCTCGAGTGTCCGCTCCTCGGAGACGCCAGGGATGTAGTTTGTGCCCGCAAGCGGCACGCGCGCCATCGCCGCTGCCTCGGTGGTCAGCGCGCAGAGGTCCTCCGGCTCGAGGCTGTGGACGTCTGTCTTGCCGCACGCCCGGGCGAGCATCTGGCACTCGAGCGTCATCGAGTGCAGCAGGTTGTACACGCGGTTGGCCGCCTCGTCTACGACCAGGCGTTTGCGCAGCTCTGGATCCTGGGTCGTGATCCCGACCGGACAGCGCCCAGTGTGGCAGTGGTAGCAGCGACCGGCGGGCACCCCCACAGTGCCCTCGTAGTCGGTCACGCCGGGGATCTCCTTGTTGCAGTTGAGCGCCATCAACGCCGCCGTGCCGAACGCCACCGCGTTGGCGCCGAGCGCGAGAGCCTTGGCGACGTCGGCTCCGTTGCGAATCCCGCCGGCCACGACGAGGTCGATCTCGTCGGCCAAGCCGACGTCCTCGAGCGCCCGGCGGGCCTCGGGGATCGCGGCCAGCAGTGGGATGCCTGTCTCCTCGGTGGCGATGTGCGGGCCTGCGCCGGTGCTGCCCTCGGCGCCGTCGAGGTAGATGATGTCGGGCCCGCACTTGGCGGCCATGCGAACGTCGTCGTAGACGCGGGCGGCCCCGAGCTTGAGCTGGACCGGGATCTGGTAGTCCGTCGCCTCCCGGATCTCCTGAACCTTGAGCGACAGGTCGTCGGGTCCCAACCAGTCGGGGTGCCGCGCGGGCGAGCGCTGGTCGATGCCCGCCGGGAGAGAGCGCATCTCCGCTACCTGTTCGGTCACTTTCTGACCCATCAGGTGGCCGCCTAACCCCACCTTGCAACCCTGGCCGATGAAGAACTCGACGCCGTCGGCGAGCATCAGGTGGTGGGGGTTGAAGCCGTAGCGGCTCTGGATCACCTGGTAGTACCACTTCGTGGAGAGCTCCCGCTCGGGCGGGATCATGCCGCCCTCGCCAGAGCAGGTGGCGCTGCCAGCCATCGAGGCGCCCTTTGCCAGCGCCATCTTCGCCTCCAGTGACAGCGCGCCGAAGCTCATCCCGGTGATGTA
>JAFAPR010000029.1 GCA_019247075.1 Solirubrobacterales bacterium
CCGCGTCTGGAGACTCCTGCGCACTCCAGAAGCGCCGCCAGTCGCTCCGCTCGTTCTCCCCGTCCCAGTGACACGCAGGAACCCGGACGAGATCATCGGCGACGCCCCCTACTTCATGCCCTGCACTCGATAGCCGCCGTCGCGCAATTCACGCAAATACCGACAAGCCGTTGACATAGGAGCGACATCCGTCGGTCATTACCGTGTGGACTGTGATGCCGTGAGCGGCGTAGAACGCGACCGCGGAGCGCAGGAACACGATCGCGGTGGACGCCTTCTCGTCCGCCAGCACCTGGGCGTGGGCGAGGCGAGTGTGGTCATCGACACAGACATGCACATACTCCCAACCAACCTGCAGTCGCCTGACCCCACCGGCGTCCGCTTTCCTGGGGGTTTGGATCCTGCGACCCGTGACTCGATGTCCCGCGCCCTTTGGGCCGATCCGCCCGAGCTTCTTGACGTCGATGTGCAAAAGCTCGCCGGCGTGGCGGCGCTCATAATGGTTCGGCGGCTCGGGTGCCTCCAAGCGGCTGAGCTTGCCCAAACCGATGCGATTGAGGATCCCAGAGACCGTCGAGCAGGCCATTCCCAGCACTTCGGCAATCTCCGAGCCGGTCATTCGCACCCGGCGAAGCGCCGCGATCGCCTCTGTCCGCGACTCGCTGGTGCGGTGCGGAATAAAACGCGGAGCCGAGGAGCGATCCAGCAACCCCAGTTCCCCCTCGGCGCGATAGCGGCCTACCCATTTGCGCGCGCAGCGGACGCTTACCTCCGCGGCCTCAGCCGCCTCGCTCGCCGCCCACCCCTCCCCGACAACCCGCCGACACAGCTGGCGACGGCCTTTCAGACTGAGCGCCGCGTTAGCGTGAAGCTTCATCCGGTGTCCTCCTTGGGACTGAGTTGGCTTGGCAGCTCTCAGCCTCCAAGGGGGCCCGGATGGAACCAACCTATTCAGGAACTACAACTAGTCGCCATGCCCACGAGCCTCACGCCGCCGTGGGCACCCTCGCTGTAAACCGCAGCCCTCGCCCACAGACGAACCTACCGCCGCACGTCCGCGCTGAGGTGCAGCGCATCCTCGACGTCGCAGCGCGTCGCATCCTGGACGAGCGTATGGCCGCCAAGCCGCGTCAGCGCGGCGAGGAGGAGGCGCGGTAATGACTTCGCCGCCATACCTACTTGACGGCTTCCGGCTGATCCTCGGCACCGCGGACCTCGCGCCGCCGACGCTGTGTAAGCGCGGCCACCCGCGCACGCCCGAGAACCTTACGGCTAGGCGCGAATGCCTCACGTGCAGGCGCGCCCGTCAGCGCGAGCGGTATCGCGAGCGCTACCGCGATGACACGGCGTTCCGCGAGCGCGAGCGGGTGCGCAGTCGCAGGGTTGGCCCCCACGGCGAATCGTGCGGTTGCATGGTCTGCCTGTACTTCTCTGACGACTCCGCTCGGCACTGGAAGGCGCGCTCGATCCACATTGAGAGGGGCCTTCGCCAGACGCGCAAGCGCATCGAGGCCAAGCCGCCGCTTCCGCGGGTCTCGCTCGGGGAGATGATCGACCGTGCGATCAAGGCGGAGTTGGGCAGCGTGGGAGCGCTCGCCGAGCGCGCGCCAGAGAACATCGCCCGCCGTAATGACTAGGAGCTTCGCCGCCTGCCGTGGCGTGACGGCCGGGCCGGCGAACACGGCGCGGGGTGTCTGTGTGGGTCGCCCCGCGCCAACCAACCCACACACAGGAGTTGACGATATGAACAAGCGGAGAGCTGTTCCCCAGCGAGATCCCAGACCCCCTTGCTCGCGATTTTGAGCGTCTGGGGGGCTGACACAACCGACTACCGACAACCGACTACCGACAACCGATAACCGATAACCATGCACCTGAGAAGAGTGGGAAGCTGTGTTATCTGCGGGCGCGCGAGGAGGCGGACGGCGAGGCGTGCTCATCATCGCGTCCTACCTGCGCGGCGACTTTCCCGTTGAGCCGCTCGCGCTGCCGGAGCTTCCGCCCTTTGCTGGGCACTCGTCCGAGAGCTGCGGGAAACGGTGGCGCTCCTGTTCGCGTTGCAGCAGGAGGCCGGCGACGACCGCGCTCTGATGCTTGCCGTCTCAATGGTCGGCTGGCTCCTCGGCGAGATCGACAGGCGGAACGCCGCCCGAGCGCGATACCAACTGTGCCGCTACCGCGTCGTGGAGAAGGTTGGCGAGACGGAGGTTGGCGCGTGGCAGGTTCAGCCGGGGCCGGGGCTACCCCTACCTGGCACCGCGAACGGTCGCCAGTCGGTGCGCCGGACGAAGCCGGCGAAGCGCTCGACGGCCGCCGCGAGCCCGTTCGGTCCTTCGTCTCCCACGAAACGGTCCCATCCGAGGGCGATGTCATGGTGAACCACACAGACGTCCCCCTCGAGCACGTACCCGATGTGGTCTACGTGGCACGAGTCGGTGCCGACAATCGGTTTCACGTTCTCCGACCAGCGCCACCCCGGCTCGAAGGTCCCGAGGCCGACCGCGTGGCCATTGAGGTCGACAAGCTCCACGCGACCCTTGCCATCGGTGAATTGTCGGACTTCGTCCGGGTTCTCGAAACGCTTCCCCATGAGTTCGGCCATTGCGCCCTCCTTACTAAAAATCTCCAAGGCCACGCTATCCGAGCGGCGTCGCTGCGGCAAGGCCTAGACGGCCGTGAGTTCGCCTCGTCCGACGCTGCTGAGCGATCGATTAGCAGCACTGTGCTCCTGGGGGGAGCCAACCGCGGCTCGGGTGATCGCGACGTGCTCGCGCTTGTAGCGGCTGCGCCCAGCGCGGCTGCCTCTCTGGCGAGCTAGAAAAAGGTCCCAATTTGCCTGCGCTGCCGGGCTCTTCCCATCAGCACTTGGGCGACGGCGACCCAGTTAGCGGCCCTAGCTCAAAGTGATGGGTGGCCGGGGCGCGGCTCATCGCCCGCAGTCAAAAAGCGGGTCGCTCAACCGGCCTTGGCGATCACTTCGCGCATCTCGTCGGCGGACAGTGCCCGCAGCGTGGTCGTACGCACGCTCCCTTGGGACGCCACCCGCAGCAGCGCGGCGGCCAGCGTCTCGCTGTCGGGCGCGTCGACGATGCCCACGACGTCGTGGCTCCCCAGGGTCCAGTAAATGTCCCTGAAGCGCACCCCCATCCCCTCGAACTGATCCCGCGCCGTCTCGTAGCGGTCCACGCTGTCCTTGAAGTTCTCGACTCCCTGTTGAGTCCAGTCGATGAGCAGAACGTATGTCGGCATCTAGCTCTCCCGAATCGTTTCGGCCGACCCTACACCCGTCGGGCTGCGCGACTCAAGCGGGGGTTTACTCACTCTCGAACGCGGCCGAGTCGCGATGCCGGCCGCCAGGTCGTTGGTGCCCCGCGCTCGGCCTGGTCGACAAGCGACAGCCGCGAGCGCTCCCCCGGCCACTAGCCAGCCGTGGCAATGGGGCGGCTACAGGGCGCTCGTCAGGCCGAAACGAAGGCAAAGGCCGGGTACATCTCCGGCTCCGCCTGCACTCCAACCTCCCGCAGAATGGGTTGAAGATGCTCACCGAAGCGACGACACGCTTCCTCTGACTCCCAAACATCGACCACCCGAAAGCCACTCGGACCGTCTCCCGCGGCATGGGCCAAGAGCCCTTCAACCGGCCAGTCAGCGGGCGATTCCATGCGGCGCTTCTGACCGCCTGTAAGGCGGCTCACCGTCTCCTCGTACTGCTCGCGCGTAAGCCCTGACCCCTGGTGAACAAGAACGACAGCCGCCATCACAACCTCCTCAACGATGGATAGGCGAGCACCCTACATCAGCCACGGCGCGACCTGGTGCATTTTCACGGACCCGTTCCCAAGTCGACTCGGAAGCAAGCCAATCGCTGCCTACGAGGCCCTCCGAGAACGCCGCCGCTCGTGTGATCGAGAAGCCGCAGGTCTGATCCTCGACGCGTAGCAGTGGACTTGACAGAAGGGTGGTAGCGATGGCAGACCACTGGGACGAGCTTGAAGCACGGCTGAGCCGCTTTGACGCGGACGCACGCTTCGAGGGCTGCAGCATGTCGGAGTGGTCGGGGGAGCTGCGCCTGACGCTGACCCGCCCTGACGGCGCACCGACGCGGAGCATGACCTACTACACGAAGGCGCGGCGAGCCCACGACGCCGCTGCCGAGCTGCTCGCGGATGTCCAATGGGGTTGTCCCGGGGCTCGTAGAACTTTGATGTGACGGCGGTTCCTCCGGCCCGTCCGCTCCTGGTGGGAGCGTGATGGGCGATCAGTCCAAGATCGAAGGAGGAACCGGTTATGAAGGGGGTGTTGTCCGGACCGGCGCTTACTTTGGTAGCACCGGAATAAGGGCAGCGGGGAGATAGTGGCTTTGGGTAGGCCGTCGACGGTTTGGACTTCGAGTCCGTGGAGGAATCTGGCCGCCCCTTCGACTTGTCCGGTTGAGCTGCGAGCTCGAATCCGAAGGTGTCGTGTGGCCCAGGCCTCTCCCCGTGTGGCGGTCTCGTCGAGGAAGGAGGGTTGGTGTGAGGACGCTGGGGCTCGATGTGCACAAGAGCTTCATTGAGGTCGCGTTGCACGAGCAGGGACGCCGTCAGGCGCGTGGGTCGGGTGGCGATAACGAACCTGGCAGCGTTCGCGCGGTCGCTGGGTCCTGAGGATCATGTCATGCTCGAGTCGACGTCGGTGTCCTGGGCGCTGGTGGACGTGTTGGCCAGGCACGCCGGCCGCGTCACCGTGTCGAACCCGATGAAGACCAAAGCGATCGCCTCGGCCAAGGTCAAGAGCGACAAGGTCGATGCGCGCGTGCTGGCGCAGCTGGGCGCGGCTGAGTTCGTGGCTGAGGTGTGGGTGCCGGACACCAAGACGAGGGAGCTGCGACGGCGCGTGGCGCACCGCGCCGGCCTGGTCCGTCAGCGCACCGCGGTGCGCAACCAAGTGCACGGGGTCCTGGCGCGCAACCTTGTCTGCCTGCCGGCGTTTACCGATCTGTTTGGCAGGCGCGGCCGTCAGGCGCTCAAGCGCGTGCGACTGGCCGCTCACGAGCGTGAGCAGATCGACTCGGCGCTGCGGCTGCACGACGCGCTGCAGCGCGAGATCGATAGGGTCGACGGCGAGCTGGCACGGTGGGCTCTTGGCCGAGATGACGTGCGGCGGCTGATGACGATTCCCGGGGTGGGCGCCGCCACAGCCTTGTCGTTGGTCGCCGTGATGGGCGACTGGCGACGCTTTGGGTCGCCGCGACAGCTGGTCGGCTACCTCGGGTCTGGATCCCCGTGTGTGTCAGTCCGGCGAACAGCGGCCACGGATGGGACACATTTCCCGCCAAGGCCAAGCCCACGCGCGTGGGATGCTGGTCGAGGCGGCGCATATCGCTGTGCGCACGCCTGGGCCGCTGCGCGCGTCCTACCTGCGAGTCTCCGCGCGCCGTGGCACGCAGGTCGCGATTGTCACCACCGCCCGCAAGCTCGCCGTACTTGCCTGGCACATGCTCAGCCAGGGTGAGGACTATCGGTATGGCTCACCCCGGCTGGCTGCCAGCAAGCTGCGAGCCCTGCAGCTGCGAGCCGGCGATTGCGGAGAGCCGATCACGGTGCCAAAGCGCACCGAGGCTGATCGACGCGGCCGTGAGCAGGCGGAGGCTGAATACGAGGCCCACGTCGCCAGCCGCGCTCGGCGTCAACCCCAACGCCGGGCTTGACTTTTTCATCCGAGCCGCCGTGAAGGAGACCGTATCGGTCGCGCAGGCGACCAGTGATGAGGCCGTGTTCCCGGAGCGTGTGCAGGAGGCGCTTGGCCGGTTGGTGGGGGCAGCGAAGGAGGGGCTGCCGGCGCTTTCGGTCGGCGTCGGGCTGGGCGTCTTGAGCGAGATGATGGAAGAGGAGGTAGACGAGGTGATGGGCCCGAAGGGCAAGCACGACCCTGACCGCACTGCTGTGCGTCATGGTCACGAGGATGGTGAGGTGACGCTCGGTGGCCGCCGGGTCAAGGCCAAGCGCCCGCGCGTGCGGGCCGTGGACGGCGAGGCCGAGGTCAAGCTCTGGACCTACGAGCATTTCGCCGATCGCGACCCGCTTGAGCGGGTGGTGCTCGAGCGGATGCTCGCCGGCGCCTCCACCCGCCGCTACAGGCGCACCCAGGAGCCGGTCGGCGAAGAGGTCGAGGCCAAGGGCCGCTCGACGTCGAAGTCGGCGGTGTAGCGGACGTTCATCGAGCGCACCCGC
>JAFAPR010000082.1 GCA_019247075.1 Solirubrobacterales bacterium
TTCGCCGAGTACATGAACATGGCCGTGGTCTCGGGGATCGCAGTGACTATGTTCCTCGGCGGCTGGCTCATTCCCGGCAACCCTCACGTGCCCGGCTGGGTCGACCCGATCGTCGTGATCGTGAAGATGATGCTGTTCATCACCTTCTTCATCTGGGTCAGGGCCACGCTGCCGCGTCTGCGCTACGACCAGTTGATGTCCCTGGGCTGGAAGATCCTGTTGCCGCTGGCGACGCTCAACCTGCTCGTCACGGCGATCGTGGTCGCCACATGAGTCCGTACGACCCCTCAGGCGACGTGATCGAGGTGATCCGGGTGCCGACTCCAGGGCCCGTGGCGAGCGCCTACCGGACCTTCGGCGAAACGCTGCGCGGGCTCAAGACGACCTTCGCCCGCATCATCGAGGGGCCCGTGACGGTGCAGTACCCCGAGGAGAAGACACCGGTCTACCCGCGCTTCCGCGGCCGCCACAAGCTGCACCGCTTCGAGGACACGGGACTTGAAAAGTGCGTCGGGTGCTCCCTTTGCGCCGCCGCCTGCCCTGCCGACTGCATCCGCGTGGTGGCCGCGGAGAACACCCCCGAGAACCGCGTGTCGGCCGGAGAGCGATACGCCGCCGTGTACGAGATCAACCTGAGTCGTTGCATCTTCTGCGGCTACTGCGAGGTCGCATGCCCCTTCGACGCGATCACGATGGGCCACGACTACGAACTCTCGGACTACACCCGCTCGGACCTGATCTTCACCAAGGAGATGCTGCTGGCGGAGCCGATCGAACGCACGCCGCTGAGGACGGAGGACGAGTGATAGGGCTCTACCTGGAGGCGCTCCAGTGAGCCCCAGCGCGATCCTCTTCTTCATCGCGGCCATCTGCGCGCTGACCGGGGCGGTGGGCGTAGTAGCCCTGCGCAACCCGTTCTACAGCGTGCTCGCCCTGGTCTTTCACCTGGCCTCGCTCGCGGCGCTGTTCCTGCTGCTGCGGGCGGAGTTCGTCGCGGCCGCGCAGGTGATCGTCTACGCCGGCGCCGTCATGGTCCTGTACGTGTTCGTGGTCGCCTACATCGGCGGGGGCCAGGAGCCATTGACCGCCGGTGGCACGCCGCTGAAGATCGTGAGCCCGCTGTTCGCGATCGCGCTCGCGGCCGAGCTGTGCATCGCGATGCTCGGCACCGCGCTGAAGGGGGTCTCAGGCAAGGGTGCGCACTACGTCCTCGGCTTCGGCACGCCTGGCCACATCGGCCGGCTGTTTCTGACCACCTACCTGTTCCCCTTCGAGCTCGCTTCGATCCTGCTCCTCGTGGCAGCGGTCGGGGCGGTCGTGCTGGCCCGCCGCCGGCGGGGGCTCGAACCGGAGATCGAGCTCGAGCGCCGGGTCCATATCCCGCGCCCGGCGTTCACGGGCACGATGGCCGAGGCCGCGGGCACCCGCCACGCGGAGCCCGGCCTGCCGGAGCTTCCCACGCCCGGCGAAGCCGAGCGCGAGCCCCTCGAATCTGGCAGCGGACCGCCGGACCGGGCGCCGTTCCAGGGAGGGTGGTGAGCATGTGGATCGGCGGTTACCTCGTGGTCTCGGCGCTCGTCTTCTGCACCGGCGCCGCCGGTGTGCTGATCAGGCGCAACCCACTCGTGATCCTCCTCTGTCTCGAGCTGATGCTGAACGGAGCGAACCTGGCGCTGGTCGCGTTCGCGCGCATGTGGGGAGGGGAGGCCGGTCAGGTCTTCGCGCTGATCGTGATGGTCGTCGCCGCGTGCGAGGTCGTGGTGGGGCTTGGCCTGATCGTCGCGCTCTACCGGCGCCGGCTGCCTGTCGACGTCGATGAGCTGCGGGAGCTTCAGGGCTAGTGGACCATCCCTCAAACCCGCGCCCCCTTAGCGGCTGCGAATCGTCGCCTACTCGGGCTTGCGGCCCGCTCGGCATCCGGCCTCGCTTGATTGGGCCGCGCCCGAGTCGTCCGGCTGTCCTCGGACCTCGACGTAGCGCTGCTACGCCTTCGGTCCTGCGTCCTTGCAAGGCTCGATTCTCGCTCGCGAATGGGGCACTGATTTTCGGGACGGTCCACTAGTGGACCCAACCACCTCCGCATGGCTGGTGCTTCTGTGCCCGCTGGTCGGCACGGTCGTGATCGGCTTGGGCTTCAGCAGGCTTCCGGGCCGGCTCTCGGGCTGGCTCGGGACGGGCATGATCGCGCTTTCTTTCGCGTTCGCGGTGGTGACGTTGGTGCTCCTGCTCTCACACACCCCCATCCACCGCCAGCTCACCTCGTCGCTGTGGCGTTACGACGTGAGCACCGGCGTCGACTCAAGCGTCCAGATCCTGGTCGACCCCCTGTCGGTATTCATGATCCTCGTCGTCTCGGGGGTGTCGGCGCTCATCCACCTGTATTCGGTCGCCTACCTGACCTCTGACCGCGGCTACGCCCGCTACTTCGCATATCTGAACTTCTTCGTGTTCGCGATGTTGCTGCTGGTGCTCGCGGGCAACTTCCTGATCCTGATCGTCGGCTGGGCCGGCGTGGGCTTTGCATCGTATGCCCTGATCTCCTTCTGGTACCGGCGTCGCACCGCCACCGGAGCGGGGATCAAAGCCTTCCTCGTCAACGTCGTCGGGGACGTGGGGCTGGTGCTTGGGACCTTCATCCTGTTCCTGCACACCCATTCGGTCGATTACCTCCGGGTGTTCCATGCCTCGCGACTCGTGTTCGCCCACGACAGTCCAACGCTGGTGATCGCGTGCCTGCTGCTCGGGGTCGGCGCGTTCGCCAAGTCGGCCCAGATCCCGCTCCACACCTGGCTCCCGGACGCGATGGAGGGTCCCACGCCGGTGTCCGCGCTGATCCACGCCGCGACCATGGTGACGGCCGGCGTCTACTTGATCGCGCGCATGCACCCCTTGTTCGAGCACGCGCCCACGGCGGGCGACATAACCGCGATCGGCGGCTGCCTGACGCTTTTGATCGCCGCGACGATCGGCCTCGCGGTGGTGGACATCAAGCGCGTGATCGCCTACTCGACCATGTCGCAGATCGGCTACATGATGATGGCGGTCTCACTCGGCGCTTACTCGGCCGGCCTCTTTCATCTCATGACGCACGCCTTCTTCAAGGCGCTCTTGTTCATGGCGGCGGGCTCGCTCATCGGCGCCATGGCCGGCAACCAGTCACTGGACCGGATGGGTGGTTTCCGCAAGGCCATGCCCTTCACGTTCCTGTGCTTTGTGGTCGGAGGACTCGCGCTCGCGGGGCTGCCCCCATTTTCCGGCTGGCTGTCGAAGGACGACATCCTGGCCTTCCTCGACCATCGCGGCGGCGGCTTCTTCGTGCTGGGCATCTTCGGCTACATCGGCGCCTTTCTGACCGCCCTCTACACGTTCCGGATGATCTTCCGGGCGTTCTTCGGTGAGCCCGTGCCCGAGGCCCGTTCCCTCCAGGAGGGCCACCTGGCTCACGCCGAGGTCCCGACGAACCCACTCACGGGGGAGCAGGAGGACGCCGACGTCGGCTTTCCCGGGCCCGAGCACCACATCGCGGAGCGGGATGTCCCCATGAAGGCTGCGATGACCGTACTCGCGATCCTCGCTGTGGTGGGCGGGGTCCTCCAGATCCCGGGCATCGACGCCGGCATCGAGCGCTTCCTGCGCCCGACCTTCGCGGACTCACACCTCGCCCGCCTTTTGCCGTCCACCAGCAGTGACTGGATCGGGTTGGCGATCGGAGCGGCGATCGCGGTGATCGGAATCGCGACCGCTTACCGCATCTGGGTCGTGGCCCCGGGGTCCGCGGCGAAGATCCGCAGCCGCTTTGCGCCGCTCTACACGCTGTTCGTCAACAAGTGGTACTTCGACGAGCTGATCGACGTGCTGGTGGTCAGGCCCGCGCTCATGGTCGGCCGCCTGGCCGAGGTGCTGGAACGGATCGTGATCGCCCGGGGCCTCACCGGGGGTACGGTCGCGGCCGTGCGAGCCGGCTCTGCCGCCGTTCGCCGGGCCCAGACCGGCTTCGTCCGGTACTACGCCGCGGGCATGGTGGTCTTTATCGCCGGCGTGACGCTCTACTTCCTGGTCAGGAGCACGTAAGCGGTGACCCTCTCGGTCCTCATCTGGCTGCCGCTTGCGATCGCCGTCGTCGCGGCCGCGCTGCCCCGGCCCTGGGTCGGTCGTCTCGTCGCCGTCCTGAGCTTCGCCACGCTGGCCATCGCGATCTCCTACGTGGCCCGCTTCAAGCTCCATCACCCGGGTCTGCAGTTCGTCACGAACCAGACCTGGATCTCCACGCTCGGAATCCACTACAACCTCGGCCTCGACGGCCTGAACGTGACGCTGGTGCTGCTCACATGCATCCTGTTCAGCGCATCGCTTGTATGGGCGGCGTTCCGCGAGTGGTCGCGCCCCCGTCTTTTCTATTTCAGCTTCGGTGTGGCGCAGAGCGCGGTGTTGGGGGCGTTCTGCGCGCAGGACCTGGCCCTGTTCGTGGCCTTCTTCGACCTGATGCTGATCCCCTTCTACTTCATCATCGGGATCTGGGGAACCGGCGACCGGGTGCGCGCGACGACGAAGCTGGTCGTCTACACGCTGGTGGGCTCGTTCTTCATGCTGGCGGCTGCGATCGCCACCGGGGTTGTGGCCTCGGATCAGCACGGTGTCCCGATCACCTTCGCGCTGTCCGCGCTGCGTCACCTGCCCCTGTCGCGCAGCTCCCAGGAGTGGATCTTCCTCGGCTTCGCGGCCGCTTTCCTCGTCAAGATGCCGCAGGTCCCGCTCCACGGCTGGCTCGCCGATGGTTACAAGTCGATGCCGATTCCGGCCGTGGCCGTGTTCTCCGGCGTTCTCTCCAAGGTCGCGGCATACGGTTTTCTGCGCATCGTCCTACCCCTGTTCCCCTACGCGTCTGTCCACTACCAGACCCTGATGCTGCTGATCGCGCTCCTCTCGATCCTGTGGGGAACCGCGCTCGCCTTCACGACGCCTGACGCGCGCCTCGTCGTCGCCTACTCCAGCGTCGCCCAACTTGGCTTCATCACGCTTGGCATCTTCTCGCTGGAGCCGCAGGGCGGCCAGGGAGCGATCCTGCAGATGGTCAACCACGGATTGATCACCGCACCTCTGTTCTTCATCGTCGCGGCGCTGGCGGCCCGCTCGGGAGGCTCCGAGGATCTGCGCGAGATGGGGGGCATTGCCTTCCGCGCCCCTGTGCTCGCAGCGCTCTTCCTGATTGTCGCGCTTGCGACCCTGGCCATGCCGGGATCGGCCAACTTCGTCGGCGAATTCATGATCTTGCTGGGCGTGTTCAAGACGAAGGTGGCGATAGCGGTGGTGGCGTTCCTCGGGGTTGTGGGGGCGGCCTACTACGCCCTGCGATTGCTCATCACCTCGATGCACAACCGGGTAAGACCCGGAGTCAGGTCGTTTGACATCGGCGTCGCCGAGCT
>JAFAPR010000103.1 GCA_019247075.1 Solirubrobacterales bacterium
GAGTTGGCCACGCCGCCGCACGCGACGATTTCGGTCAGAGGAATCCCATGCTCGGTGAAGTTCTCCACGATCCGGCGATTCCCGAACGCGATCGCCTCCAGCAGCGCCCGGTAGATGTGCTCGCGGGTGGAGTGGAGCGTCAGCCCGCACACGACTCCGGTGAGGTCGGCGTCGGCTAGGACGGTGCGGTTTCCGTTCCACCAGTCGAGCGCGACCAGCCCCGTCTCGCCGGGCCGCAGGGCGGCCGCCGCGCGCTCCAGCGAAGCGTGGCCGGCACCCGGCGGCGCCACGTGGCGCACGAACCACGCAAGCATGTCGCCGACCGCGGCCTGCCCTGCCTCGTACCCGTAGCGCCCTGGCAGTATGCCGTCCTTCACCACGCCCGTGATCCCCGGCAGCCGGACCTCCTTGCGGTCGACCACCATGTCGCAGATCGAGGTGCCCACTACCGACACGAACGTCCCCGGCTCCGAGACGCCGGCGCCTGGAACCGACGCGAAGGAGTCGACGTTCCCGACCGCCACCGGCGTATCCGGCCGTAAGCCGAGGCGGGCGGCCACCTCGGCGCGTATCGCGCCGGCGCGCGAGCCGAGCGGCAAAAACGAGTTTCCGAGCTTCTCCGCGGGCCGGTCGAAGCCGGGATAGGCGGCCGCGAAGTACTCGACCGGAGGCAGGCCAGTTTCCGGCGACCACAGCGCCTTGTACCCGGCGGTGCACCGCTGGCGCCGCTCGCGGCCGGTCAGGTGCCAGACGATCCAATCGGTCCCTTCGATGAAGCCATCTGCCGTCTCGTAGCATTCGCGGTCCTCGAGCCAGAGCTCGATCAGCTTCGGGAAGTACCACTCCGAGGAGATCCGCCCTCCGTAGCGCGCGATGAACTCCTCCTCGCGCTCGAGCGCAACTTCGGTGAGCCGATCGGCCACCGGCTGGGCCGCGTGATGCTTCCACAGCTTGGGCCAGGCGTTGCGACGCGCGCGCCACGCCGGCAGCGTGCACAGCGGTGCGCCGTCTCCCATCACCGGCAGCACCGTGCAGGAGGTGAAGTCGACCCCGAGCCCTGAGATCGCGGCCGGTGGCACGGCGGAGTCGCAGAGCACGCCGCCGACGCTGCGCTCGAGCGCTAGCTTCCAATCGTCGGGATCCTGGAGCGCCCAGTCGGGCGGAAGCCGCTCGCCGCTTGCGGGCAGCAACTCGTCGATCACGCCGTGTGGGTAGGAGGCCACGCTGACCGCGAGCTCCTCGCCGGTGCGTAGATCGAGCAGCAGCGCCCGCGCGGACTCCGTGCCGAAGTCGACGCCGATCGCGTAGCTTCGCTCGTTCACAGCCGGCAGCGCTGGCGGTTCGGGCGCCTCACCGCCGGGTAGCGCTCACGCGGCGTTGTACCGCGACGCCTCGCCGTTTCCGCTCATCTCCGCCTGGCGCGCCCGCCGGTACTCCTCGACCACGATCTCGTTGAGCTCGTCGACCGAGCTCTCGGCGGTCGGCTTGTCGAACGTGATGAGCCCGTCCTGGATCAGGTTCGCACGGTCGCAGGCTTGGAACACCTGCACGTAGTTGTGGACGATCATGATGATGGAGACGTCGCCCCGATCCTTGAGGCGCGCGATCAGGTCGAGGATCATCGCGCCTTCCTTCGCGCCCATGGCCGCCAGCGGCTCGTCCAGCAACAGGATTTCGGACTGGTCGCGGATCGCGCGCGCTACGGCGATCGCCTGGCGCTGGCCGCCTGACAAACGCGCCGCCGGCAGGTCGATGCGGGGGATGTTGATGCCGATCTCATCGAGCGCCGCGCGCGCCTCGCGCCGCATCTTGCGGCCCGCCAAAAACGGCAGCGGGCGATACGTTTGTTCGCGTCGCAGGAACAGGTTTTGGGTGGCCGACAGCTCGTCCACCAGCGCCAGGTCCTGGTAGACGGTGTCGACCCCCTGGGCCCGTGCGTCGAGCACGCTCTTGGGGGCGTACGGCTTGCCCTTGAGCCACATGCTGCCGGAGTCGGCCTTGTGGAAGCCGCAGATGATCTTGACCAGGGTCGACTTGCCCGCGCCGTTGTCGCCGAGCAGCCCCAGCACCTCGCCCTTGCGCAGGTGAAGGTTGATGTCCCGCAAAGCGGTGATCGGACCGAAGCGCTTGGCTATGTGCTCGATCCGGAGCACGTCGTCGGGCGCGGTGGAGGGCTCGACGATGGGCTGGCCAGCGAAAGCCTGGTCAGCCACGGCCGGAACCCCTGCGTATGCGCCGCACCAGCACGTACAGCGTCATGGCGATGATGACGGCGATCCCCAACCACAGGTACAGGTAGTTGGCGTTGACGCTCTTGAGCGTAAGTCCGTCCTGGAGTATTCCGATGAACAGGGCGCCCAGGAACGCGCCGACGACGGTGCCCTCGCCTCCGGTCATGAGCGTGCCGCCGATGATCACCGCCGCGACCGCATACAGCAGGAACTGGTTGGAGCCGGAGGGATCGGGCGTGATGCTGGAGGTCCGGACCGCCTCGAGGATCCCGGCGATGCCGGCCGTCGTCGCGCACAGCATGAAGTTGCGCACGACGACCAGGCGCGTCTTGACGCCGGCCTCGGAGGCGCCCAGGCGATTGCCACCGGTGGCGACCGTATAGATGCCCCAGCGAGTGAACGTCAGCACGACTTGGAGGATGCCCATGATGACGAGCGCCCAGATCAGCTCGGAGTATGTCCCGGCCCCGAAGACGCTCGCAAACGTGCTCGTCTGTGTAACCGACGTGCCCGGCGTTGTGATCTGCTGCGAGTGCGAGAGGATCAGCGCCAGGCCATCCAAGAAGAACAGCATCGCCAGCGTCGCGACGAATGACGGGATGCCGACGTAGGCGGTGAAGAAGCCGTTGACGCCGCCGAGCAGCGAGGCGATCATGAGCGCCAGGATCACGCTCGGTAGCAGCGGGATGCCGGCACTCGTCAGCTTCCAGTACATAAACGGCGTGAACAGCCAGAGCGCCCCGATCGAGAGGTCGATCTCGCCCAGGGTCATCACGAACACCTCGCCCGCGGCCATGATCGCCAGAAAGCAGAAGTAGGGCAGGAGGTTCTTCCAGCCGCTGAAGAACCCAGGGGTTGTGGCCCCGAAGTAGACCAGCGACGCGACGATGACGACAATGATGCTGCTCTCGCGCAGCGCAAGGCCCTTCTTGGCCCAGTCCAGCGCAACCGTCCCGGCACCACGCGCTGGCGGACGCTGCGCCGGCGCCTTCTCTGGAGCTTTTTCGGGGGCGACAGCCATTGCTAGCGCACCTCTTTCCGGCTGCGGAGACTAGCTCTTCTGTACACCTGCGCTGCTGCCGGTCCCTTCGTACCGACTCTTGGTCGTGCTGTAGGGCAGGATCGTAGTCTTGGTCAGGAACTTCAGGCCCGTGTCGACTTCGGCGATGCCGGTCAGGCGCTGGGACGCGTTGTACAGGTAGAGTTGCAGGACCGGGAGGAAGCCCTGCAGGTAGGGCTGCTGGTCGATCGTGAAATCGATGTAGCCCTTGGCCAGCAACGCCTCAGTGACCGGCGTGAGGTCATAGCCGCCGCCCTTCCAGCCCTTCTGCCTCAGGCCCTGCTTCTGGATCGTCTGCGCGAGGCCCTGCGTCGAGCCCGCATCGACGGCGAACATGCCCTTGGCTGTGGGGTGACCCGTGGCCCAGGAGTTGATCACCGTCAGCTCGGCCGGCACCGCTGCGCCGGTGGCGACGACCTTCGGCTTGATCGAGGGATGGCTCTTGAGCGTGGCCAGCGCGCCGTTGATCCGCGGCTGGATGTTGGCCGAGCCGGGCGTGGCGATGAAGAGCCCGATCTCCCCGGACGGCACGAGCGAGGCGATGTGCTGGCCCATCTGCTGCCCGGAGAGAAAAAGGTCCTGGCCGATGTAAGAGAGGCGTCCCGTCTGTGGTTCGTCGGCGTTGTAGGCGACCACCGGTATGCCGGCCGACAGCGCCGATTGGACCGGCTTGGTGAACGCCGTCGGTGAGATCAGCGTGGTAGCGATCCCGTCGGCCTTGCTCGTTACCGCGCTGTTGATCGCGTTGACCATCTCGGCCACGTTGCTCGACGAAGAACCGGTCCAGTTGTACGAGCAGCCCAGGAGCTTGCACGCGTCTGCGGCGGCGTTCTGGGTTGGCGTGAAGAAGATGTTCGTGGTCACGTGGTTGACGAAGACGTAGTGCTGGCTCTTGTTGAACCCGAAGATCGAGGCCGCGCTGCTGCTCGAGGCGGACGCCGAAGGGCTCGAGCTGCCGCACGCCTCCAAGGCAAGCGCGGCAATGCCGGCTGCGCCTCCCGTGAGTGCGCTGCGGCGCGTGATCTGATGCCACTTCTTGAGCGGGGTGTCCTGGACTTTGCGCTCATCCCACTCGAGGCGCTCAATCGCGTCGCCGAGGATGTCGTGCTCTGACATCTCCTCTCCTCCTCCTGGTAGGGACGCCGGGGGTAGACCGGAAACGTTGCAGACCCCAGGGCCCGTGTCTAGTGCTCTTTAACGTGGCGTCAACCATGGATGCCTTGCCGAGACGGGGCTGGATGTTAACGATCACATCGGCCAACTTCAATGTGTCCCGGGTCCGCCCGGGGTCACTCCGCCGATGCTCGCACGCGCCCGGGCGACACGAGCAGCCACGGCCGTGCTGGCGCGAACGATCAGCTCCGGGCGCAGCGGCGCGGGGGGGTGGGCGGACCCCGCCGCCTCGAGCATGCCCACCAGCTGGCGCACGCTCTGGCTCCCCATGTGGTCGAAGTCCTGGCGAACCGTCGTCAGGGGTGGCAGGAAGTAAGGCGCCTCGGGGATGTCGTCGAAGCCGACCACGCTCACCTCCTCGGGGATCCTTCGGCCACCTTCCTGCATGGCCCGGAGGACCCCCAGCGCCATCTGGTCGTTGGCGACAAAGACTGCGGTCACACTCGTGTCCGAAGCCAGGCCCCGGCCCAGGTCGTAGCCGGCCCGGGCGCTCCAATCGCCGGTGAGGAGCGGCGGCTGCGGCGCCCCGGCCGCCTCAATCGCACTGCGCCAACCATGCACGCGGTCCCGCGACTCAAGGAAATCCGGCGCCCCGGCAATGTGCCAGACCGTTTCGTGGCCGAGGTCAAGCAGGTGCCGGGTGGCGCTCTGCGCGCCGGCCACCTGGTCGATCGCCACGACCGGAACGCCGTGGTCGGGCCCCGCCTCGACCGCTACGAGCGGCACGTCGCCGGGCGCGTGGAGCAACGCATCGGCACCCTCGTCGTAGGGGGTGATGGCGAGTATCCCATCGACGCCCTGACGGCACAGTCTCTCAACCGCCTCCGACACGGACCGGCGGTCGAGGACCTTGAGGCTGGCCACGATGATGAAGTACCCCGCTTCGTGGGCGGCGCGCTCGATCCCAAACAGGGTCGACGCGGGCCCGTACAACGTGGTGTCGAAACTGACGACTCCCAGTGTCTGTGATCGGCCGGTGACCAGCGCACGCGCCGCGGAGTTGGGGCGGTACCCGAGCTCAAGCATCGCTTCCAGCACTCGCTGGCGAGTCTGGGCGCGCACGTGAGGGCTGCCATTGATCACGCGCGAGACGGTCTGGTGGGAGACGCCCGCCAGCCTGCCGACGTCGGCCATCACTGCACGCCGACGCGTCAGGAAGGGCTCACCAACGGGCTCGGCGTGCCTGTGCGCCTCCGCGTTGGAGTCTTTCATCCTGTTCCCCGTCACCGCGCTCGTCCGCGTAAGGGCCGGCTGTTGGTCCCCGAATTGCGAGGCTATGTTATCGCTCACTCAAAGCCCACACGGCCTGCGAGCTAAAAGGAGAAGCGATGAAGACGAGCCTTGGCATCTGGGCCTTTGGGCCAATGATCACGCGCTTCGTGCCCGGCGGCTACCAGCCGGAGCACGACTATGACCGGGAGCCCGTCGCGGAGAAGGTGCACCGGGCGGTCGAGGGCCTGGGCGACCTGATCGATGGCTATGAGTTCCACTATCCCGCCGAGCTCTGCGCCGAGAACCTGAACGAGGTGCGCGCCGCGTTGCGCTCACACGACGTCTACTGCATCGCGGGCGGGCTGCATCTGGACGCTCGCTTCGGTCGTGGAGGGCTCGTAAACCCGGACCCCGCCGTGCGTGGAGAGGCCCGCCGCATCCTCCGCGAGGGGGCGGAGTTCGCCGGCTCGCTGGGCGCGAACATGATCGTCTGGCCGGGAGGCGAGGGCTACAACTATCCATTTCAGGCCCCCTATGCCGACTCCTGGCGC
>JAFAPR010000171.1 GCA_019247075.1 Solirubrobacterales bacterium
TCCGGTTTGCCCCATTCGGGATCAACGTCCCCAGCGCCAGGATCTACGAGCCGGGAACCAACTCGCTAATGACGTCTTGGAAGTCGCCCACGGGCTGGGTGGTCGTGCGCGACGCGCTGACGATCGGACGGCGCCGCGGGGAAGACACGGTGACACCGCACACGCGGCCACCAGCCGACGAGGATGCCGACCACGCACTCGTACGCACGGCCAAGTGCATAGACGGCAAGGTCGAGATCGACCTCGTGTGCGAGCCGGTATTCGACTATGGCCGCTCCCCCGGCCAGTGGACGCTGAGCGAAGATCGGCATCGAGCCGACGCAATCGGAGCTGATCAAGCGCTCCGTCTGCAGACCGACATGCTTGTGGGCATCGAGGCGGGCCGGGCCCGAGCCCGTCACGTCCTACGCGCCGGGGAAACTGTCTACTGCGCGCTTGCGTGGAGCGACCAGGCGCTCGTCCCGACCACCGCTCAAGAGGCCTCGGAGCAGCTCGAGGCCACGACGACGTTCTGGCGTGACTGGCTGGCGCGTGCGGCCATCCCCGACCACGAGCTCGGGCCGCTGATTCAGCGCTCGGCGCTGACAATCAAGGGTCTCACCTACATGCCGACGGGGGCGGCCATCGCGGCGCTCACCACCTCGCTGCCCGAGACACCCGCAGGGGAGCGGAACTGGGACTACCGCTACACATGGATCCGCGACGCGACCTTTCTTTTGCGGGCGCTGCACTACCTGCTGCTCGACTGGGAGGCCGACGAGTTCATGCAGTTCATCGCCGACCTCGAGCGCGACGACGATGGCGGATTGCAGATCATGTACGGGATCGACGGTCGCCGGGATCTGACCGAATCGGTCCGCGAGGAGCTGTCGGGCTACGGCGGCGCGCGTCCTGGCCGCGTCGGCAACGGCGCTTTCAGCCAGCGTCAGAACGACGTGTTCGGGGCCGCGCTGGACTCGGTGCTGCTCCAAAGCCGCCGCAGCCAGCGCATCCCCAGGCGCCTCTGGCCGCTCGTACAGGCGCAAGCCGAATGCGCCAAAGCGGTCTGGCGCAGACCGGACCAGGGCATCTGGGAGGCGCGGGGAAAGCCGCGTCACTACGTCTCGTCGAAGCTGATGTGCTGGGTCGCGCTCGACCGCGCGGCGCAGCTCGCAAACATACGTGGAGACACCGAACTCGCCAATGGCTGGACGCAGACAGCCGCAGAGATCCAGTCGGACATTCTCGACCACGGGGTCGACAAGCGCGGGGTGCTGCGCCAGCACTACGAGACCGATGCGCTCGACGCCTCGACGCTCCTGGCGGCCATCTTCGGCTTCCTGCCGGGCGACGACGAGAGGCTACGCGCCACCGTGCTCGCAATCGCCGAAGAGCTGACCGAGCAAGGGTTCGTGTTGCGCTACCGCACCGAGGAGACCGACGACGGACTGTCGGGCAAGGAGGGGAGCTTTCTGATCTGCTCCTTCTGGCTGGTATCGGCGCTGGTAATCGTCGGCGAGATGCAGCGGGCCAGAGACCTGATGGAACGACTCGTCAAGGCTGTGTCTCCGCTCGGGCTGTACGCGGAGGAGTACGACGTCGAGACCGGCAGGCACCTGGGGAACTTCCCGCAGGCCTTCTCGCACCTCGCGCTGGTGGAGGCCGCCGCGCGGATCATCGTCGCGGAAGGCCTGGCCGAAGTCGCTGGGTGACGAATCACGCAGTCCGGATGACGACAAGTCACCCAGCTTGCCGCCACGCTGCACCACATGTTCGAAAAAGTGCTGGTGGGCGTCGGAGGCGACAAGGCGGGTGGCGACGCGATCGCGCTCGCCAAGGGACTGGTCTCGCCGCAGGGAGAGCTGACGCTCCTTCACGTGTACGTCGTCACGAGCAAGCCCGCGCCCGACTCGGGCGCCGTAGGAGAAGCGGCAAAGCGCCGGTATGAGCGGCAGCGTCTGGCGGCGCTCGCGGGCGAGTTTGAGATCGATGCTCGCGCGGCGTGGGTCGAGGCCCGCTCGGTACGACGCGGCCTGCACCAGTACGCGTCGGGAGAGCATGCCGACCTGCTCGTTGTGGGCGCGACCGGGTACGACGAGCTCGCTCGGGACTACGTCGACGACACGCACAAGGTGCTGGAGGATGCGCCGTGCACTGTTGCGGTGGCGCCGACCGGTTACTCAGAGCTTGGCGGCGCCATCACCCGTATAGGTGTCGCCTACGACGGCTCCCCCGAGAGCGAACGGGCGCTCGCACTGGCCAGGACGCTTGCCGCCCAGCGCCACGCCGTGCTGTCGGCCTTCGAGGCCGTGCAGGCGCCGATCCACGTCGGCGATCCGGCGAATCAGGAAGCGGAGCTCGAGGAACGCGTCGAGGAGGCCCGCGGGCGGATAGCCGCGTTAGGCGGTGTCGACGCCAGTGCCGAACTTGGAGACGCCGTCGATGAACTCGTGCACTACGCCGAGTCGATTGACCTGCTGGTGCTCGGCTCGCATCGATACCGGCCGATCGACCGCTTCCTGCTGCAGAGCACCGCCCAGCAGCTTGCAGACGTGGCATCCTCGCCGCTGCTCGTCCTCCCCCGTGCCTGAGCGAGCCTCGAACTCGCCCGCGCTAGGTAGGCGATCAACTCGCACCGGCGCCGCCTACGGCCTCGAGCCGCGGGCGGCGTCGGCGATCCTTGAGAACTGACCGCGAATCAGGCGGCTGTGGAGCCACTCCGGCGACGTGAAAGCTTTACGCCGCTGGTTCGTGCCCTAGAGAGCCAGGCCGCGGCGCGTGCCTGGGCGCAATCCGGACGCGGAGGGCTCTGCGCTGGATCGTGAAGTGCAGAGGCGGGGTGAGCATGGCCGTCTCTCCGTCGACTCCGGCCGGGAGGGTTGCGTTGGCCTCTACGGTGAGCGATCGCGCGCTCCATGCCCGGCCCGCGCGGTGCAAGGGGCCACCTGGTGCGTCGATTAGGACGATTCCCAGCCGCCCGCCGTCGAGTGTGGGACGCGCCCCGCGACCCGGCGGGCGCTCGAATGCGTAGGGGTTGTTTGAGACCAGCACCAGGGCCGGGCTGCGGTACTGACGTCCGCGGTCGTCGGCGAGATGGAGGTCGGCCGGCGCGGGGCCCGCGCCGCGAATCTCGTCCCGGGCGGTCTCGAGCAACGTGCGCAGCTTGGCGTCGCGGTAGCCGGCACGGCGGACGGCGTCGCCGTATATCCCGAGCGAGACGTTGTTCAAGAACGGGCGACCGTTGACAAAGCCGAGGTCGATCGTCCGTTCCAGCGCTGCGCCGAAGGCGTCCAGCGCGCCGACGAAATCGTTTGGCGCGAGGCCGACATCGCGGGCGAAGTGGTTGCGCGTACCGGCGGGGACGCACACAAACGGGATCCGGCGGGCGGCCGCAACCGATGCCACGGGTGCCAGCGATCCATCACCCCCCGCGACGCCGACAGCGTCAGCGCCGGGCACCACTTCCCGGATGGAAGCCTCAAGACCATCTCCCCGCGCCAAAGTCACCGGCTCGATGCCCCGACTTCGCGCAATATCCGCGAGTTTGGCTCGCTGCGCCTTCCCGCCGCCCGAGCGCACATTGATAAACAGCAACGCCCGGCGTGCGGGGTCGACCGAGATGTACCTGCGCGGAGTTGGGCTTCGCCCCTGCGGATTCACCGGATGCCCCGCCGATTCCATGGTCACATGATCTCGCCGCCCGTCAAGGGGGCCAAGTCCGAGCCCCTGAACCTCGGGAACCGGAGCGAGGCGTGCAATACATCGAGCACGTTCCGTGCGCTACCTCAAAGCCGGCTTACGATCGCGTGATCGAGCGTCGCCGCGCCGTCGCCTTGGCGATGCCAATTTCCGTGAAGCGGAGGCGCTCTCGATCAAGCATCTCGCCCAGCCGGTGCGGATTGTCGTCCATCTATCGGAGCGGCCGCACTGGGCGGCCGCTCCGATACCGACGAATCAGCACGATCTGAGGCTCACTTGACGGTGACCGTCTCCACCGAGATCGGCGCGGCACCCGATCCCGGGAACGCCGAGCCGACGCCGCTGAATTGCACGACCTTGACCTTGTAGGTACCCGGACGGGCGTATCTGTGCGTGGGCGACTCGCCCGAGCCGGTCGTGCCGTCGCCGAACTCCCAGAGGTAGTTCGTGACGGGGTGCCTGCTGACTGTGGTCCGGCCGTCGAACTTCACGAGCTGACCTGCCGTGGGCCTCGACGGCGAGAACCTGAACCCGGGCGCGAACCCGTTGTGGCCGATCCTGATGATCCCGCCGGTGCCGATCGACTGCCCGTTCGGGCCAAAGACCGCCAAACCGATCGAGTACAACCCGGCGGCCGGGAACTTGTTGCTGATAGTGGGCTTCGCGGTCTCGACTGTCGGCGCGTTCGTCACCGCGTTCCACTGCCAGCTGTAGGCGGCGACACCGCCCGGTGCGGTCGAGCCGGTTGCGTTGAATGACATCCCAAGCCCGCCGCCGGCCCTGACCGTGAAGGTCGCCGTCGGCAACGTAGCCGGCAGGGTGATGCGCTGTACGCACTGATTGGTGTTGTTGGACCACTCCTCCTGATACCAGTAGAAGTGGCCGTTGATCACCTGGTTGTAGGGCTGGCCGTTGTGCGTGCCGATGGGGGCGCCCATCCTGCTGTTGCACTGATCGCCGATCTCCGAGCCGTGGTTGACTCCAACTCCGTTTGTCCAAGCATCGTTGGGGATCGGATCTGTGACCGACTCGTTGAGCTCGTGGCTGAGGCCACCCTGGATCGCGCCGTCGGAGACCCCGTTGGGATGGTGCCCGTCCTCACACGCCAGCTTCCCATTTATCTTCACGCCGGTCTCGAACGGATCGTTTGCGTAGAACCACATGGGCGAGGCGAGCGTCTCCTGGTGGTAGGCGCAGTAGGCCGCGAGCTTTGACGGAATAATGCCCACGCTGCAACCGCCAAAGTGCAGAGATGCCTGGGTGCTGAAGCAGCTCTCGACGTGGGGCGGCGTGAGCACGAACATCTCCGTTGAAAGGCCATTCTTCAGGTGATGCACGGCGGCCACGTGCTCGACCTCCGCCTGGAACTGCGCGTCGGTGAGGCAGTTGGTGACCGGCGCGTGGACCGGACACTGGCTCGCCGGGTACGGGTTCCTGTCGAGGATGACCCCGCCGAGTCTGATCGAGTACCTCGCGAAAGCGCCGGTCAGATCGTTGTACTGCGGGTCCACGGAGTTGACGTTGCGATCGCCCCCGCTGTCGCGCTGCAAGTCCTTGAAGTACTGCTCGATCCCGCGGACGTACTGCGGCGGGGAGCCGGCACCCGGGTAGGCGCCGTAGCCCTTCGGGCTCCAGAACACCAAATGGACCGTGTTTGACGGCATGATCGGGCCGCCGTTGTAGTCCATGTTGTTGAACATCGTGTCGAACCGTACGGCCGGCGCTTTGCCGCGCAGCGGCTGGTAAGAAACGATCTGCCCATCGGGAAGCCTCTGGAGGATGGCCGATGCGCTCGACGCGGCGATCGCTGAGACCATGATCGCAGCAGCAAACGCCGCCGACGCCAAGAGCATCCGACTCCGATCAATCCTTAGATGCACTGCCCCTCCTAGTGAGAGAGTGGTTTTTGCCCCCGGCCACTCCAACAGCGCCGCCAACCTACCTCACCCACATGCCGTTAGGCCAGCAACCTAACGCGCTGGCTAACGCTGACGCAACGATCGAGACGCAACACTTCTAGCCGCCGTAATGCCCGCCGCGGGGTGAACGCAGGTCCCGTCCAGCGACCGCTGATCCCCAGCCAGACAGGGCCTCGTGGCAGACTCCGCGCATGGCTGTGGACGTCGTGAGCGAGATCGAGATCGGGCGTCCCCGTGACGAGGTGTGTGCCTTTGCCGCCGACCCCATGAACGCCACGGCCTGGTACAAGAACATCAGAGAGGTCGAGTGGGAGACCGCACCGCCCGTAGTTGTCGGTTCGAGGATTCGGTTCCAGGCCCAGCTTCTCGGCCGGACCTTGGATTACACGTACCAAGTCCAAGAGTTTGAGCCTGGGCGCCGCTTAGTCATGTCAACAGCACAGGGACCATTTCCGATGGAGACGACCTACACGTGGGAGGACGCTGCGGACGGCGCGACCAGGATGACCCTTCGTAATCGGGGAGAGCCCTCCGGCTTTGCAGCGGTCGCCGCGCCTATCATGGCGCGGGCGATGCGCAGGGCCAACGAGGCGGACTTGCGGCGATTGCGAGAGCTCCTCGAACGCTGAGTCGGAGCCGAACCGCCCCTGTCGTTCGGCGGCACAGCGCGCGGGGAAAGCCGGTGATAGCCGCGCCGCGGCATCGAAGATGAATCTCATCGGGCGATAGCCGTCTGCAGTCGATCAGGCTGCAGACTCGAGCAGATCGACCTGCGGCGCCCCACGTGCGGCCGCGCGGTGAGCTCCCAGGGTCTCCCCACGCTTGCGCCTGAACGCTTTCGCGAGCGCCGCCTCGGTCCCATAGCCCGTGAGGCGTGCGATCTCGAAGTGGCCGAGTCGGGTAGTCGCTAGTAGTCCCGCCGCATGACTGAGGCGCACCCGTGTGAGGTAGCGCATGGGCGAGTCGCCTACGCGTTGACTAAAGCGGGTGGCAAGAGCCGTGCGGGAAAGCCCGACGTGCTTCGCCAGCCGGTCCAGTGTCCATGGCTCATTGAAGCGCTGTCTGATGGTCTCGAGCGCTTGCGCGATCGGCTTGTCCACCAGCTCAGCTTCGACGAGCAAACCCGAGCACGGCGTCGATCAGCCAAGACCGCAACGCCTCAGCAATGAACACTTCGGCGATCTTGGCCTGCATCACCCGCGTGCCTGGGCGACGCTTCTCAGCCTCATCGGCCAGCGTTAGCAAGACGGGCTCGAGCCACGCACTGATGGCGAGTGCTGCCGCATATCGACGAGCAGCACGCGCGGGAGCAGTGAGGTGCTTGAACCTGGCAGCTCCACGCCGAGGACAAAGCCACCGCACAGCAGTCGGGTGACCGGACCGGGGCCGTCGATGCGGAGCGTCAGATCGTCGAGGAGCGGACTGCTCCGCAAAAGCTCGTCCAAAGAGATCGAAGCGGGGTCTGTGCCATCGCCGAGGCTGTGTTCGTCGCCCGCATGGAGCAGCACGAGATCGCCCGCATTGAGACGAACCGGAGCGCGGTCATCGAGCGTCAGCCAGCACGAGCCGGCGAGCACAAGGTGGAACTTTGCGACGGTCGAGCTCTCGACCGTGAACCCCCATGGCGCATGCAGCTCGGACATGCAAAAGACGCTGCTCTGCACGCTGAGCGAGCGCAACGCATCGGAAATCGCGTCGGCTTCTGGAGGAACCAGCACGTCCATGTTGTCCTGAACGATCGGACAAGAATCGTGTCCGATCGACTCTACCGAACCACTCCGAGCCTGTTCAGAATCCTCCGCAGCCAAGCCCACAAATGACGCGGAGGACCAGATGCCAACCTACCTTGTCACCTACCACGGCAACGGAGCACCACCCGCCACCCCCGAGGCTCAGCAGCAGGCGATGGAAGCGTTCGGCGCGTGGGTCGCGTCGGTGGGGGATGCGATGGTCGACCCCGGCGCCCCTCTGGCCGCCTCGAAGTCCGTCTCCTCAAGCGGATCCAGCGATGGTCCCACCAGCGGCCGAATCGCGGGCTACACACTCCTGCGAGCGGCGGACCTCGACGCCGCGGTGCAACTCGTCAACAATCATCCATTCATCTCGCGCGGAGGAACTCTCCAAGTGAGCGAGGCCATCTCGATCGGCGCCTGAAAGTCTGAGTCGGGCAGCCTCGGCGCCGCGCACAGCACCCCGGCTAAGCGAAAGCAAGACCACCGACTCGGCCGGGGTCGCGTCCAAGGAGCGGCACTCCGCAGGTTCACGCTCGGCGGCTCTCGGGCATGTCGCGATCGCGCACATCGGCGCCTGGCCCGCGCACGCGGCGATAGACGCTGCTAGCGCCAGCGCCCCCGCTTGGAAGGGGGTTATCCGCCCGCGGACCAAGGGGTGCAGCACCAGCCGTCAAGCTGCGGGAAGCCCCGCCGAGCAGATCCTCGCTGGGGTGCTTGGGCGGCGGCGGTCCGAGTTCCGAACTGCTCGGCGATGCGCGAAACGGCGTCGAGCCGCGGACTGCCGACGACCCGGCTAAACACCCACTGATCCGCCGCTGGCCAGGTGATCAGCAGCCAGTGGCCGTTTGGTGACCAAGCAAGCTGCCGCAGTCCATCGCCGGAGAAGACCGGCTTTGGCGGCGCGCCGGTGCGGGCAACATTGATGAGTTCGACGTGGTTGATGGCACCTCCGAGCAGCAGCGCCAGCTGGCGCCCGTCGGGCGATAGCGCCGCGTTGAGAATCCCGCCGCGGGGCGCGATTGTGGCGCCGACGCGTCCGTTCGCGCCATAGACCAATGCTCGTACGGGCGTGATCGCAACCAGCCGCGCGCCGTTTGCCGACCAGGAAAGCTCTCGCACGGTGCCTCCGGGTCGGGCGCTCCAGACCGCCTGATCTGTGCTGGCGTCGCGGACCACGAGTCGTTCACTGCTGGTTAGGTAGGCCAGTTGGTAGGGATGCCCGGGCCGCCAGGCGGGCGCGACCGTCGCGACGCTGGTCGCGAGGGCGTGGTCGCCCGTGCCGTCGCCGGCGACCACCCGCAGTTCGCCGCGAGACAGGTAAGCAACCCGGTAGCCGGTGGGGGGATACCAGCGCGGGTCGGCGAGCGCGGGGCGGCCGAGCGTCCACTGGGTCGCTCCCTGGGGACTCAGAGCGGCCAGCTGATCGTCTCGGACGGCAGCGATGTAGAGCCCGTGCGGCGACCAGCTCGCCTGCGGCCAAGCGCCCAGCCTATGCGCAGAGCCATCCGCCCCGATGATCCACGCCCCACCCGGCCCGGACAGGAGCAGCCTACCTGGCGCAGGAAGCGAAAAGAGCGCTTTGGCGGCGTGCGGCACGCCGAGCGTGTCCTTGACCCAGCGGGCGATCGTCGCTCCGGCTGGCGAGAGCGCGACCGCCCCAGCCGCCACGGCCAGAATCGGCAGCATCAAAACTCTCCATCGTGGATGACCGACGCGTGCCGGCGGGCGCTGCTCGTAGGCGGCTCGCACAACCGCCCACGCGCGCTGCTCAGCCGCCCTCTCATCCGGAGCACGCGCCCGCGACAGAGCCCGCATGGCGCTCACGGCCCATCCACCTCCCGCAACCTGGACTCAAGCGCGTCCAAGCCGCGCCGCAGCTGCGAGTTGACCGTGCCGCGCGGCAAATCGAGCGCCACCGCGATCTCCCCCGGCGTGTACTCGAGCACGTACCGCAGCACCACCACGGCGCGGTGCTCGGGCGAGAGCGAGGCGAGCGCTGCGACTACCTCTTGCGAGTAGCGCCCCGGCAGCTGCTCCTGCGGGTCCCCGGTCTCCGGTGGCACGCCGCTCGCTTCATGCCGCGCAGCTTGGGCCCTGACCCAGTCGATCGCGCGGTTGGCGACGATCGCCCCCAGCCAGGGGCCGAAGCGGCGACCGCGGTCGAATTGATCGAGGTGGCCCACCGCTCGCATGAAGGCCTCCTGCGCGATGTCCTCCGCCGCGGCGTGATCGTGCACGATCAAGTATGCCGCCCGGTATGACCGCGGCCAGTAGCGGCGAAAGAGCTCTTCCAAGTCGGCCTCCGAGCCAGCCAGCGCGCCGCGGATCAGTGCCCGCTCTGAGCGCACACGGCGCACACCGCGGCGCGCAAGCGGCCCCGAGGCCGCCAGTGACTCCGCCACCACCGGCACCGGCTCAGCGGAACAGGACACGGCTGTCGCACATCATCCCCACTACGAGCCAGAGGGCGCAAGAGGTCCTCGATCGGTGCCGCCGAGCGTGCGTGTCCTGGACCTCGACGGTTGCGCGGGCCGTAAGCACGCCAAATGCCTCATCTGCGCCGCATCGGGCGTGACGCGCCTCTCACGGAGCGACGGCGCGAATTGCTGTTGCTCATCCTGCTGGTGATCGCGCTGGGCGCGTTCTTCCTCGGGCTCGCCGCCGGCCGCGGCGCCACCCGCCATGCCCGCCAGACGTCGGCGGCAAAGGTCGACGCGGCGCTCGGCGGCGCTCCTGTGCAGGCCCAAGTTGGCCTGGGAGCGTTGTGGATCCTGATCTGCCAGCGGGGCTGCCAACATCCCCGGAGCGCCGGGCAGCTGGTCAAGGTCGATCTTCGCAGCGGCCGAATCGTCCGGCGCTTCGCTGTCGCCAACCCGTCGGTGTTCGCGATCGCCGCCGGGTCGCTGTGGATCGCTGACTTCTGGACCGGACGGGTGCGCCGCGTCGATCCCGGCACCGGGGACACCACGGGAGCGGTCACGCTGGGCCTACCCGCACCGAGCCGGTTCGGTGACCATCGCTTCCTGCCGTCGGCGATCAGCGCCGGGAACGGTGTGGTGTGGTTCGGGACCGCGCGCGGCTGGCTGGCCGAAATCGCTGCGCGCTCGGGCAGGCTGGTCGCGATGGTGCGAGCTCCCGCCCAGGCGAGCGGCCAGCTCGCCGCCGGCGCGCGCGGGGTGTGGGTTGCCGAGGCTTCGCTCGGGCTCGGGTTCGTGACGCGTGCCGGGCGTTCTCTGGCCGTCCACGCGCTCCCCTACGGCCGCCACCGGCGCCTGGCGGTCGTCTCACTGGTGCTTGGCGGCGGCCACGTGTGGGGCTACGGCGTCCTCGTCAGGCCGTCCTCCGGCGGGCTCGTCTTGACCAGCTCGGCGGCCGTCGCGATTCTCGACTCGCGCACGGGGGCGCTCGAGCACGAGGCCTACCTTTCAGCGGGCCCGAACCAGATCGCCTACGCCAACGAGGTGCTGTTGGTGGCCAACCTGCGCGCCGGGCGCGTTCTGCGCGTCGATGTCGGCGGCGGTATTCGCGCGCTGCGGCGTGTGCACCCCGGCGGCGAGCTGCTCGCGGTCTCCCCGGACGCGGCGTGGGCGATGACACGATCAGGCGCATTGCGCCGAATCCCGCTGGCCGGCGCCTAGAAGCCGCCGGTCAGACGCCCACCGTGAGGGCGCCGGCGTGGTCGACCTCCACGCGGGCACGAACATCCTTAACGCCGAAGGGACCGAGACAGAGCCGGTGGTCCCGGGACCTCCCCAGCGGCGACCTCCGTAGTAAGTCATGGATGCTGCGCCTGCCCACTTCCCACCGTCGACTCCCGACCCCAAGGCGGGGTCGGCCTTTTGTGTGGTTCGTCGCTCTGGCTGGTGCGCTGGCTCTGATTCTGGGCGTGCTTACGGAGAGTCAAGGCGCCGTTTGGCGAACCTCTCGCGACGCGATCCCAGGGCGGCGCGGCACGGCCACCGGTTGCAGCCTGCTCGAGCGCTCGTACCGGGGACGCGCTGGCATCCCTTCCGAGCGTGCCCGCCAGCGCGCGTGCGGCGACCTGCGCGTGCGTTTGCCGGTCGGGTGGCGTGTGATCCGCCGGCGACTGACCAACGTTCTCTACCCCGTGCCCGCGCTTGCCGTCGCATCCTTCCCGGTGCGCGTCGGGCGCCCCTGCGGTTGCGGGCAGCCGAACATCCTCGACTTCCCGCGCACGGGGGCCTTCCTGTTCGTATGGGAGTACACGCACGCCCCCAAGACACGGCTGTTTTGGCGACTCCCGCCCCTGCCTCACCGATTCCACATCCCTCGAAGCGGTCGGCAGCGATACCAGTGCGGGTCACCGAGCTGGCCGGGCGGCGCCCGCGCCGGTGACAACACGTTTCAGCTCGAGGTGTACCTCGGACCAGAGGCGGGACCCAAGGCGATCACGCAGATGGACGCGCTCCTCGCCAGCCTCAGGCTCGCGTGAGACGGGTGTTGCGTCGTCGCGCTCGGCCGCTTTGATCAGTACCTGGATCACCCGCGCGCAGAAGGCGACCGCGCCAATGGTGAGCGTCCTTGCGATTGCCGGTTGTGGCGGGTCCGCGCGGAGTCACCTCCGCTCGCATTCCGGCCCCCACGGCGCGGGTGCGGCAATCGCGGCACGATCGCGCCACCGATATGCACCCCGAAATCGAAGCTCGCGACTGCAGGCGATCGTCACGGCTCCATCCGAGGATCGCGTGCTCATCGTCGATGTGCCAAGCGGTCGCGTAGCGAGGGAGGTGAAGGTACCCGGCGAACCTGAGTACGCGGCGATCGGCGCAAACGGCATCGTGGTCGTCAGCCCCGCATCCCGGACCGTGACGCTGCTAGATCGCAACTCGCTTCGCCCGATCAAGAGCTTCCGCGGCTTCGCATCTCCACACATCGTCGCCGTCTCGCCCGACGACGAGTACGCCTACCTCAGCGACGACCAGACCGGAAAGCTCACGGTGATCAACCTATACAACGAGAGGGTCACGGCGAGGATTTCGGTCGGCGCCGGCGCTCACCACCTCGCATTTAGTCCCGGCCAGCAGCAGGCGTGGGTCGTCCTCGGTCAGGCGGCCTCCACGGTCGCCACGCTCAGCACGGTGGTGAAAAGCCCGCCGCCACCGCGAAGCCGAATAGAGAATCCCGCTCACCCGCACCTGACCGGACGATTCGAGCCCGGGTTCCTCGCCCACGACGTCCGCTTCGCGCCCGACGGCAAGCGCGTCTGGATCACTTCCGCCGACACCCAGTACGCCGGGGTCTTCAGCGCCCGCACCCACCGACTGCTGTTTCGCGTGCCAGCAGGGCCGCCGCCCCAACACGTCGCCTTCGACCGAGGCTACGCGTACCTGACCAGCGGTTACGGCAGCCAGATCGAAGAGGTCGCCCCGAACGGGCGCATCATCCGGACAACACACGCCCCGTATGGGTCCTTCGACGTCGCAGCCGCCGACGGCTTTGTCGTCACCGTCTCACTGTTCGGTGGAACGCTCGCGATCTACAACCGCCATCTACACCTCCTCAACCTTCGCCATCTCACGCAGTCGACCGAGGACGTTGTGCTCGCGGAGCGATGAGCGACGGCCGCGCAGGAACGGCAGGCTCGCTCCCCGACGACTGAGCGGCGAAGAAGAAACTCCCGGCCGCCGCGCGCTGAGCGCGTGGGCGCCGGTGGCTCAGCTTAGATGCCTGGCGGTACAATCGGCCACGGCCCGGTGTCGGTTCGCGCTGCGGTGACCACGAGGGTGGTGTAGCTCATTGTGAAGCTGCCTCCTACGGTGTCGATCGCGGCCGATGCCCGCCAGCAACTCTCGCAGCTTGTCCGGCGGCAACAAATTAAGACCGCCCGACGTCGGGACCTGATCCAGGCATTGATCCCGGGTGGAGGGCCACTGCCAATCGAACCGCCACTGCTCCCGCTCGCCGAACGAACCAACCTCCGGGATCCCCTCGGCCGCCTTTGTGAACTCCGCCGCATACGCCTGCACGCCGCCGGAGTCCCGCGCGAGAACGGGGGGTCAGGCAGCACTCGACGGTAGATCGCAGCGAAGGCCTCCGAAACGCCGCGCCCGGCCCACCGACTCAGGAACGGCCCGAATCATACTCATCAAAGTCCATTCGCTGACCGCGAACCATTCAGCCGATACGAGAGACGGCCCGCCCGCATTCGTGTCACGGCGGCGGTGGCCAGCGGGGGAGCTGTGCGTGCTGGTCGCCGACGAGGGCTCCCGGGTTTCGCCCCCACATCGGTCGCGGAGGGCTTGGCCCTGGGGCTGCGGTTGATCGCCACGCTGTGCGACGAGCTGGCGATTGTCAGCAGGGAGGGCGGCGGCATCGAGCTTCGGCTGTGGTTCGGGCTCGGTCCGGCGAGACGGCCGCTCGCCCCATCAGCCCCGCGGATCGGTGGTTTCGGCCACCGCTCCGGATTGAGCTCGCTTCTCCACCACCACCAGCCGGCCCCCGGACTCGACGATCGTCTGCCTGCCGGGAGCTCGTGACCTGAAGCGACGACGAACCGGCGCGGGTGCCTTCGAACCCGCTCGTACTCCTGAATGTTCATTCGACGCGGTCATTTCGGGGCCGACCTGGCACTGGGTGGACTCGATCGTCGGCGCCGCCAAGGACCCTGGGTGCTAAATACCCCGCCAAAAGGCGGCCACATGCCAGCTCCAGGCCGCTAGCAGCCTGGCTCTATTGGCGAAGCCCCGATGGTGTCGGGATCGACGAACCGACCCGGACCTTCTGGCGCACCCGACGGCGCCTCAGGGCTCGGTGACGCCGCTAGGACAGGCGGTCGTCGTTCGGGCAGCATGCCGGCAGTGGGGTCGCGCGCGGCCGGGCTTCTCACCGCCCGCCTGGGAACCACGGACGCGGTGGCTGCTTCGCCGCCTTCCAACTGCTCGTCTCCATCGCCGCCACCGCAACCAGATCACTCCGCACCGCGCCCCTTCCGGCGCGGGCGTAACGATGTGGTCGCCGGTGGGCGCGCGAAACAGCTTGCGCCGTGCTCC
>JAFAPR010000140.1 GCA_019247075.1 Solirubrobacterales bacterium
GTCCTGGTCTTCCAAAAAGGCGTGCTCTCGGGCCTCTTCGGAGTCCAACAAGCCCCCGTAGAACCCTGGATCCCGGTGATCATCTTCGCCGTCGTCTTCGGACTATCCATGGACTATGAGGTCTTTCTCATCTCCCGCGTGCGCGAACAATGGGTAAAGAGTGGCGACGCGTCGGGCGCAGTCGTCGACGGGATCGCGTTTACCGGCCGCGTCATCACCGCCGCCGCCGCCATCATGATCTGCGTCTTTCTCTCCTTCGTGCTAGGCAATGAGCGCGCGCTAAAGGAGTTCGGCTTCGGACTAGCAGTCGCCGTATTCCTCGACGCGATCGTGATCCGCTGCGTTCTGCTGCCCGCCGTACTCGAACTCCTCGGCCCCCTCACCTGGAAGCTCCCAAGGTGGCTCGACGGGCGCCTACCACACTTCAACATCGAAGGCACCTCTGCTCGAGAGATCGCGGCGTCGGCCCGGCCCGGAGAGGCTCGCGAAGAGCGCGAGGCCACGCCGGCAGGGAGATAGGCAGCGGCGTCGTCACGCTGGTCAAGCCGGCCACCATTTACGTTCCCGGGCTCTTCCCGTACCGCCGGTCCGATCGAGCGCATCGAGCGCCGCCATGTCCTGCTGTGAGAGGGTGAAGTCGAACAGGGCCGCGTTCTCAGCTATCCGCTCGCGGTGAGTCGATTTGACGATCACGGGGACGTCTCGCTGCAGGCACCAGCGCAACAGCACCTGCGCCGGCGAGCGCCCCACGGCGTCAGCAATCTGTTGGACCTTCCGGTTCGAGAGGTGGCGGCCGGTCCCCAGGGGGCTGTACGACTCGAGCACGACGCCGCTTCGCTCACAGGCGTCCAGCAACGCCCGGCGGTACTCGAACGGGCTGAACTGAACCTGGTTGACGGCCGGCTTGGCGCTTGCACGGGCGTCCACCTGCTGCAACTCGGCCACGTCGAAATTGGACACGCCGATCGAGCGTGCGTAGCCGAGCTCGCGCGCCCGTTCCATCCCGGGCCACGCCCACGTCGGACCACCCTGGGGCCAGTGGATGATGTACAGGTCGACCCGATCGACTCCGAGCCGGCGCAGGCTGCGCTGCGCTTCTGCGGCGGGGTCGCGGCGGGCCGGGTAGAACTTCGTAGTCAGGAAAACATCCTCCCGCGCGACTCCGCTCTCGCGCAGGGCCACTCCAACGCTTTCCTCGTTTCCGTACGCCTGCGCAGTGTCGATGTGCCGGTACCCGAGCTCGAGCGCCCAGCGAACCGCCTTGACGCATTCGGATCCGTTGGGGACCTGCCAGACCCCCAGACCAAGCAGCGGGATCTCGTTTCCATCGGCCAACGCGCGAACGCGCCCCCCGGCCTCAACTCCGTCGGTCGACACGGCGTTTCTCCTTTCTGGTGTCTTGCCACTTGGACAGTGCCTTTGGCGTGAGACTGTCCCTCCGGCCGATGCCAACGCGACTTGCCTCACGAAGGATTATTAGTCGATGGGCATCAAGGCGATCATCTCCTACGACGGAACCGCCAACGACGACGACGCCCTGGCCTTGGGGAGGATGCTCGCACGTGCCGACTTCACGCTGGCTCTCGCCTACGTCCGCCACTCGCGTGAATTTGATCCACGCAGAGAAGAGCTTGCGCAGCACGACGCCGAGCAGCGCCTCGCGCGCGGCGTCTCGTCTCTGGGTGACCCCGGGATCACTCGGCACGTCGTCATCGGCGCCTCGACCGGAGCGCGGTTGGCTGCGCTCGCGGAGAGCGAGGGAGCGCGGGTGATCGTGTTCGGGTCCGACTACCGCACCGCTCCTCGTCACGTCGAGCCCGGCACCTCCGCTCAGCACCTGCTCGACGGTGGCTCCGTCGCCGTCGCGCTCGCGCCCGCGGGCCTGCGGACTCAACTCGACGGCGCGATCAGATCGATAGCCGTGCCCCTGGCCGGGCCTACCAACGACGTCGCCCGGGAGACGGCCCGCGCGCTGGCGAGGAGCCTGGATGCGAGGCTCGCGGAGTCTCCGGTGAAGCAGGTGGATCTGATCGTCGTCGGCTCGCAACCGGACGCACCCGCCGGCCACATCGCGGTCGGGGGCGAGGTCCGCTCGGAGCTGAACAACGCGCGCTGCTCGGTGCTCGTGCTGCCGGCCGAGGCCCCGCTCGTGCCGTAGGGCGTGCGGGCACGCCAGACCCTTGACCGTTGGATGTTTTGGACCCTATGAGGACCAAAACATCCAACGCATTAACCGCGTGCGTGGACCGGCGCGAGCGGCTCGGCGACGCCGATCATCGAGTCGCGAGTCACCAGGCCGGCGAGCTCCTCCTCGCTCATCGCCTCGCAGCCCGCGGGGCGCCGGGGCAGCACGAGATAGCGCAGGTCGGCGGTCGAGTCGAGCACCCTCAGCTCGACGCCCTCGGCGAGCTCGAGCCCGAACTCGCGCAGCACCCCGCGCGGATCGGACACCGCCCGCGACCGGTACGCCAAGCTCTTGTACCAAGCCGGGGGAGGGCCGAGCAGCGCCCGCGGATAGCACGAGCAGAGCGTGCAGACGACCATGTGGTGCACCTCGTCAGTGTTCTCGACGGCCGCCACGATCGGCGACGGTCCCGGGTCAAGGCCTAGCTCGAGCGCCGCGGCGCGGGCGTCGGCGAGCAGACGTGTCTTGAAGGCGGGATCCACCCAAGCACGAGCGACCAGCCGGGCCCCGTCGGCCGGCGTGCGCGACACGAGCCAATCGACGTGCGCGCGCACGTCTTCCCGGCTCACCACGCCCTTTTCCACGAGCAGCTCCTCCAGCGCCCGCGCGCGCCTGGCCGCCGGCGGCTCCCCGGCGTCGGTGATGGGTGCATGAGGGTGGCCCTGGTCGCCGCCGCGCCGCGGGCTTCCCCCACCGCCACGCTGCTCACGCGATCCGTTCACTCCATTCCCCCCCGCACCACCACGCTGCTCAGGCGATCCGTTCACGGCACGCTCTCGAGCCAGTGTTCGTAGAGGTCGACCCACAGGCGGTCTGTGGCGTGACCGGCGTAGTCGGGCCACAAATCGCGTTGTTGGAAGCTGACGCGGTAAAGCTCTCGGGCGGGTAGTCCGTCGCCGCCGTACGCAAGCGTCTCCGGGTCCCGGAACGACCCCTGCGTGCGCTGCACCGTGCCGGTCTTCCCCCTCAGATAGGCGGGCGTGCGGTGATGGCCGGCATGACCGCGGCTCGACACGCGGACCCGCTCCCCGGCGCGGTAGCTCATCCGGCGCTACGCTCCCGCTTCCCGGGGCCGTAGCTCATCCGGCGGCCCTACGCTCCAGCTCGCCGGGCGCAAGCACGCCCTTCTCGCACAGAAGTAGCTCGAGCGCGTAAAGCCACCGCTCGTAGTACGACGCCCGCTCGTAGGCGGCCGGGCGCATGCTCTCGATCGCGCGGCGCAACTCGTCGACGGTGATCACGCCCCGCGCGTCAAGCGCGCCGACGAGCCCGTCGCTCAACAACTCCCAATCAGCCAGCTCGTGTTCGCTGCGGTCGATGGAGGCTTCGGTCGGCCAACCGCCGCGGTCGTGGATTGCGTGCACCTCGATCACGCGAGTAAAGCACTGGCGAGGCGGTGGACGCGGATACAGGGCAAAGGCAAGTGGTCAGCGTCAACCAGGCACGCCTTGGAGCCTATCGCGCGAAGTGGTACAAGTCGAGATGCGCCAGGTCGGGAGGGCGGTAGTCGAGAAGGCGCTAGTGCAAAGGGGAGGGCGGCAAGTCGAGAAGCCCTGGTGGGGAGTGCCGGTGCGGCCGACCTCTCCGGCAACTGTTCAGCGACCGCAACCTATTGATCGACCGCGCCCGCGGGATCCGTCATCCTTGGCCCGTGCCGCCGGCGAAGGAGCTCCCCACCCTCGAGCTGCCCGACCGTGCCGCGTGGCAACGGTGGCTGATCGCCAACCACGCGTCGTCAGCCGGAGCGTGGCTCAAGCTCGCCAAGAAGGGCTCGCCACGGTCGACCGTCAACCAGTCCGAGGCGATCGACGAGGCGGTCTGCTTCGGGTGGATCGACGGACAGGTCGGCGGCTTCGACGAGCACTTCTTCCGCCAGCGCTTCACCCCGCGCCGCCCGCGCAGCAGGTGGTCGGCCATCAATCGCGACCGCGCGCGCCGGTTGATCGGCGAGGGGCGGATGAGGCCCGCGGGACTGCGGGAGTACGAAGCCGCGCAGGCCGACGGACGGCTCGACGACGCCTACCCTCCGCAGAGCAGCGCGACGGTCCCCGACGACTTCCAGCGAGAGCTCGATAAGCATCCCGCGGCACGCGAGTTCTTCCGCACGCTGACGGGCGCCGATCGGTACGCGTTCCTCTACCGGCTACACCACACCAAGGACCCGCGGCGCCGCGCCGAGCGGATCAGGAAGTACATCGAGGTGCTGAGCGAGCACAAGACCCTGACGCACGGATAGGCCAGTCCGCGCACGCTCCGACCGCTCGAGCGATTCAGTCACCGCGCACGCTCCGGCCGCTCGAGCGATTCAGTCCGCGCACGGTCCGGCCGCTCGAAGTCACGCATGCGGCAGCGCCGCCAGCACCAGCCGCGATGGCCTGGCCGCGTTGTGGTGCAGGACATTGCGGGCCACGACGCCGACCGTCGCCGTGGTCTCGTCAGCGCCGCTGCCCAGGTTGACCGCGAACTTGGGGTGGGCTGAGGAGGCGACCTCCAACCGGATCCGATGGCCGGGTAGAAAGCGGTGGGCCGTGTCCCACATGGCGATCTCGACCTCGTAGACGGTCCCGGACTCGACCTCCAGCGCGCGTTCCTGCCCTCCCCGGTAACGCAGCCTGACAATGCCATCGCACAGCCGCTGCGCGAAGCCCCCGGGATGGAGGTCGAGAAGCTTGGCAGTGACGTCGGTGTCCGCGGCCGAGGTCTCCACGTGGACGACCAGCCGCACCGGCCCGACCACGTCGAGGGGCTCGGTCAGCGCTTCGCCGGTATAGACGAGCACGTCAGCGCGCGTCTCGACGGCCGCGTAGTCGTCCGGGCCGCCGATCTGTGCCGAGGAAGCGCCGGTGATGAACGGCACCGGTCGGTTCGGATCGTGCAACCACTCATCCACCGGGGCGCTCGCCGGCGGCGGTGCTTCGGTCAGCCGGCCATCGCCGAGGCTCGAATTGGCGTGGCCATCGCTGCTGAGGTACCAGTTCCGCTCCGCCATCTGCTGCGCGGGCCACGCGGAAAGATCGAGCCATTGGTTGGCGCCCATCAGAAAGACGCGGGCGGGCGCGGCAGGCTCGGCGGGGGCCCGGCCGCGTACCGCCTCGTCGAGGAAGCCGGTCATGATCAGGTCGAGATCGACCAGGGCGTGGTGGCCGAAGTCGAGCTCGCCCAGTCGCCGGTCAGCGTTCACCTGATGCCCCCAGGGCCCCATCAAGAGGCGCTGCCCGCCGCGGCCGGCGGCTGTCATGGCGGCAAAGTTCGCCGGCGTCGCGATCTCTTCGTCGTCGTACCAGCCGGAGATATGCAGCACCGGCAAGTCGACTTCGGCGATGCGGTGCTGGTAGCGCAGCGGCTCCCACCAGCCGTCAAGCGTCTGGTGGTTGCACTCTTCACGCCAAAGGCGCGACTGGAAGCCGGCCGCCTCGTCGAGCTCGAACAGGGGGCGGTGGCCGTAGACCTCCATCCAGTCGACCGCTTCGGTGTACTGCGGGGCGCGACCATCGGTCATCCGGTACCAGTGGATGTGCATCGGCCCGGGCACGCCCGTGGGGTTCTCGACGAAGGGGTCGGCCGGGGTGACGAGCACGATCATCGCGCGCAGTGCCGGCGGCTTGTGCAGCGCGGTCAACCACTGGATCCGACCCGCGTAGCTGGATCCATAGGTGGCGACCGACGCGTCGCACCACTCCTGCCCCGCGACCCAGGCGATCACGTCCACTCCGTCAAGGCCATCGTTCCGGTAAGGCTCGAACGAGCCCTCCGAGTCACCCCGTCCGCGCACATCCACCCACACCGCGGCGTAACCCGCCTTGGCGAAAGCGTCGGCGCGCTCGGTGCATCGCTCGCCGCCGCGGCCGTACGGGGTGCGGCACACCACCGCCGGCGCGGGCCGCTCCGAGGGCAAGACCAGGTCGGCGGCGAGCGCGATCCCATCCCGCAGTGGAATCCTCACGTTGAACCGACGAGTCAGCTGGGGGTGGATGGGCGGCGGAACGACCGGCAACGCTATCGCGGCCGGTGGTACGGTCCCGGCACCAAACGACCCGGCGCAACGTCACCTGCCCGGTGCCCTGAGCAGGCCATCCTGAGCCCTCGCTCGCAGCATCGGGACCCCCGAGCAGTGATCCACGGGACCCCTGAGCAGTGAT
>JAFAPR010000243.1 GCA_019247075.1 Solirubrobacterales bacterium
CGGCTACGCATTCGGCACGCTGCACGTCCTGGACAAGGCGATCAGGGCGCGGTATGGATCCTGGGAGAGCCTGGCCGGGTACGTGGAGAAGGCCCAGGTCCAGAACTACGAGACGCAGCGCGCCGAGTTCGAGGCGTACATCGATCACTCCACCCGCCGCAAGGCGCCGTCTACAGGTGTCGACTACTGGCAGGTGAACAAGGGCTGGCCGACGCTGCTGTGGGATCTGTTCAACTACGACTTCGACCAGGCCGGGAGCTTCTTCGGCGCAAAGAAGGCCAACGAGACGCTGCACGTGCTCTATGCGTACGACAACGGCTCGGTCGCCGTCGACAATCTCGGTCCGACGACCCAGCGCGATCTGTCGGTGGTAGCGAACGTTTACGCGCTCGACGGCAAGCTGCTTGACCGCAAGACCCGCGGCGGCATCTCGCTCAAGAGCCAGGGCGTCGTGACCGGGCTCCTGCATCCAAGGGTTCCAGCCGCGACGAAGCCCCCGAGGCGGGCCAAGACCTACTTCATCGAGTTGCTGCTGCGTCGGCGCGGCCGTGTCGTGGACCGCAACGTGTACTGGCTCTCGACCCAGCGGGACACGATCAACTGGTCCAAGACGCTCGGCCAGACGCGGGCGATCATGACCCGATACGCGAACCTCAAGGCGCTCAACAGCCTCCGGGAGGCGCACCTGAAGGTGACCGCTCACACGCACGCGCGGCGCGGTCTCGGCGGCGCCAACACCGTGACCGACGTGACGATCAAGAACACCTCGGGCTCGAGGAGGGTTGCCTTCTTCATCCGCGCCGACATCCGCCGCGGCAGCGCGGCCGGCGTCCCCGACCACGGCGACAACGAGATCCTGCCGGTCTTCTGGAGCGACAACGACATCACGCTCTGGCCGGGGGAGTCCGAGACGCTTCAGGTCTCCTACCGAAAGGCTGACCTGCACGGACGCTCGCCGGTGGTTACCGTCGGCGCGTGGAACGTGGCCGGTATCCACGTGAGCGGCAAGTAGCGACGATCCGCGATACGTTTTCTGAAGCGATGGCTCCGATCAGCCGTGGCTTCATCGGCCGGCGACGCCCTGTGGCGGATCCCTCTCTCGTTCCGCCCGGGCAGTACGTGACCTCGGACTTTCCCGTGCTGTCTGCGGGTCCGACCCCGCATGCGCCGCGGGACGAGTGGAGCTTCACCGTTGACGGAGCGGTCCAGAAGCCAGTCTCCTGGCCGTGGAACGAGTTCACCGCGCTGCCCGCCGAGAGCGTCACGGTCGATATTCACTGCGTGACCAAGTGGTCGAAGCTCGGCACCCGCTGGAAGGGCGTCTCGGTGGACACCCTGCTCGACGGGGTGCAAACCGGGGCCGAGTACATGACGGCGTGGTCGGACGGCGGCTACACAACCAACCTTACGGTGCAGGACGTCACCGACGGCAAGGCGTGGGTCGCATACGAGTTCGATGGCCAACCATTGGAGCCCGAACACGGCGGTCCCGCCCGGCTGCTGGTCCCGCATCTCTACTTCTGGAAAAGCGCCAAATGGGTGCGGGGGCTCACCCTCACGCTCGACGACGAGCCGGGTTTCTGGGAGACCTACGGCTACCACAACCACGGCGATCCATGGCGCGAGCAGCGATACCAGGGAGATTGACCTGGCAGCTGGGGCAGGTCCTCGAGCTGATCGATGAGGCCCCGCGGTGCAAGAGCATCGTCCTAGACGTCTCCGACTGGCGCGGGCACCGCGCCGGCCAGCACGTCGATGTGAGGCTCACCGCGCAAGACGGATATCAGGCGCAGCGCAGCTACTCGATCGCGTCGGCACCCGAGGACCCGGAGCTGGTGCTGACGGTGCAGCGACTGGAGGACGGCGAGGTCTCGCCGTACCTCGTCGACGTGCTCAGGCCCGGTGACGACCTCGAGCTGCGGGGACCGATCGGCGGCTACTTCGTGTGGGAGCAAGCCCTCGATGGCCCGCTGCAGCTGGTGGCGGGCGGCTCAGGGGTGGTGCCGTTTCGCGCGATGCTGCGCCACTGGACAGCAGGCCGGCGCGAGTCCGCTGCGCGACTGCTCTACTCGTCCCGCTCGCTTCGCGAGGTGATCTACCGCGGCGAGCTGACGCGGCTCGCACATGGCGGCGGCGTCGACGTTCTGCTTGCCCTGACCCGCGAATGGCCCGATGGCTGGGAGGGTCACCGCGGACGCATCGACCGCGGGCTGCTGGAGCGGGCCGCCTGGCCGCCGGAGCACCGGCCGCTCGTGTACGTCTGCGGGCCCAGCTCGTTCGTCGAGACGGTCGCGCAGGCGCTCGTGGACGTCGGCCACGAGCCCAGCCGGGTCAGAACCGAGCGCTTCGGACCGACGGGAGCCTGACCGGAGCAGCGATGGAAGCGCTTGACGGAAACGCGATCGCCGGGCCGCTGTTCGAGTACTTCGGCACCGAGATGACGGTCGCCCGTGGATCGTGCGCCCACTGCGGAGCAACCGCGCAGATCGCGGAGCTTGCGGTCTACCTGCGAGCGCCGGGCGCGGTGGTCCGCTGTCGCGTTTGCGGCAAGGTCGTGATGGTGCTGGTCCGCATTCGCAACGCGCTCCGAGTCGACTTCAGCTACTTCCGCCTGGCCGACACGCGAGACTGAGTCGGCTCCAGTCCCGCGAGCCGCTCGGTTCATTCGATCAGGCCGCGAGGTACTCGACCAGCTCGCCACCCTCCGGAGCGACGGCCACCGGCTTGTCGCGATCGATCTCGTGTTCGCGGACCAGCCACAGAGCCAGCGCCGCACCGAGGAACGCGACGGCACCGCCGATCACTAGGATCGCGTTGAGGCCGTTTAGGAATCCCTGGTGGGTCGCGGCGATGGCGAGCCCGCGGGCGCCGTGCGGGATCGCTCGCGTCGCGGCCGCGAGGTGACCGCCGGTGAGGGCCTCGACCAGCTGCCGCGGGCGGCCGCCGGTGGCGCCTGGAGTGCCGGCCAGCAGCGTGGCTACCCTGTTTGAACCCCGGGCCAGGAAGACCGCCCCCCAGGCCGCGGTACCGACCGCCACGCCCACTTGGCGGAACGTGTCGTTCACCCCTGCGGCCATGCCGCTCCGTTCTTTCGGCACGACGCTCAGCGCGACGTCGGCGATGGCCGGGTTGAGGATCCCGACCGCGAGGCCCGCGACGATGAAGCCGGGCAGCAGCGCGGTCCAGCTGGAGGCGCTGTCGAGCCCGGACATCAGCACGAGCCCGGCGCCCGTGCCGGCCAGTCCGATCGCCATCAGCACGCGCGCCTGCACCCGGCCAAGCAGAGCGCCCGCGACAGGCGCCGCGACGAAGGAGGCGAGCGTGATCGGGAGGTAGCGCAGGCCCGCTTGCAGCGCGGAGTAGTGGAGGTAGTCCTGGAGATACAGAGTCAGGTAGAGAAACAGCGCAAACAGCGACGCCGATACGCCGACCGCTGCGAGCTGGACGCCCGTGAACGCTCGGCGCCGGAATAGGCCAAGCGGCAGCATCGGCTCGGCCACGCGGCGTTCGATCCCGATGAACGCGGCCAGCAGCGCCGCCGCGGCGGCCAGCTCGGCGACAATCTGGGCGCTACCCCAGCCGGCATCGTTGCCGCGCAGCAACGCCAGCACGAGTAGGAACAAGCCACCGCTGAGCGTGACCAGTCCGAGCCAATCGATTCGGGTCGCGTTTGGATTGCGGGATTCGCGCACCTTGAGATAGCTGACTGCGAGCGCGGCGATGCCGACCGGGACATTGATGAAGAACACCCAGCGCCAGCCGAGCGCGTCTGTGATCGCGCCGCCAAGGAGGGGGCCAATCGCCACCGAGATGCCGATGGTCGCGCCGTAGATGCCCATCGCCGTGCCCCTCTCCCGCCCGGCCGGAAACTCTTGCGCGACCAGCGCCAGCGAGACGGCGAACATGGCGGCGCCACCGACGCCCTCGATCGCGCGCGAGATGTTGAGCGTTGTGGCGTCCGGCGCCAAACCGGCGGCCAGCGATGCCAGGGCAAAGATCACAAGACCGGCATTGAAGACCGCGCGCCGACCCAGGCGGTCGGCCAGCGAACCGGCGGTCAGGACGATCGCCGCCAGTGCCAAGGTGTAGGCGTCTATCACCCACTGAAGGTCGTTGAACGTCGCGTGCAGGTCTTTCGCAATCGACGGCAGGGCGGTGTTCACCACCGTGATGTCGAGGAGGAGCATGAATGTCGCCACGCTCACCGCCATCAATGTCCACCACTTCCGGGTCATGGATCCTCCCTCGCTTTTAGCTATAATCGTCAGGCAAGTTGATAAGGCTTCCTGATGGTTCGGAGACCTTATCAGGGATCCTGACAACATGCAAGCGGAGCTCGCATACCCGGCTCACACGCCCATGATCCGGCTGCTCAACGTGGCCGCCGATCAGTTCGCGCAGGAGCTGGCAAGGCGGGTGACGGCCGCTGGCTTCGGCGACATTCGGCCGGGCCACGGGTGTGTGTTCGGGAACATCGACCCCGAAAACGGCTCGCGCCTTACCGAGATCGCCGAGCGCGCGAACATGACCAAGCAGTCGGTGGGGGAGGTCACCAGCGACCTCGAGCAGCGGGGTTATCTCGAGCGGGTCTCCGACCCCAGCGACGGTCGCGCCAAGATCATCCGCCTCACTGGGCAGGGTCGCGAGGCATACGCGCTCGGCCGTCGGCTGATCGACGAGCTCGAGGGCGAGTGGGCGGTGCGCTACGGCGACGAGCGCATGGTTGCGCTCCGCGAAGCGCTGGAAGCCGTCACGGCGCAACGGCTGGGCGCCCTACCGGTATAGCGCGGTCCGAAGCCCTGGCACGTGACCTAACTTCAGGTCGACGATGCTGCTGCTCGGGCTAGTGCTGATCGCCGCCAACATGCGGGCATCGATCACCGTTGTCGGGCCGTTGTTGGCCGAGATCAGCCACACCTACGGCCTTTCGGGCGCGGCGGCGGGCGTGCTCACGGCTCTACCCGTGCTTGGCTTCGCAGCCTTCTCGCCCTATGCGCCGCGGCTGGCGCGCCGCGCGGGCATGGAGCGGGCGTTGCTCGTGGCCATGCTCGTGCTGATCCTCGGGATCGCCGTCCGCTCGCTGCCCTGGGCGCCGGCGCTGTTCGCCGGGACGGTGGTGCTGGCCGCCGGCATCGCTGTCGCCAACGTGCTCCTGCCGGCAGTAGTGAAGCGGAACTTTTCCACCAGGCAGAGCACGATCACGGGCATATACGCGACCACGATGGGTCTGGTGGCCGCGATCGCCTCAGGCGTGGCCGTCCCGCTCGCGTCGGTTGCCCCGGCGGGCTGGCGCACGGCGCTGGCCGTATGGGCGATGCTCGTCGCGGTGGGTGTGGTCGTGTGGCTCCCTCGCGTCCGGGACGTGCGCGATAACCGCCCGGCGCGCGACACCGCGCCGACGCCCCTGCGGTCCCAGGTCGCGTGGCTGGTCACGGCCTTCATGGGCCTCCAATCGTTCGGCTTCTACGTGATGATCGGTTGGCTGCCCACCTTCCTGAGAACTCACGGAGTCGGCGCCCGCGCCGCCGGGGTGGAGCTGTTTGCCTACCAGCTCGTCTCGCTGGTCACGAGCCTCGCGCTGCCGTTGGTCGCCGATCGCATCAGAGACCATCGCGCGCTTGCGGGCGCCACCGCCGCCTGCTGCGGGATCGGCTACGCCGGCCTGCTGCTGGCGCCCGGCGTCTCGACCTTGTGGGTGCTGGTTGCCGGCCTCGGCACCGGGCCTTCGCTGGTGCTCGCGTTGTCGTTCATGGCGCTCCGCGCGGGCGGACCAAGTGAAGCGGCGGCGCTGTCAGCCATGGCGCAGTCGGGCGGCTACCTACTAGCAGCCGCGGGACCATTTCTGTTTGGGGCGCTGCACGCGGCAACAGGGACCTGGACCGCCTCGCTGCTGACGCTGCTGGCGAGTGCGGTTGCGCTGTTCGCCGCCGGCCTCCGCGCCGGTGCGCCGGAGGCCAGCGTGTAGCGCGTGCGCGGTCGGGGGGCGCGCTGCGAAGGGCCGCTGGTCGTAGAGTGCGGCGAACATGGACGGAAGCGAAACGTACGACACCACCGTCGGCGCGACGATGCGCGCGGTCCGACTGCATTCGCCCGGAAGGATCGAAGACCTGGTGGTCGAGGAGGTGGCGACGCCGCGGCCGGAGGCGGGTGAGGCGCTCGTCCGGGTCCATGCCTCCGCCATCACGCGGGACGAGCTCTCCTGGCCCGTGGACCGGCTTCCGGCGACCCCGTCGTACGAGGTCTCGGGGACGGTCGTCGCGACTGCGCCTGACGTCAGCGGGCCCAGCGCCGGCGTGGCCGTGTACGCACTGATGGACTTCGACCGCGACGGCGCCGCGGCGGAGTACGCGCTCGTCGAGGCCCGGTTGCTCGCCGACAAGCCGCGGACGCTCGACGATGTGCAGAGCGCCGCCGTGCCGCTTCCGGCGCTCAGCGCCTGGCAGGGGCTGTTCCGCCATGGCGGCCTGGCCGCAGGCGAGCGGGTACTGATCCACGGCGCCGCCGGGGGCGTGGGCCAGTTCGCGGTTCAGCTCGCCCACCACCATGGCGCCCACGTGATCGGGACCGCATCGCCGCGGGGTCTCCACCTAGCTCGTGAGCTCGGAGCCGACGAGGTCATCGATCACACCACCACGCGGTTCGAGGACGCGGTCGAGCCCGTCGATCTTGTCTTCGATACCGTCGGCGGTGACCGCCTGCAGCGCTCACCGGCCGTGCTGCGCCAAGCTGGTCGGCTCGTCTCGGTCGCCGAGCAGCCCCCGCCGGACGTGCTGGAGAACCCGGCGATCAGGGCGGTTTTCTTCGTGGTCGAGCCCGACCGTGAGCAGCTCATCAGGCTCACGACGCTGATCGACGCCGGACACGTCCGACCGCTGGTGGGCGAGGTCTTCGCGCTCGCCGACGCCCGCGAGGCGTTCGCGCGCGCCATGGCCGGCAACGCGCGCGGCAAGGTCGTCATTCAGATAACTTCGCGGACCGCGTCGCGAGGCTCGACCTCGCCCGCGGGACCGAGTTGAACATCGAGCGCCGCGACCTTTTCGGTGTCCAGGTGGACGCGGATCTCGCGGATCAGTCCCCACCTGATCCCGATGTACTCCATCCCCGCGTTCTCATAGAGGTATCCGTTCGAAGCGACGATTCGATCGCGGAAGCGCAGGAATACGCGCATGTTCCACGGGGGGCCCGCGACCGCCACGTCCTCCACGATGAACTCCGGCCGCAGCGACGCGAAGCGCCGCATCCAGGCCGCGATCGCTGGCTTGCCCCGTCGCTCGCCTCCAAATGAGCTGCTACCGGGAAAGACGAAGCGGGCATCCTTCGCCAGGCCGAGCAACGGCAGGCGCAAATCGCCGGCGCTCACCTTCTCGTAGAGGAATCTGACGACGCGTCCGACGGCCCACGAGTACATGACTGCCTCCCATCTTCACGGTGTGCGGTGATTCGAGAGCCCGACAGCGCATCTCAGGCTTACCGGCAAACGCTGGTGTATCGGGACCCGGCGACGTACTGCGCCCATTGGGCACGCGTCAGGTTGCGCCCTGCCAGCGAGCAGGCGCGCTTCTCCCACGCCTCGAGCGACGTCGGCCATGCAAAGACGTGGCTGTCGCTGTCCGTCGCGAGGAGCTCTCCGGAGCCGGGCGCGAAGGCTACGGTGGCCGTGGCACCGGGATCTGCGCCGAGGCCTGGGCCTTCTTGCTGGAGCGTCTTGGCGAACCACAGCTTGACGGTCCCATCCTGGTAGCCGGCCGTCGCCAAGCGGCGGCCGCTGCCATCGAATGCCACGGCGCTGATTGGCGCCTGGACCGCGAGTAGCGGCTCTGCGATGCGCCGACCGGTGGCGGCATTCCAGGTGTCAACGGTGCCGCCGAGGGTGCCCGCGGCGAGCGTTTGGTCGCCGGCAAATGCCAGGGAGGTAGCTTGGCCGCCGGGGGCGCTGAGATCGCGCATGACGTTCCCCGTGTAGGGATCGAAGATGCGGACGCCGCCGGCAGGCAGCGTCGCCGCCAGCAGTTTGCCGTCGCGCGAGAACGTGGCGACGTCCGAGCCGCTCAAGCCGTTGCCGGCCCCGAGGTCGCTGGGCTCTCCGATCAGCCCGCCGGTCCGCACCCGCCAGGTGGCCATCGTGCCGAAAGGAACCGCGGAGGTAGGTCCGATCGGACGTGCCTGGCTCTTGGCCGTCGCGGCGAGGATGGTGCCGTCGGGGGAGAACGCGAGCGACTGGATCGCCTCGTGCGTTCCGATCGTCGGCTCCAGCCCCGACAGGGAGCGCCGAAGCCCGGGCGCGGCCGTGACGGCCCACAGCTGCACGAGGCCGCCGTACGCGCCCACCGCGAGCGCCGTGCCGGTAGGCGACCACGCGAGCGCCGTGATGGGGTCTCCCCGCGGCGAAATCGTAAACGTTGCATGGCGCTGAAGCGTGGCAGTCGAGAACACGCCCACGGTTGAGGTAGCCACGGGCACGGCAAAGCGGGCGCCGTCCGGAGAGACCGCCAGCGGCGGGGTTTCCGGGGCCAGCGCGGTGCAGCAAGCCCACCGGCCGCCGAGCCGAGCGCTGTGCCCGAAGCTTCGCCTGCCCGTGAGGTCCCACGCCAGCATCTCGCCGCCGAGCGCCGTCGTGTACAAGGTGGAACCGTCGGGGCTGATCTGCGCGCCCTGCACCCGCCCCGCGAGGCCGGGCAGCGCCGCCGCGGCGGTGGCGCTGGCGGGGTCCCAGACGATCACCTTGTTGTCGTCGCCGACCGTGACGACTTGGCTACCGCTCGGGGTGAAGAGGACGCTCGCGACCGTGCCGGCGTGGCCTCCGACACCCCGTCTAGCGGCGCCGGTGGCAGCGTTGACGAACGACACCGACCCGTTCTTGGACCCGACAGCGATCGTGCGGTCGTGGGGACTGATCGCGGCGGCGGAAGGCAGCACGGGAGCTGGCCTGATCGGCGTGGCGCGAACAAGCCTCAGCGTGCGCGCGTCGTAGGTGCGGATCTCGCGAGCGGAGACGCTCACCAGGCGCGTGCCGGCGTCACTCAGGCGCAAGGCGAGCAGCGGCCCGGAGCCGATCGCGACCGAGGGCAGCCGCCTGCCCCCGGGCAGCGTCCACCGGTCGAGGTACGCCGCGCCCGGCTGGCCGGCCGCGCCCGTCAGCCAGAACGCGTAGTAGACCATGCGCCGGTCGGGCGCGATCAAGATGCTGCCCTCGGGTATGTCGGAGGTCACCTCGTGGGTGAACGACGGGCCGAGCTCCAGGCGGGCGCGCAACGCGAGCGTGCGTGCGTCGCGGACGACCAGGAACGCACCGGCGGGGTAGGCAAGCAGCGACCCGTCGCTGGAGTACGCAACCGGCTGGTCGCCGAAGAAGCCGGTCAGGGTGGGGCCACGCCGGCGGCGGGTGCGGGCGTCGTAGAACCACACCTCGTTGGCGGCCGTGTCCGTGACCGCCAAGGTCTTACCGTCGGGGCTGACGGCCACCCGCGGCGTTGAGGTTGTCGGCAGGGGAAAGGTTCCGAAGACCGCTGGACTGCGCAGCAACGTCGTCAGCAGCGTCCCTTCCGTCTGCGGTGAGCGATCGAGCGCGACGGCCTCGCGCGCGAGCAGCGCGGCCACGTCCAGGCGCGGCTCGCTCAGGGCTTCCGCGCCGAGCTGGCGCCCCACCGCCGCGCGTGCCTCGGCCGCCATCAGGCGAGCGTCGGTGCTCGCCTGATGCTCGCCGACGAGGGCAGCGATGCCGGCTACGACAGCGATCACCAGCAGGATCGCGGTGCCGATCAGCAGCGCCCGCAGGCGCCGGTTCGCAGACCGCTGGCGCTGGGCCGCACGGTCCGCCTCGAACTGGCTCGCCGCGACAAATTCGCGCTCGAGCCGGTCGAGTTCGTCGCGGTGCTGCGCGCGCCAGTCGAGCGCGGCGGCCAGTCTCGCTCCGCGGTAGAGGTCCGCAGGGTCGCGGCCGCGGGCCTCCCATTCACCGGCGGCGGCTCGCAAGTGGGTGTGTAGGCGGCGCCCCACACGATCCTCCTCGAGCCAGCCGCGGTAGCGCGGCCACTCGCGCAAGAGCGCCTCGTGCGAGAGCTCGACTACGCCTGCCCCTACGGTGAGCAGACGGGCGTCGGTCATCGCCTCCAGGACCCGCTGAGCGCCGTCGATCCGCTCGAGTTCCAGCAGCGGCACTGACCGGCGCGCGGGCGACCCTTCGTCTCCGTCGGTGAGTCGTAGGAGCACCGTGCGGGCCACTCGCTGCTCGCGCTGCGAGAGGTTCGTGAACGCGGTCTCGGCGATGCGCGCGACCGCGCCGCTCACGCCGCCTTTCGCCCGGTAGTCCTCGAGGCGCAGCACGCGCCCGTTGCTTGCCTGCCAGAGCTCGAGCAGCGTGGTCGACAGCAGCGGCAGCCCACCTGGCTGCTCGAGGACCTCCTCGAGGAGTGCGTCGACGAGCTGCGGCTCGACTTCGAGCCCGGCCCCTGACGCCGGCCTCTCGATCACCTCGCGGAGCTCTTCTCTCTCCATCGGGCCTACGAGCGCGTGGCTGCGAGTGAGCAGCTCGGCAAATTCGGGATAGGTGCCGACTCGGCCGTAGAAATCGGCCCGCAAGGCGCACACGACGACGACCCGCCGCTCCTGATCGCCGGCGCCGGTCGCGAGCCGCTGGAGAAATGCGAAGCGCTCGCGTTCTCCATCACAGGCCGTGAAGATCTCTTCGAGCTGGTCGACGGCGATCACGAGCCGCTCACGCGGGCCAAGCCCGCCGACCGCCTGCTCGAGCTCCCCGCCGAGGGCCAGGGTCAGCGCCTCACAGGGATGCCGCCCGGGGCGCAGGAGGACCTGCCGCCACCGTCCGCTTCCCGGCAGGGACCCGGCCCGCAGCGCCGGCAGCAACCCGGCGCGAAGCAATGAAGACTTCCCGATGCCCGAGGGGCCAAGTACGCCCACCAGCGGCCACTCCGCCAGCCGTGCGATCAGCTCCGAGACGAGTCGCCCGCGGCCACAGAAGACGTCGGCGTCGGAGGCCTCGAATGGGGCCAGGCCTTTGAACGGACACAGGACCGGACCGCTCTCCGCCTGGCGTCCGTCCCACTCTTGCAGCGCGGCATCGTGGTGCAAGATCATCGACTCGAGCTCCTGAAGCGCCGGGCTGGGCGCGAGTCCAAGCTCGCCACGCAGCAGCTCACTTGCCTGGCGGTAGGCCGCCAGCGCCTCGGCCTGCCGCCCGGAGCGGTACAGGGCGAGCATCAACTG